>NZ_BAXQ01000006.1:0-165687 GCF_001310615.1 Thalassobacillus sp. C254 | reverse complement strand
AATAGTAACCACAAAATGTAACCAAGCCTTTATTAAAAAAAGCCTCATCGATTTTTCGATGAGGCTCTTCTCACTATTTTCATACGTCATTTGCGATGCTGACCACATGCCGCACCTTGGCCCATTGTTCTTCTTCGGTAAGAAGGTTCCCTTCTTCTGTGGAGGCAAAACCACATTGAGGGCTTAAGCATAACTGCTCTTTTCTTAGATATTCTCCTGCTTCTTCAATTCTGTTCTGAATTAGATCTGGATCCTCTAGCTCTGGAAATTTAGATGTGATCAGACCAAGGACCACATAAAAATCTTCGCGCTCTACATGGCTTAACGGTTCAAAGCCTCCGGAACGTTCATCATCAAATTCAAGAAATAAAGCATCTACGTTTAATTTCTTGAACATAATCTCGGAAACCGCATCATAACTGCCGCTTGATGCATACGTGGACTTATAGTTCCCTCTGCAAACGTGCATTGTTATTGTCATATCATTTGGTTTGTCTGCGATCGCTCATTTACAGTGTCAACGAATAATTCAAGGGTTTCTTGTGGGTCAAGACCTCTGGCCTGAAGCAGTCCCCCCGACAGAACCAGGTCCTTGTCCTTCTCGGCCTCCAGGAATAATGACCAAGTAGTATCATCAAATTGCAGGTGGCGGCAGCTGCGTCATATAAAGCACTGATTGCGTCTTTGTATACTTTAACTAGATCAGCAAAGAGTTCAGATTCTGAAGAATAGAATTTTTTTCTTCATCCGTTACTGTCCTGAAAATAAACATGCTGGGACTCGGTATTGTGATTCTTGCTTCATGGTCTCCCTTAATACTGTGAAGGAATTTGTATTCCTTCACCACAGGATGATCGCCAAAATTCAGCTTGCCCGTCACCTTAGCACCTTCTGCCTTTGTTTCCGTTCCTCCGCTGAAGATAAGGCCTTTATCCAACGTGACAAATTCCATTCCTTCTACTTCTTTCATGAAATCCAAATGGAACCATGCACGTCTGAATTCCCCATCTGTTACAGCTTTTAAGCCAGCTTCTTTTTGTTTATCTACCAGTCGTTTTATTTCTTCATTCTCCATTTCCCATAGTTCCTCAGCTGTGATTTCCCCTCTGTTCCTCTGCAGGCGGGCTTTTTTTAATCGTTCCGGCCTTAAGAAACTGCCTACATGATCTGCTCTAAATGGTCCTTTTACTGTATCACTCATTTTATTCTCTCCTCTTCTATTTTTGAGTTTTTCACTAGTAAGACTGCCAGCGTCACGACACAGACAACTGATAGAGGATAGTACCCTATTCTAATTAACAACAAAAAAAAGCAAACAAACCACAGCGGCCTGAATGCTTCTATCAAACTATGTAGCATAAGGAATGAACCTTAATACAATTAATTCAGCAAACACCCCTCCCTATTTCCCGTAGGTCCATGTGTAATCATACAGGCAGGTCTCCTGACTTATCTTCATTGTTTCCTGCTCCTTCCCGCTTTCCAGCAGTGGATCTTTGCAGGTTACTCAGATTTACAGTGGCGGGAACCGTGCCGGACTTTCACCAGCTTCCCTTTTAAGCTGTAATGTATAAAACCAACTTACAACACCTGTTTATTATTATTTAATTATACTTCTGAGTATATAGCTGATTCCTTCCCTTTGTCCATGCTTTTAGTAAAATTTTCTATTATGTCAGCATATCCTCAATACTCTTGTTCTTGTTCTGTTAATACTTTTTTTATTTCTTCTATTTTCGCCATAGCTGTCTCATACCCTAAATCAATACAATGACTAGCCTTCCGAAAGTCAAAAGCCCCGATAGCTCCTACCTCCGGATAGAGATTATAATCGGCTTCCTTATGCTCTGCTTCCATTTGGGTTTTCAATGAAAGGTTGATGACGTTATTGATGACTTTGACGATGTTTGCTGAACCAGACTTTGCATTGATAATAGGTGTAATAGGATCTACAGAAATAACGCGTTCTGCTCCCAATGCCCTGCATATTCTGACAGGACAATTTGAGGTAACGCCACCATCAATCAACATTCTTTCTCCATAATGATACGGTTTAAAGAGTACTGGAATCGCAAAGCTAGCCCTTACGGCATCTGCTATTGAAGTATTGTTCACATATTCATAATCTTCCACAGAATTTGAAGAAAAAACAACGCTTGTCCCCCGCCCGTAATCAGTTGCTACGATTCCGCATGGTATTTTCAAGGAAGACAGAGGTTCATCCTGTGTGTTGTACCATAATATTTCGTAAACGTTCCCCTTTCAATATCCCTTCTACTCGGGGCCGAATAAATAAGGCTCTATAGAGAAGAGATCTCCAGTCAAAATCAAGCAGACGCCTGTTTAACGAAGGAACAATCCTTTTTAAAGTCTCTGCTTTATGGCCATAGGCGTATAACGCCGCTACCATAGCTCCAGAACTTGATCCGGTAACGTGTGAAACCTTAATTCCAGCTTCTTCAAAAGCGAGCAGCACTCCTACAGCTGCCGACCCCGGTATTCCTCCTCCGGCAAATGCTAACCCGGTTTCCATACATGCACACTCCTGTAATCATGAAATAAATTCTTTGATGCGCAGGTTCAATTCAACACTTCTTTTTAAAGGAATCTCATGTCCGCATTTTTTTATAAAAATCAATGTACTGTCCGGCAAAAAACCTTTCATGGGCAAAGCATACTTACCAGTAATTCTGTCCTTTTCCCCGTATACAAGTAAAACAGGTACTTTAATAGAAGGAAGACGTTTTGTACAATCATAATGCAAAAAGGCGTGATAAAACTGTGAGGCATCCAGCCCGTTTGTTGGTAAAGATGCTTTAAGCAAACTCAAAAACCTTTGCCAGTCATTTGTATTGATGATGGCTCCAAAAAAGGCAAGGAACAACGCGGGTTTATCTATAAGCGATAACCGAATTCCATTCTTCACAATAAAATAAAGAAGGCCATCCTCCACCTTAGGGACAGGGCCGAGTTGAATCAGGCCTTTGACAGCCCCAGGGTACTTAAACGTAAATTCAAAGGCAATAGAGCAGCCTGCTGAATAACCGCAAAGCCATGCTTTTTCAATACCAAGCCTGCCCAAAAGTTCTTTCAGGTCATTTGCTATATCTGAAAAATCCCATGGATCTGGGGAGGAGGCTGTTCTCCCGTGTCCTCGTATATCCATTGAAATGACATGATAGTCTGAAGATAATTCCTCCAATTCAGGACGGTAAACATCGCTGGGATGCACGGGGCAATGAATAAAAACAATGGCTTCCCCTTTACCTTTTGATTCATAATATGTTTTTAATCCATTTATCTTCATAAATGGCATAGCTCCTGTCCTCCATAATTAATGTATGATCCTATTTTCACTGTTACCCGCTCTGTTCCTCTGGTAGTCACTGTTAGATTGTGACAAAATATAAAATTCATACAATAATCTCCCCCTTGCCATTTATGCCAATGAGTTCTACTAACTGCCAGGGAGACATGATAAGCTGTATGTACAGAAAAAACTCTGAAAGAAAGGCGGTTTGCTTTATGAATGGCACTCAGCGCAGCAGTTTGTACCCGGGTTTAAAAGTAGAGATTGTATTAAAAAAGGATCAGCGAAGCGGCAAGCTGACTCAAGGAATTGTAAAAGACCTATTAACAAAATCAGCAACTCATCCTCACGGTATTAAAGTCAGACTCGAAGATGGCCAGGTAGGACGAGTGAAAAATATAATTGATTAGGTTTTACACCTAAGGTTAACTATCAAAAAAGCACCGCCTGGGTGCTTTTTACACTTTCTCTTATTTATATTTCGATTATTTTCTACTGAAATTTTAATTGGCTTTTATCATTTATTTAAAATAAGTACTGTTTTAATCTTCTTGGACAATTAACACGTCACATGAGCAATGGCGGGCAATGCTTTCTGAAACCCTTACATATTTCTCATTAGATTCCTTTCCCACTATCACTAGATCACTACCAAATTCCAGCGAGCGTTCCTTAGATATTTTCACGACAGGAGATCCAAAGTTAAGGGTGGTCTCCACATCTTTCAATCCCGCGGATCTAGCTTCTCTTTCACAGATACCAAGGAGAACATTCCCGTGCCTTTCAGCCAACTTCATAAAAGCGGGGTCTTCTTGCTGCTTTTTGGGAAACGCACTGTAATCAATTACATGAGAAATAATCAGCTTACTGTCATTTTCTTTTGCCATTTCTAGCGCTCTTTGTAATGCAAGCATAGCTTCCTTTGTCCCATCTACTGCTACCAGAATAGAGGAATATATAGAATTCACCGCTTTACTCCCTCCAACAATTAAAATTACCATTCAAAAAAGAACTTAAAAAACATAGCAGAGCTTGTATAAAGAATTACTCCAAACGCAAAGGTTGGATAATGAGCCTCACGGTGTTTGGGGAGCTCATTACTTAAAACATTAAGAATCATTGCCCCTGAGATAAATGCAAAAATAATAGCTTCTAGTAAATAAGAGATAGACAGCCAAATCCCCATTATCCAGCCTATCATTACCCCTGAAGCCATAATATATCTGCCCACAGCGACATATTGGGTTGGATAATACCTCCAAATATCATGAGCTACAACCAGAAAATGAAGCCCTAGAGCAGAGGCATAAAACATAGCCTGCACACCGCTTACTTCAGTAGAAACAAGAGTATAAGAAACCAATATGTTATAAAGGGCAAAGAAGGATACCTGCACCCAAAAGTTTGAGGTGCTTGATGCACTTTGTACTTTACTAAAATTCCCCTCAGAGTATTTCTGTACCCCGTAAAAAACGAGTAAACCTACTAAGCATACAAAATATAGTTCAGTTTGAGTGGCTAAACGCCATATTCTTCTTTGATGGCATGCTGATGGTCGTGAAGATATGGTAATACATAAATAAATACATAAGAAGCTGCTAACCCGCCAACAAAAGAAATCCACTTTTCACGTCTCAGCTTATTTGAAGGCACCAATTTATATGCGAATAGATAAATAAAGGAATAAAACACTCCAATCATAATAATACCAAAGGTCATGAATACAGCCCCTTACATTTACACCAAAAACATCCCCCATACTTTGAAACCACCTGTAAATAAATGCGGAAATAAAGAAACTATAGAGAAGTAAGCAGGACGATGGAAGGCTTTTTTTATTATTAGGCTGATTATAATAAATTGACAAGGGAGGAGCCGTGAGGTACATCACAGTTTCTCTCTAATCACCTACTGTTGACATAGTCTTGACCTGCCTTTTATTTTCAAACACGATAAGGATGTTGCAACCTATGTACACTGTTCAGCTTTGCACGGAGGAATTAAAAATTCAAACAAATAAAGAACCCGCACACTTTGAAAAAAGTGTGAGAATCTCACTCCAAACAATCAACTAAGGAAGTTGATTATGCATTTTCGTTTTCTTTGTTAGTGGATTGATTATTAGTTATTGTTTTAGCTGCTTTTATTTTTTAACATGTGAGGAGGACCTCGCACCACCCATGATTTCCGTTACTCTAGTGTTATTCACTTCCCCTTTCAATGCTATTTGCACTGTTGAATCTAGACTGAACGGTGGTTAATAATCACATGAATATACATAGATTGGTGGGAATCCTAATCATTTCTTTTCTTTATATTTAGTTAGTGCTGTTCCATTACTTTTATTTTCTTTTGTGTTTCTTCTATCTCAGCATCTGCCACTCCTTTCGCCTGCTCTCTCTGTAGTACCACTCTTAAGGTTTGAAATAATATTTTAATATCAAGCATTAAAGATAAATTCCTTACATACATAAGGTCGAATCTAAGTTTATCTTCAACAGTCGTTGTATAATTAGCCAATACTTGAGCAACACCTGTAATACCTGGTTTAACGGCAAACCTATGCTCATACTCAGGTATATCTTTCTTAAATTTTTTATAAAAAGTCTCTTTCAGGTCTGGGACCTACTAAACTCATGTCACCCTTCACAACATTAAACAGCTGAGGTAGCTCATCCAGTCGCAAAGCCCTCATTATTCTTCCAAGCTTAGTGATCCGTGGATCGTGTTCGGAAGCGAGAACTGGACCCGTTAGTTTTTCGGCATCCTGAACCATACTTCTAAATTTATAAGTAATGTATGGTTTTTCATGAAGCCCTATTCTTTCCTGCTTAAAAATAGCTGGTCCTCTTGAAGTAAGAGGAATTAAGACAAACAAGGCAATAATAATTGGACTAGCTGCAATTATTATTAGGATGGAAAATACAAAATCAATTAGGCGTTTTACCTGTAAGGTTCCTTTATTTGCAACCATTGGTTTTAAAGAATATACAAGCATGTCATCGATTTGTTCTGGCTTCAACTCAGTCAACAACAAATTATAAAAGGTAGGTACAACCATAATTTCTTTTCCGTTACTGCTGATTAACTGGACCATTTCCGCTTTCTTATCTTCAGTAATACTTGGCTTATCAATACTGCATCTACTACACTCAAATCACTCTTTGTTAAATTTTTATTTTTTACATTAGTATATCCATGCACTAGAAACCAGCCTGGTTGATGCTTAAGTATTTTCTTTGCCAGGCCTGCGTCCTCTCCTTTGTCTTCCCCTATTATCAAAACTTTTTTTAAGCCATGATTCTTTTTTTGTATGGACCATAAAGGGATATGCATGCCGCCAACAAAAAATAGTTGAAAGGCAAAGGCCAGTAACACCAATCCAGAAGACAAGGGAACTACAGAAAACCAAGATATCCCTAAATTAATTAAACACACAGTCGAAAGCGCCAATACAATTGAATAAACAAGGTTTTTGATACTTTTTCTTTTCCAGCTTGAATATAAATCAAATAAATTAAAGCTTACAATTGCTACTAACGATGTAATTAGAATAAGTTGATGGTTTATTAAAAGATCATTTGTTGAAGAGAGGGCTTCATAAACCCCGTAGGCTGCCAAAAATCCGACATATAACAGTACCAAATGCAATAAAATTAAAAACAATTTACCGAGGCGAATATTGGACTCTATGTTCATGCTTTTTCCTCCTCTCTTACCCACAAACTAAAACAATTCTTTTTTTGTAATGGAGAGTACCCCTTTATTAGACATGGGCCTCCCTCTCTTTCATCATCATTTCCTTTTGTGTTTTATGAAGATCAATATACTGGGACAGGGTATCATTGACCATTGCATCCAATGAGAATTCCTTTTCTACCTTGGCCCTTGCGTTAATTATAATGTGTCTGCGGATGCTTTCATCATTTGTTAGAATCTCGATTTGTTCAGCAAAATGGTTTTTATCATGCTGAGAGATTAGCATACCCGTCGACTTGTCTATCACAGCTTCTCCCACCCCTCCTCTATCAATGGAAATAATCGGGGTCCCTACTGCCATTGCTTCTAAGATCACCATTGGGAATACTTCTCTATGAGAGGTTAACAGCAAAATATCAATGCTTTTTAGAAATTCCTCTGGTTTGTTAACGGCTCCAACCATTTTTACATTTTCTTGTAAATTCAATTGGTTAATTTTTGTTTCTAACTGCTCGAGCTCTGTCCCAACCCCACCTATAAGGAATTCCATATTTAAACGGTTTTTACATGTGTTTGCTACATCAATGAAGAACTCAATATTCTTTTCCTTGGATAATCTCGCTAATATTCCTACCTTTCTTATATTTCTCTTACTATCACGCTTGAATGTGAACTGTTGTAAATCTACTCCATTATGCACTGTTACTAATATCCGACTGTCTACCCCTAAATCTACTAAATTATCTTTCTCACATACACTAACTGTAATAACCCTGCCAACGTGTTTATTAATTATCTTGCTAAAAAGGGCTGGATGTTGCTTTTCTAAATAAGTAACATTATGCTTTGTATAAATAATTTGGACCGGTTTTCTTGCGAGCCGTTGAAGAATAATTGAGTAGAAAACCATGCGTAAGCTATTGGCATGAATAATGTTTATATCTTTTTCTGTTACCATCTTACGAAGCTTTCTTATATTTTTAAGATGAGAATTGCGATCCAATTGCAAAAAATGCTTTGTTTGAGTCAGCTTTTCATAAAGCTCTCCGGGACCAGCGGCAGCATAGAAATTACAGTTATCATGATGTAATTTATTCATTAGCTTACAAAAGTAAATTTCAGCTCCTCCGGTTATTAACTTATCTGTAAGTAAAAGCACATTCATTTTTAGTCCTCCTTTATCCACTTGCATGGTTTATTTGTTGTGGCGAAACAGGAGACGTGCCTGCCCCTTTTTTTGTGTTAAATAGCAGTTCTTTTTCTTTTAATCTCTCTTTATGCAAGTAGACGGAAAGTATAGCCAAATACATGAAAAACATATCGTTTATAATCACTGAAAGTGACAGCATTTGAAGAACATAGCCGATAAAGGTTAATAATAAATAAGGTTTTTTCTGTAGACCTGATACTGGAGCATTTGTACAAATACAACTACTACAAACAAAGTAAAGGGAAGAATGCCAAGTAAGCCGGATTCAGATAAAATATCTAAAAAGGTATTGTGCACACTTAGGTCATCATTGAAATAAAATTCATTATAATCTGAAAAATTAAAGGCTCCGATTCCGACTACTATACTAGAATTAAAAAACTCCCAGGCTCTTTCCCATAACTCAAAACGCCCGCTTCCTCCATCCGTTGAAAAGTCTTCAAACCTGGCATCTATCATTCCCCATAAATTAAGGTTTAAATGAAAGACAGTGATATAAAAGAGAATGCTTGTAGAAGCAATCAAACTAAACAACATCCTGGCCTGTTTTACCGGCTTATTCATAAGTAAATAGATTAATAAAATAATGAAAAGAGCCAACAGCCCTCCTCTCGAAAAAGTTAGTAAACTTGTAATTATACAGAGACCCAAGCCCACTTTGTTTCTTAATCCATGTGTGTTACATAAAAAGTAAGCAAAAAATATCGTATTATAAAAAACAAAAAAATTCGGATCCTCCAACAAACCAATAAGACGTGGGTACGTTCTATCCACCATGACTCCAAGCTCAACAATTCTTTCACCTTGAAAAGTAAAGCCAAGTTTATTTAATCCAATAATATACAAAACTATGCTAGCAAGGTTGAAGATTATTCCTGCATATGAAAGACCTTTTTCAACCTGTTTTGAAGAAAAATGTAAGATAATGGATTTCATAATAAAATAACAAGTTAAATAAATGATAATACCTACCATGATTCTAAAACTTGAGCCAGGATATAAAGCAAATGCTCCAGAGAAGACATACATGATATAAAACATCACCATAATAATTTCAAAAAGGTGAACTCTTTGAAAATATAAAGAAGATAGATGGAACATAATAAAGACAAATAGAAAGATCATATAGGGCTTTAAAGCAAATCCTATATATAAACCATAGTTGGCTAAAGTTACCATCAAAAACATCAGAATCAGAGTAAGGTTTGAAGGAACAGACGTTGAGAGTTTATTAGGCTCCATCTTTTACCCCCTCTGATTTATTTATGCCAGAACGATCAACCAATGTTTTTGTTATAATAAACTCCTTAATTTTCCCTCTCATTTCTTTATCCAGCATCATAAAGATTCCAATAAACAGTAAATTAATTATAAGGGCTAACAATGGAATATGGTTCAAGAAATAACTGCAAACCCCTACACTGATTGCAAAAAATGTCATGTAGGGTAAAATTGCTCTTTTGGCTATAACAACCCGATGGGGTTGCATAACCAAAACCCTGTCAATGCCAGTATTTCAATACAAACTCCTGCCAAAGCAGCCCCTATTACCCCATACGGAAGGCTGAAATAATAATACATTACTGCTCCCAATATAACGGCAATTAACTGTACTGTCATCCGATGATTTTGGCGGGACCTTGAAGTCAGGCCGTCAGCAAGAGCTATATTAACAGACTGAAGAAAAAGCATGACGGAAAGGATTTTTAATGGAAGAACAGCTCCAAGCCAGTCCGTCCCAAAAAGAAGGCTAATAACAAATTCAGAAAGGTGAAAAAATATAACACACATAGCCATCCCTATCAAAGCCATAAACTTGATTTGGTTAATGTTAAGCTTCAAATGTTCAACAAGTAATCGTTGGTTATAGTACCTAAACAAAACCGGGTAATAAGCTCCAGCAACAACAAATGGAATTTGCTGCAATGCCTGCGGTATTCTATACGCAACAGCAAACAACCCAACCTCAGCCAGACTGATTGTGTTTTCTAACACAATAGGACCTAAGTGCGGCAAGATGATAAATAAGAATCCACCAATGGTAAAAGCCCTATGTTTTGTAAAATCCCCTTATGAAAGCGACATTTCACAGGAATTCTTATATGTTTCCTTACTAGATATAGTCCAAATAATCCACCCATCATATAGGAAAAACCATAGAGAAAAGAGATCAGGTATGGACTTAACGAAGCAGCCATTCCAATAGATAAAGTTAGTAAAAGACAAACAGCCGAGACGATACGGATCAATCCAAAAAAATGCATTTTTTCAACTAACTGAAAATACGTGGTTCCTATGCTTTGTAATGCGACCCCTGTAACCATGGGAATAATTAAATAATAAGCTGTCTTCACTAATTCCTGATTGTTTTGATGGACAATTTCAATCATCAAGAATCCTCCAATAAAAACAATCAATAGCAGTGTAAAGCGTAGCTTTATATAAGAAGACATTAATATAGGTGTATCTACTTCTTTTTTGGATCCTTCTCTTAAGACAATGCCACTTAATCCAGCATCAGTAAAATACCCCATGATCATGGCAATCGCTAATACGACACTGAATAATCCATAATTATATGAATGTAAGTAGTATGCTAGTACAATTAACGCTGAAGCATTGATTGCGCTTGATAAGGCCGTGCTGTAAAATAGATGAATTACATTTTTTGCGATGGAGTTTTTTTTCATATTACCACCTTAATAACGAAATACCTGGCTACTATCTTTTTACTTTCTTTGGTAAATTACCCCAAGAATCCTATTATTGCTTCTTTCGAGGCTCTCCTTGGCTTTATGCAGCTCCTCTGTTTTTGTACTATTCTTTTGAACTACTATTATTACTCCATCGCAACCGGTTGCCAGTACATACGGTTCAGAATAAGGAATGGCAGCTGGCGCTGCAAAAATAATAACGTCATAAATCTCTTTCCAGTAAGTAATGAGCTTGTTGACCTTACTAATTTTAAATACTTCCCCTGGATACTCTATGTTCGCCTGCGGGAAGCAAAAACAGACCCTTTATATTGGTTTCCTTTTCATTTTTGACCATTTTTTCCGGGCCATTCCATATCAGAGTATCCACAAGGCCGGTGCTATTGCTCACTTCAAAAGTCTCATGCAACAAGGGCATTCTAACATTGCCATCCACCAGCAATATCTTTTTATCCTGGTGAGCCATGGCTGCTGCTACCTTGGCCGATATAACCGCTGTATCACTGCTGGGTTGAGGAGAAGTAATCATAAAAGATACGGATCCTTTAGACAGCTCATTTTCTAAACTTGCACTTATCACTTTAATTTGTTCGTTACTTCTACTACCGCTCATCACATTCAATTTATTCTTAATATGATTTTTCAGCACTTATCTTTCCTCCTTTCTTTCTCTTAGCGACTTCCAATCCTTTATTCGCCTTAGTCTTCTGACTTCGTGGCTGATCTTTTAGATTAACTTCCCCTAACACAGTGAGACCTAAGACTTCAATTTCCTTATGGCTTTTTATAGAGTCATCGAAATAATCCCTCATTAACGCTAAACTCCCACCCATTATTAACGACACCACAAAACCAATCACTAAGTTCAGTGCTACATTATCCACTCGTGTTAAAGAAATGGTTTCTTCTGTGTTGCTAAGAACTTGAATAGCATCCATGTCAAAAGATCCGTTCATAGTTTCTACAGTCGTTTCTGTTATAGTAGAGGCCAATCCTTTAGCAATTTGCGGATCATTATCCCTTACAACCACGTTAATGATTTGCGAGTTATCATTGTTATTAATAGTAATCTTTTCGATCAATTCATCATGAGGAATATTAAATTCTCCATTTATGGTATTCAAAATAATGGGACTTTTAATAAAGTCGATAGATGAAGCCAAAAGCATATCGATCTCTTGACGTTCACCGTAGTATTGTTCTTCGGTTTTCAGTTCACCAACCAACAAATAACCAGTCGCTTCATAGGTAGGTTTAACTAAAAAAATTAAGGAGAGAGCAATCAATGCAAACACACAAAAAGAAGTGATGACAATTGTTACTATCCGTCTTCTTAAGATTTTCAATATTCCCTTAATATCCACACTTTCATCCATGTTTTTCTCCCCCAAGCACTATATAATCTCTACGGCAATGTTTTTATAGTAATTTATAGTGTCATGCAGTCCCTCTGATAGTGTATACATTGGTTCCCAGCCTAATTCAGATGTTGTTATTCTATTCGACAAATAACTATCTCTTATATCTCCTTCTCTTTCTTCTGTGAATTGTGGAGATATCTCTTTATTAAAAGCTTCTGCCATCTCATCAATAATCTCAACTACTGATGTCTTTTTTTCAGTGCTTACATTAAAAACCATGTCGTCTCCATTTTCTAATGCTGCTACATTAGCTTTGGCTACGTCCTTTACAAATATGAAATCCCTGGTTTGCAGCCCGTCCCCAAATATGGTCGGCCTATCCCCTTTCATTATTTTTTCTATAAATATAGCGACCACTCCGGCTTCACCATGAGCATCTTGGCGCATTCCATAAACATTTGCATATCTTAAAATGGTATAATTCAAACCGTATAATTCTGAAAACATCTTTATATATGATTCAGCATTAAGCTTTGAAAGTCCGTAAAAAGATATTGGTTTCCATTCATGATTTTCATCAATAGGCAAGTAATGGGGTTCACCATACACGGCAGCTGTTGACGCAAAAATTATTTTCTTTACTTTAAATTGAACGCATGCTTTTAACACATTAATTGTTGCAAGTATATTCTGCTCCCCGTCATATACAGGCCTGGATATAGAATGTGAAACAGATACTTGAGCAGCCATATGAATCACATAATCCGGGTTTTCTTTTTCAAAAATTTCATTTAAATTATCACGAATATCCACTTTATAGAAGGTCACGCCATTTGGCAGGTTTTCTTTTTTCCCTGTAATTAAATTGTCAACGACACTTACTTGGTACCCTTTTAGTAATAATTCATCAACAACATGAGACCCAATAAACCCTGCTCCTCCTGTTACCAATACCTTCATGCCGTTCACTCCTTTTTTGTTTACAATATTGTTCTTCATTAAGATTAAATTTGTGCTTTATTGAGAACAAATGAACAAAAAAATATAAAATTAACATAAAAAAGTAGTGTTTTGTGCTGTTTATAGAATGTTTTTTGATTATATTCCTTTTTTTTAAAAAATAAAATCCTCAAAATAGATTGAATTACCAAATCACCACAAGTATCCTTCTTATTTCTGTAAAATTCTTATTCTTACTCATTTTTTGTTTTCTATAAAGAACAATAAAAGAACCATTTTGTTTAAAAATATGATGCTGGACAATAATAAAGTTAATTAGTATCTCCATTTTCTCCTGGTGAGATAGAATAGTTACTCTCTCCATTGTCTTCTATGTATCCATCTCTCATATTAGAAGATAACTTGTTTTGGTAAGAATCCTGGGTAAATTCAATGACTGCTTCCTCCTGCTCTATAAGATGAACATCCCATATTACCCCTTCAAATCTATTATCTGAACCACTAATAGATAGAACTTTTTCTGTTATATCAGATAACTGAACCTGCAAACCTTGAAACGAATTCCCTGTAACTTCATCAGGAATAGTGACAGAACTATTTAATTCTATACAGTAGACACAGCTATCCAAAGTAATATTATGGAATCTATTTCCATTAACCCAGCTGTAACCCTCTTCCTCATCAGGATTATCAGCTTGTAAACGTATACCGGTTTCAAAGCCTACAATGTTGATATTATTAAAGTTTACAAAGCTTACATAATGATCGGCCTCTTGAGAATGAAGAGACAGACCTGTTCCTTGATTGGTTCCTGTCGTATTAATAAGAGCTACATTTTCAACCTTTGTTTTTCCCCAGGACCAAAATTGTGATCTTCCGTCTAGATAAATGACTTCAGAAGAAAATTCTTCTGTGTTTATTTCGATAAAGCCGTTTGATAATGAAGAATTTTCTTCCATTTCGATCACGCGAAAATCACCTTCAACAGATAACCTTGTATTCTCCCCTAATACTAAAGCTACCCCCTCTTTCAATAACAGTCCTGAGTTCAATGTGTAGGTTGCATTTCCTAGTAATTTTACTTTGCCAATATTTGAATCGACTGCAAAATCTATGGCTTCTTGAAGACCCTTGCTTTTGTCATTATCGCTCTCTTCTATGAAATCCTTTGCCTCAATATACCATTGATGCTCAACCTTTTCCGCTTCTCCACTGCTCGTCACTTCTGATAGTTGAAAATAGCTGAATGCACCAATGAGTAATACCAACATTGCTGCTATTATTAAAACTTTGGCGTTCATAGTAATCTCCTCCATCTACAATAAAACTAATTGCTAATATTATTCTTTACAATTCTATCCATATCCTTGTTAATAGTAGTAGAAATAAACAGTGAATTAGCTTGAGTAATATTAAAGAAGGGTAAAAACACTATGGAAAAGAACGGAGCGACATGACAACACCAACAAACCTTCCTGTAGACAACAAAGAGCAGTAGACCTTTTGAAAAAGGTTCTGCTCTTTGTTAATTCCTAATCCGGTTTTATTAATGACTACGGTTAAGCTCATTTAAAAGGACGCGACATCAGAAAAAGAAGTGGCTAATCGTTGAAGGGAGAGCTTGGCATGTGTCCCTCTATTATTTTGGATCAACACTCTCTTGTAAATCAACCATATTATGTACGTAAAGAGCTTTCTGCCATTTCAGCTAAATCTTGGGCTGTTTTGCTTATCTCCTGAATCGTGGCTGAAAACTCCTGGATAGATCCAGCTTGCGTGTCTGTGAGACTATTAATGTCTTGAAAAGCTTCATTTAACTGTTGAAGCAATTCTTGAATAGTATTAGTGATCTCATTAATCTGATCAACGTTTTCTTTTGAATTTGTTGCCAGCTTGCGAATTTCATTGGCCACCACAGAAAACCCTTTTCCTGAATCACCGGCTCGAGCTGCCTCAATGGCAGCATTTAGCCCGAGTAAATTACTTTGGTCAGAGATCCCTTTGACAACAGTTGAAATTTGGCCAATCTCATCTGCGCTTGAACTTACATTTTCCATTTGCAAAGAGACTTCGGTCACTCGCTCAGTCAGCATGACCACTGATTTATTAATTTCTTCTATAGAAGCCGCCGTCTCCTCAACGATTGCCGAAAAGCTTTCGGCCATTTCAAAGAGCTGGTTCGCTTTTTCCAAGCTAGTTCCCATGCCTACTCCCCCTACAATATTCCCTGACTGATCATAAAGAGGGATAGCACGAGCGATCAATGGGAAACCAAACAATTCCTTAGGGACCAGAGACGTTTTTTTCTTGACCATCTTTAATTGCATCGGTAACAATATCTCCTTGTGTAAGAGGGTCTCCAGGCTTTACGTTCAAAGAAAACGTTTTTGCTGGAATATTAATAATTAATTTCTCAGTATCATAAATACCTACCGTAATATCGTCTTGTACTAAACTATTTAAAAATGGTGCTATTTTTACAAAAGCATCTATTAGTTCCGCACTTGTTCCAGACTCTTCTCTCACAGCTTCACTCATTACACATCTACCATCCTTTTATTTAATAGGGAAATTGCCTTTGTTCATAGTTCACTGATACCCATTGCAAGGTTGTAAATTCTTCCAAACTCCATTCTCCATTTAAACGTCCCAATCCAGATTGTTTTTCTCCCCCGAATGCAACTATAGGTTCATCATTAATGGTAATGTCATTAACATGAATCATTCCTGTATGAATTTTCTTAGCCATTTCCACGCCTTTTTCAAGATTCGCCGTGTGAACTGCACCACTAAGACCAAACTTTGAATTATTCGCAATAGATATTGCTTCCTCCTCCGTCTCAAAAGGAATGACACATACCACCGGGCCAAACAGTTCTTCCTGGGCAGCAAGCATATCAGGAGTCACATCTGCGAGCACAGTTGGTTCCACCATTCTTCCCGTTATGGCCCCCCTCACCACGGGCACAGCCCCCGCCTCAATCCCTTTTTCCACAGCCATTTTCAAATTACCTGCTTGTCTTGTATTGATCACTGGTCCAATAATTGTATTCGGATCTTTTGGATCTCCTGTTTTAAGTGAGGATACCTTCTCAGCATACTTTTCTATAAACTCATCATAGATTGGTTTCTGTACGAGTATGCGATTGGAAGACATACATATTTGTCCCTGGTGAGTAAAACGACTGAAAACGGCTGCTTGTACTGCATAATCTAAATCTGCATCCTTCATAATGATAAAAGCACTATTGCCGCCCAGTTCTAACAATGGTTTTTTAAAGTTTTTTACGGCCAACTGGCCAATATGACTGCCTACCGCAGTAGAGCCTGTAAAGGAAATAATCCTTGGTATTGGATGTTCAACAAAAGCATCACCGATTTCATCAATGTCTGTTATGACTACGTTTAAAAGTCCATTCGGAATTCCTGCTTCCTCAAAGATTTTGGCGACTAGAGTGCCGCCTGTTACAGGAGAATCTTCGTGTGGTTTCAGCACTACACCATTGCCTGCTCCTAGAGCTGGGGCAACTGACTTTACGGATAAGAAAAAAGGGAAATTAAATGGCTGATGACTCCCACTACACCTGCTGGTATCCGATAAAGTCTGTTTTCTTTGCTATCTTCCGTCGAGGGAAGAATTTTACCTTCCATTCGTAAAGGAAAGGTAGCTGCTTCTTTAATCATATTTTTGACCAAAGAAATTTCAAATGCTGCTTTCAGACGGGTTCCCCCTAGCTCTTCTACAATAATTTCTGTTATTTCCTCTTCATGCTCTTTTATGTAATCTACAGCCTTTTCAAGAATATCACGCTTTTTATAAGCGTTTACCTTATCCCACTCCCTTTTGGATTCAAGAGCAGAGGCATAAGCCTCGTCTATATCATCTACCGTGGCTGCTGTAATTTCAGTAAGGACTTCATCGTTATAAGGATTAATATTTTTTAAGAGACGACTGCTTTGACCCTGTCTCCATTTCCCACCAATAAATTGCTTTCCTAACGTCTCATAGCTTATCATTTTGCCCTCCACTAGTTTATATTGTCGTCATTATTATCGGCTAAGTGGTGAAAGGTTTTGATAACTATTATTTCCTTTCTTTGTTTCTCAACTAATCAGTATTATAGGGACTTCACTGCATGTATACCCATTACTTATTCTGCATTCATTAATTCATAAGCAATAACCTAGAGTGTTTTTTGTTTTTCTTGCAGGACTGTATGTACTTCTAAATCACAAAAAAACCAGGAACGCCTCTTTGGTCCCCGGTTTTGCCTTATTCGAATTACGCTTTGTGGAAAAATCCCTTATCTTTTATCCAGGTCGTAACTTCACTGTAATGCTTTCTTTTTCCTGCTGGCATTTCCTTTTTGGGGTAGCCGAGATAGAGGAAGGCAAGCATTTCACCTTTTTCAGAGAGTCCGAACAGTTCATTAATCCTTGTATTGTAGCACGCTTCGCCTGTTCGCCAGAAGACTCCAAGCCCAAGGCTATGGGCGGCTAAAAGCATGTTTTGAATAGAAGCATAGACAGCGGCGTGTTCTTCTTTCGCCATTACCCTTGACTTTTCACTCGGTTCTACTCCCACGGCAATGATAACAGGAGCCTAAAGGGGTTTGCCTTTACTCTTTCTAATTTCTTTTTGTTCGTTTCACTTTCCGGGTCTTCCATTTCTTTAGCAGTAATTTCCGCCAGGACCTCGCCTAACGGTTCTCTGGCAGTTCCCGTTAATACAAAATAACGCCAGGGCTCTGTTCTATGGTGATTTGGAGCCCACGTACCGGCCTCTAAAACTTTTTCGAGTAATTCTTCTGGAACAGGTTTATCAGAAACTAACCCATTGCTCCTTCTTGTCTCAATTGCCTTTAAAACATCCAAATGAGACACCTCCTGTTTGAGAGTAATAATATCTTTCTCTTATACCTTATACGGCAGGGGGACCAAACTTTCCATTATGAAAATCACGATATGCTTCTTTAATTTCATCCATCGTGCTCATCACAAAGGTCCGTAAGGTACAATCTCTTCCCTGATCGGTGTACCTGAGTAAACAAGAACCTTTGAACGCCTGCTGTTTGCCTTCATAAAAAGATCACTCTCATTATTTTCATTCCCGTTTTCTTTAAAAGTTAAGGTTCCTGCTCCATGTTTTTTTAAATTTACAGGACTCTCTCCAAATTCTATGTCACCTGAAAGGACATAAACAAACGCATTATGAGTTTCAGGCAATTTATGAGTATAAGAGGCTCCCTCCGTCAGAGTGATTTCAGACATGGTGATTGGAACTGCCGATTGCAAAGGACCAGTTACACCGGCAACATCTCCGGAAAAAACTTTTACTGTTCCTCCTTGAAAAGAAACTACGGGAGCATCTTCAGCGTAGACATTTTGATAGGACGTTTCAGAATGACGAAGATCTCTTGGGAGGTTTAACCACAACTGCAGGGTATGAGCAATATCATTGCCCACTGCTTCCTCTGCATGCCTGGCCGACCAGCCCGCATTCATATACTGCATATCCCCCGGCTCTAAAATATCTCTTCCACCTCCGTTATCAATGTGTTCAAGCCTGCCGTCGATCACATAGGTGACAGTTTGAAATCCTCTGTGCGGGTGGTCTGAAAACGCCCTCTTTTAAACCAATCCTCTGCCATTAAGATAAATGGATCAAAGTCTGCCCACCTATCGACTGGCAGCACCCATCCTTTCTGTATGAAGGGAAAGCTTGCTTCTTCATATTTCACATACCAGTGATCCTTTATATTTCTTTGAACAGCTTCACTCATAATGACACTCCTTTGTCTTTATATATAGTTTTTATATATAGTTGCTACAACAACTATATAGGGTGTAATAATACTTTATCAAGCTTCCAGGCCTGATAAATAGGTGTTCTTAAAAATACAGCTGTGCTTATCTAGAGTTCATCACACTTACTAAATTAAAGCAAACCTTTTATTTCACCCACGTTTTCCTGTTATCTTCTGTCATATAGGTCTTAGTGCTTTGTATTACTCACACGTCTTTCCAGTTACATTTTCCTACGTAAATAAGGATATCCTCCTTCTCTTCCTCGAAAGAATTGACACTTCTAAAATGATCCAATTATTCTGAACTTGAAGATACACTAGTAATTCTAATGAAGGAGAGATGCAGATGAAGCGAACCTTAATAAAAAATGGACTGGTCTTAAACTCTAAGTACGGAACCTTGGAAGAAAAGGATATTCTCATTGAAGGAAAACATATTCAAGAAATACGGCCCGTAATTGACGATATTGATGTTACAGAAGAAATTGATGCACGGAACATGATTATTGCTCCAGGCTTTGTAGATACACACCGTCATGTATGGGAATC
Source organism: Thalassobacillus sp. C254 (assembly GCF_001310615.1). NCBI lineage: Bacteria > Bacillati > Bacillota > Bacilli > Caryophanales > Bacillaceae > Thalassobacillus > Thalassobacillus sp. C254. Next base: position 146,077 of record NZ_BAXQ01000006.1, on the reverse strand, counting down.
ATTGATTCGCCACATTGGCACTGATTGGTCTCTGCAAACCTACTTAGAACGTATTTATTTTAATAACCTGGGTTCCCGCTTAACACCTGAAGACAGCTATCTTGCTAATCTATGGGGTTCCTTGGAGGCCCTTGATGCGGGTGTTACCACCCTTTTAGATTACTCCATGCTGGAAACCCCGGAGCACGCCGATGCGTGCATTAAAGGTCTGCAGGATGCAGGTATTCGCGCAGTATTTGCTCACGGAACTTCGGGTCACAATGAATATTGGTCAAGAGACAGCGAAAAAAGACATCCTGTTGATAGCAGGCGAATTAAGAAGGAGTATTTCCAGACAAATGACCAGCTTCTTACTATGGCTCTAGGAGTTCGAGGTCCGGAATTCAGCTCCTGGGAAACGGCCGTTGATGACATTCATCTGGCCAGGGAGTTAGACTGCATTTCTTCTATGCATATTGGCTTTGGGACATGGGGTCCTCATGATCGCTCTATAGAAAGACTGTATCACGCTGATTTATTAGGACCCGATATTAATCTTGTTCATGTAAACACTGTCATGCCTCATGAATACAAACTTATTGGTGAAACTGGTGCGTCTGTTTCTGTAACACCTGAAGTGGAAATGATGATGGGACACGGATACCCTGCCACTGGACGCGTTTATGAGAATAACGGCCTCGTAACTCTAGGAGTGGATGTAGTCGTTTCTACTGCCGGCGATATGTTTTCTCAAATGAAATTCGCACTCCAGGCTGAAAGGGCTCTTCAAAATGAAAAGCTTCTAGAAAGAGGAGAAATGCCGGGAGACCTTCCCCTTTCCACAGCCGACGCTTATACTTTTGCTACAGCTAACGGGGCGAAAGCTCTGGGGTTAGAAGAAAAGACCGGAACTCTTGAAGAAGGGAAAGAAGCTGACCTTATCTTTATCAACCCCAATTCTTTTAATTTGCATCCCTTAAATAACGAAATTATCGGGGCTATTGTCCAGAGTGCCCGACCTGAAAATATTGATTCTGTTTTCGTAGCCGGTACCCCTGTAAAAAGAAATGGCAAAATGTTAAAGGGAAGTGACCCAACCTTCAAAAGGCAAGTGGAATCAGCCAGCGAGGCAATTTTTAACCGTCAATACAAAATGACACGGTAAATCTGACACGTGGAAAATAAAGCAGGAGTTGTGAATAGGATCGTTCCCTTTTCCCACTCCTGCTTTTGGCTTCTAAATATATTACACTTCAATGATAATAGGCAAAATCATCGGCTTTTTCTTCGTTTGCTGAAACAAGTGCTTCCCAGCGGCTTTTCTGACCTGTTGTTTGATTACATTCCATTCACTTCTATCTTCTTCTTTCATGTTGCTTACAGTCTTTTCTATCAGCTTATTTACATCCTTAATAAGCTCGTCAGAATCTTTCATGTAGACAAAGCCTCTGGAAATAGTGTCAGGGTCTGAGACCAGCTTCTTTTCAGTCTTACTCATTGTTAGCACGATAACAAGCATTCCATCTTCAGAAAGCTGTTTCCGGTCACGAAGGACAATGTCTTCTACATCGTCAAGACCGATACCGTCTACATACGTATTCCCTGCAGGTATTTTTCTCGTTGAACGGGCTTCCCCATATTGAATATCCACGATCTCACCGTTACCCATGACAAATGTATGGTCTTTTTGAACACCGACAGATTCAGCGAGCAATCGGTGATGGTGAAGCATCCGATGTTCCCCATGAATCGGGATAAAATATTTTGGCTTAAGGAGAGTGAGCATTAACTTTAAGTCCTCCTGATACCCATGCCCTGAGACGTGCATCCCCGAAGAGCTTCCCGTTCCATATATCACATGTGCTCCAAGGGTAAATAAATTATCAACTATCTTGCTGACACTTCGTTCATTTCCCGGAATAGGCCCCGCCGCAAGAATCACTGTATCTCCAGCAAAAATCTCCACATCCCGAAAGTTCCCGGTAGACAGACGCGATAAAGCGGCTAACGGTTCTCCCTGACTTCCAGTACACAAAACAGCAACCTTCTCAGGTGGAAATTCGTGTACCTCCTTTTTATCAATTAACATCCCATCGGGCACATCTAAATACCCTCGCTCCATAGCAACATTTACGACGTTTACCATGCTTCGTCCAAGGAGAGCCAGTTTACGATTCGTTTTCCGTGAAGCATCCACAACCTGTTGAACACGGCTTACATTTGAAGCAAAGGTGGAGAGAAAAACTTTTCCTTCCGCTTTCATAAATACCTCTTCCACATTTTCTCCTACAATCTGCTCTGAAGGGGTCGATCCAGGACGCTCTGCGTTTGTGCTTTCAGAAAGCAAAGCCAGAACTCCTTCCATGCCGATGTCAGCTATTTTGTGAAATTCGGCGTGTTCGTCCATGGCCGGCGTTAAATCAAACTTAAAATCCCCGGTATGTACGACATTTCCTTCTGGAGTTCTAAACACAATACCCAAACAATCAGGAATACTGTGAGTCACTTTGAAAAAGGTTACATTTATTTCACCGATAGTAAGACTTGAATTTGAATCGATTTGGTTTAATTCCGTTTCCCGGAGAATTCTATGTTCCTTTAATTTTAATTCAATTAACCCTAATGTAAAACGCGTCGCAAACACAGGAACATTTATTTTCTTCAGGAAAAATGGGATGCCTCCTATATGGTCTTCATGACCATGGGTTACAATTAACGCTTTAACCTTTTCCTTATTTTCTACTAAATAGGTCATATCCGGAATAATTAAATCAATCCCTAACAAGCTTTCATCCGGAAACTTATTTCCACAGTCAATCACAATAATTTCATCTTTATACTCAATGGCATACATGTTTTTCCCTACTTCGTTTAACCCGCCTAAAGCAAAAATAGAGATGGCATTTTCATTAGTGCTCACATTTATCCCTCCTGACAGCATTGTTACAAGCTAGTATGCCCGGAAGAGGGATGATCAATTAAAAAAAGCGCCTGCCCTTGAAGTGGACAGACACTAAATTTCGCTATATTTCAAGTGTACTTGTAATTTCTATATCCTTAAGGGCTTGCGAAGCTAATTGATCAGCTTCCTGGTTCTTTTTTCTTGTTACAAGGGTGAATTCTGGAGTGATTCCAAGCTCTTTAATCTTTCGCTCTATTCTTTCAGCCCATGTATTTAGCGTCTCTTCCATACAAGGCCACTCTCCATTAAGCTGATTGACCACTACTTGAGAATCCCCGATAAAAGTCACTGGTAAATGGTGAACGCCCAAAAGCTCTAGTTCCTGTAAACCAAAATAAAGAGCAGCATACTCTGCTTCATTATTTGTATCAAGGTCATCAACCTGTGCGTTTTTGCGCATTCGAAATGACTTGCCGTTTTGTTCATAGTAAATTGCACAGCCAAGACCAGACTTTCGTGAACTGTGGTCAAAACCCCCGTCAAAATACACCGTTATATTATGAGGTTCCGTTTCTACTTCCTCTACATATTTTTTTATCTCTTTAATAGTCCATCTCGTTTGCAGCTGGTCAACAAAGATAACTTCTTTTACTCTGCCTGTTTTTTGCAAATCTTCAGCAATCAGCAACGCTTTTTCTACCTTCATCTCCTCTGAGGTGAACGAGGTTTCCGTCCCTTTCGGCGTTTTGTACTTCACTTCCAGACTAACCTTCATCTTGACCCCACCTTTTGTCACTTTTACTACTGTTATACCCTTTTACCTTCAGATTTAGTTTTTGTCCTGTCACTAATCAAGTTTAGTAACTTTCGCAGAAAAGATCAGTATCCCTGTGACTTTGTTGATCGTACTTTTTCACGTTTGCCAGAAAACTGTGTAGTTATGATTACACCGGCAATTACGATAAGAGACCCAAGCACCTGCATTCCCGTTATGGTTTCATCAAGCCACAAATATGCTCCTGCCATAGTGAAAACGGGGAGAAAGTTCAAAAATACAGAAGCTTTGGAGGGACTCAAAAGATCCACTGCACGATTATAAAAGACCAGAGCGATAAAAGAAGGAAAGATTCCTAAGTATAAAAGGCCGCTCACGTGACTAGAAGGATCAAAAGCAGGCACCCCAGTAACAATCCATTCAATTAGGACAATAGGTAAAAGAACAACGACTGAAACTCCTGTCATCACAAACAGAGCAGCATAAGGTGGAAAGAGATGCATGTACTTTTTTACAAAGATTGTGTAGACAGCCCACGTGATAATGGCTCCAATCATAATGACATCACCAATGTTCCAGGCCATGGCTGTTATGCCAAATATCCTGCCATCCAAAACCACCCATACCGCTCCAAAAAAAGATAAGAAAACCCCAATCCACTGAACACCTGCCAATCGTTCCTTCAGCATAAAGGCGCTTAAAATAACCGTGGTTACTGGTATCACTGTTTCAAGGACAGCGACATTGGTAGCGGTAGTAAATTGCAGGGATCCATATATAAACGTATTAAAAAAAGTAACACCAGTTAATGTCATAATTAAAAAAGGCTTTTTATATTTCCAGAACGTCATCCGGTATTTCCAGGCGGTAAGAAATCCAATCGGAACTAAAACAATAAAAGCCACTAACAAACGAAAGAACGCAATTGTGAAAGGCGGCAGATCATTCATTGCTTTCCCAACAAGAATGTTGCCAGCGTAAAAGATGACAACAAGTATCATTAATATGTATGGATAAATTAGAATTCTCCTCCTTTAAGAAAGAATAGACAAGCTCTACAATAACATGCCTTGTACTTTTCATACACTTCCCTTTTCATATAAAATGAGAGGCACCTTGTAAAAAACAAGAACTATAAAAGGTGGGATGGTAAGCTGTAAAAAATATTTCAAGGAAAAGACATGCAAAGCGTTGAACATATAATGTACGAGTATAAGTTTTGGTCTAGGTTACACTCACTAATTGTCCTTATTAAACAATACAGAACGAATGAAAGAAAGGGTTACTGCCATGGATCAACGTATCCTCTCAAGCTTTCGGATTGGATGGTTATTACTTCGCGCTGTTGCTGTGCTTTCTTCAAGTGTTGCAACAATTGTCTCTACCATGCTTCCTTTATTTTTGTACTATACCATTTCAAACGGGTATTTATTGTTCATGTTTCTTTTTTTAACCTTCTCTGCTTTTTTGATTCACGGGGTCCTCACGCATGCTTTGAACGACTACACTGATTTCCAGTCTGGCACTGACCAGCACAGCCCGGCTATATTATCGGGGGGAAGCCGCATAGTTCAGAATGAACTGGTGCCGCCTAAAACACTTTGGCTAGTAGGGAAGTGGCTCGCCATTATTCTTATATTGCTTGCTTTACTCCTTGCCTTATTTTCTTATTACAGATTGTCTATTTTATTAGTGATAGGGGTGTGGGCAGCAGCTTCCTATTCTCTTCCGCCTCTTCGCTTAAGCTATCGGCCTTTTCTTGGGGAATGGCTTAGTTTATTTATTTCTATCCTTTTTCTTGGTTTTGCCGGTCCGTGGCTGATTCTCGGAGAAATCCCTTTATGGGCCTGGCAGAATGCTGTCATTAATGCCTTGTTTTGCTTAGCCTGGGTAATGGTTCACCATATTCCTGATCTTGAAGCAGACAAAAAAGCTGTCCCGCAAAAAAGAACCAGTGTCGTATGGTTTGCCGAAAAGTTCGGCCTGTACTATGCACGTATTCCTGCCCTGCTTTATCTATTTGCGTCGGGTATCAGCATTTTCTGGCTTGGAAGCGACCGTATAGGAGCGGCATTGGTTCTCCTTGTTACTGTTTCCATTGCTGCGTTTCTTGTATTGAAAATGAACGTAGAAAATCATCACCAAGTCTCTTATTTTGAGAAGATCATGCTGCTTCTTGCTATGATCACTGCAACAGGCTTAGGCCTCTTTATTTAAGTACACGGTATGCTTCAAGTCATCTTACCAACGGATAGAGAAATGTAGAGCTCTCAAAGAAAAATGAGAATGAAAGAACCCCCGTCTTTTAATAAAAACGGGGGTTCCTGTGTTGTGTTTTCTTCTATTTACTTTTCCTTACGTTCCGCAATAAGTCCGGTAAGGACGTCCTGAAGGTGCAGGCAGCGTAGTGTATTCATCCTGTTCCGGGGAATAAGCATAAGGGTCTGCTAGAACATCAAGAAGCTTTTCCATTACGCTGTATTCTTCATGTTCCACGGCAGCTTCAAGCGCCTCTTCCACCCGATGATTACGCGGGATGACAGATGGGTTGCTTTTTCTCATTACCTCTTGAATAGAGTCTTTTGAAACCTCTTGCCTGCTGACTCTTTCCTGCCACTTTTCATGCCACTTACTAAAGTCTTCAGCATCAAATAGACTTGAGCCCTCCAGCTTGCCTAACGTTAAAGCCCTAAATGTATTCGTGAAGTCAGCTTCATGCCTCTGCATGATAGTAAGGAGATTTTCAATGAGAGACTCATCTTCTTCCTCTTTACTAAATAATCCTAGCTTTGACCTCATTCCTTCGAGCCAGTTTTGCTTAAAGAGCTCAGGAAAACGAGAAACCTCATCCTGGGCAAGACTCACAGCCTGTTCCTGGTCTTTCTCAATCAACGGCAGCAAGGTTTCAGCAAACCGTGCGAGATTCCAGCCGGCAATTGGCGGCTGATTGCCATAGGCGTACCGGCCCCCAACATCAATTGAACTGAATACCGTTTCCGGATCATAGGCATTCATGAATGCACAAGGGCCGTAATCTATTGTTTCTCCACTTACAGTCATATTGTCTGTATTCATTACTCCGTGTATAAAGCCAACAAGCTGCCACTTTGCTATCAAGTCAGCTTGACGCTCGACTACTCTTCCAAGCAAGGATAAATAGGGACGGTCATGTTCTTTTATACCTGGGAAATGCCTCTCTATTGCATAATCGGCTAACGCCTGCAAATCTTCAACCGATGTCCCCTTGGCTGCATATTGAAAGGTTCCTACTCGGAGATGACTGGAGGCTACTCGGGTTAACACAGCTCCTGGCAGGATATTTTCCCGGTACACCGGTTCACCTGTGGTGACAACTGCTAAACTTCGATTAGTAGGCACTCCTAGCGCGTGCATCGCTTCACTCATAATATATTCTCTCAGCATCGGTCCAAGGCCCGCTCGGCCATCTCCCCCGCGAGAGTATGGGGTTCTACCTGAACCTTTAAGCTGAATATCAAACCGCTCTCCTGATGAAGTCATCTGTTCTCCCAGGAGCAGGGCCCGTCCGTCCCCCAGCATGGTAAAATTTCCGAATTGATGACCAGCATATGCCTGGGCTAGAGGATTTGAACCTTCAGGATCTCATTACCAGCAAACAAGGCTGCTCCATCGTCACTCTCCAAGGCTTCTGGTTCCAATCCTATTGATTCTGCAAGTGAGTGATTAAAAATGACAAGCTTAGGTGAACGAACCGGGTCAGGTTCAAGGCTGCTAAAAAACAATTTAGGCAGACGGGCATAACTGTTGTCTAAATTCCAACCTGCTTCTGTAATGTCTTTTCTCTGTGTCATCCTATCTCCTTTTCTTTATTTGACTTAGTCGTTCATTTATAAACATGTAGATACGCTACTAAAGACATTAACCTTTTTAATGTCTGCTTTTCCCATTTTGATATACCTTCACACAACTTGGATAACATTTCCTGCTTTACATTGTACATTACCTTCAGGACATTTAACATTAATAAAGCTTATGCTTTGACTCCCTGTTTTGTTTTTCCGTCACAAAAAAGTGCCAGCTGCTTACCTGGCACTTCAAGAATTGATTTACTCATTTTCAGAACCCGTTTCAGCACCTGACAAAGGCAGAGTCAGCTGAACGGTGGTCCCTTTAGATTTTTCACTCTCATAATTGACTGTTCCTTTCATTTGTTCGATAATGCTGCGTGTCACCATAGTACCAATCCCGCTTCCTGTTTCCTTCGTCGAATAAAAAGATCCAAGCTGGCTGATCTGGTCTCTTGTCATCCCCGGTCCTTCATCTGTTATGCTTATGATTACTTTTTCTCCTTTGTTTACAGCCTTTACCTCTAACGTCCCTCCCTTGATTCCATGGCTTCTACCCCGTTTTTTATAATATTGATCAATGACTGCCTCAACTTCTGTGAATTCCCCTCAATCTTTCCATCCGTGTTGATGTCAGTAATAATATTTACCCCGAATCTCATAGCAAAAGGTTTCATTATTTCTACAGCATAATTGACTTCTTCCTTTACGAGTAGTGATGTTATCTCATCAGTATGTTTGGATAAGCTTAAATAGTCAGTTATAATGCCTTCCGCCCTTTTTAACTCCTCCAGAACTATCGACACATACCACTCTTTTTTGTTGGTATCTACTTTTTCATTCCCTAACAGTTGAACAAACCCCTGAACTGTCGTGAGCGGGTTTTTTACCTCATGTGCGACAGTACTGGCCATTTCACTTAGTACTTTAGATTTCTCTAATTGAATATAGTCTTGACGCAATTGAGCATTTTTTCTTTATTTTTTCCAGAAAGTAAGTAACCAGAAGTATAAACAAAAGCTGCATCGCAGCCAGGTCTGCAATTGTAAGAAACTCTAAAGAATCTATCGGTCTGAGCATTCTAATGTTTGCAGTAAATATAAATAAGTAAAACACATGGATGAACGTAATGAAGAATGCTTTGTGCTTTAACGATCCCTTAACAAAATAAGGGTACACAAACCACAGGAATATATAGAGGAGGATATATGGAACAGTAACAAGCGTGATATGTTCATAGGGAAAGAAAACAATTCTCATAAATCCATAAATAAAAAACAAGATCAGCCCACTTTCGGTCCTAAAAATAAAAAACCTATTATCATAGGAACAAGCCTGAGATCAAAGCGGATTCCCTCATGTATCTCAATGGGAGTAAACAATGTAATGAGCAGTAAAACGGAAAGAGCCACTATCAAGAGAGGTTCTGGTATCGTATGCTGCTTAAACGGTTGATCAAAATAGAAAAGCACGTATAAAAATAAAGGCAAAATTAATAAGAGAAGATGTAATAGAAATAATAGATGAGCGTCTATGACAAGTGGCAATGTCATGGTGTTCACTTCCTTTTTATGCATGCAATGTATATTCAGTATACCGCGTTTAAAAGGAAATTTATTTACTTTTTTCTAATAAATGTCTCCATATTTTTGTTACACTTAAAATAAAAGAAGAAATGGTTATATTTCACAGAAACTCTCCCATAAAAAAATATAGCAGGAAGCCGGAAATAGGCATCTCCTGCTTTTTTGCATTAAAGGGGCGCTTCAAAAAAATCTTACTCTCAGGGTTGTTTTTGGGAAGAAATCTTTTATCATTTCATATTTTATAAAATAGCTAAGCTTAGAAGAAAATGAGCGGAAACTTGATTATTGTAATTCCAATATTCTTTTAGCGTCACTTAGCTGAACTATCGAAAACAAACAGATAGAGTTGTTGAGAAAATGAAGGAGCATAACAAACTGCGAGAAAAGATACATAGGCAACCTTCTTAATCCTGCTCTCTTGCAAAAGGCGGTGAATAGACTTGATACACAACTTTTCCAGCCCGTTATTGTTGTTATCCTTATTTTTGCTTGTCAGTTGTACCTTGGATAATAGTGAAGAATTTTCCGCAACGGGGAATGGAGTACATTGGAACATAGAGATGGAATATTATTTTAGCGAGAATGATGAATTTGAAGAGTACGGAATAGCTACCTATAAGTCTGATGAACCTATTCATTCCCTTTCTTATGAATTTCATTACCCTGCATCTCAAAGCAGAGGTTCTTCAGGAGAACGTAACGAAATAGAGGAGGGAACCTCAGAATTCAGCCTAGGGGGCAGCGGTGGAAGCGGCGGGACTACTGCCCAGAGTGTAAGGTCTTTTCAAGAAGGCATAAATGAAACAAGCGTCACGCTTTCGTGGGAAACCCCCAAAGGAGAGAAGGAAGAAACGATCTCCCTAAAAGTTGATTGATATCAAAGAAGCAGGGTTCTGTCTTTGAAAAAGTCGCCCATTCCCTTACTATTAAGGAAATGAGCGACTTATAAGGTTTAACTTTATTTTTCCTCGTTAGTTGAGTAATTTCTTTTCAAGAATGATTTTGTGTAATCCTTTTTCGTCAATATAAGTATCAGTAACATCAAACCCTTTCTTTATATTCAACACTAACATACTACGCCATTTATTCATTGTTTTTGTTTGAATAACACTATAACCCTGTTCCTTTATATATCGATGTTGTTTTCCATTAACTCAGAAGCAATACCATGTTTTCTATAATTTTATCCACCCCACCTAACCAACTTATAAAATTTATTCTTATCAAGTTCATACCCAATCTTATAACCAATTACCTTTGTACCGTCCATCGCAATAATAACTAATAATTTTTGTTTACTTCTCATTTTGGTAATCAAATCATCTGAAGTGCCAAAAATATTTTTATGTAAATCTACTATTCCAACTAAAACTTTCTCTTCAGGTAATGAGTTAAAAATAGTAGAGTAATCAATACTCAATTGTTTCCCCCTACTGTAATAACTAAATATTTAATTTCCTTACGACAAGCTTAAACAGAATTGTCTCGTTGCTTCAATAAGAGAAAGGCGAAAACCTTATTAAGCTGTCGCACCCCCGTCAGTCATCTTAATAAAATTGTATTCCTAATTAGAGAGTATTCTTACATACATCCCTCCTGTGGCTTTCTCATAAGCTACATTGCCCATTATCCTTACTCTTTCTGATAATTTTGACGCTCGTTTTAATTCTCCATTCCTATATACAGAAGGGTTAATCAGTCGAAGTTTGTTTCTTCGGTATAAATCGTAATACTCTCTATCTTCTTTTACTTGCACATTCGGATTGAGCTTTCTTAACAAACTAAGTAACTCCTTATCCTCTGATGATTTGATTTTATTTATTAACTCGTCATCTTGGCCAAGGAAGTCATTAGAGTTTAATACATTTTTTTCTAATGAAAGTTTCAGAGTCTTAGCTAAGATATCATATCCATAAATATTTAACGGGTCCATAAAGAAGTCAATTACTTCCTTGTAATACGTTTCAACAAACCATTCAGCTACATCAATGCTTTGAAGATACATTTTCCCTTCAATCACAATCAAATCTTTCAAAAAATCATGTACCTCTTCTAGTGATACGTTTCCATATTTATACATGTCACGAAGAGTATAATCTACCCTATCCGCACATAATTCAGGTGCGGCCTGTTCTAACAATGTCCACTTTGAATCGTCAAACAGAATTTTTTCATAGTTGTAATCATATTTAGCTAAAATTACCGGTATATCGGAGTTTTTAACAACATCTTTATATATTTCTCATGATAGTCTTCTTCTTTATTTTCAAAGACAAAATCAATGACATGAGAAAAAGCTGTATGGGAAACATCATGCAATAACCCTGCAATCTGCTCTTCTAATGAACCACCAAGTTTTCTAATTAACAACATGACACCTATTGAGTGGTCAAGGCGTGTTTCATTCCATTTCTGATTCACCAAGTAACTTGCTCCACCTTGATGAATTCCCTTCAACCTTTGAACTGGATCACTAAAAATTAATTCTTCTAATACTTTCTCTACTTCAAATTCACCGTAAATGTCATCATATATAATCAATAATTCCCCCCCCTTAAACTTATTGTCACAAAGCAATCTCCAACTGTTATGTTTGTTAGTTTGCCTAGTAAATTTGTAAGACCTTATCAAACTTTATTATACAAAAGCATAACAAAGCACCAGATAAAATCCTATCTGGTGCTTTTTCATTATGGGATTCTGATATCTAGACCGTGGATGTCTCCACCATCTATAGGAATTTGTTTAACTTTTTTAAGAGAGTTGGTGTTAATAATGGAGAGACCCGGCCTGTCTCCTGCCAACGTATGGGTTCCGGTTCCAGGTTCAGGTCCTCTTGTTGTTACATAAGCCCATTGCCCATTAGGTGAGAAACGAAGTAGGTCTGGAGCGTCGCCAACGTAGTCTACTTGGTCGATAATCTCATTGTTTTCAATGTCGACAATGCTAGCGTTGTTTGATTGCCTGTTGACCATCCAAAGGTTCTCATTGTTTGGGTGAATGTCGATACCATGAGCGTCATATCCTTGACTGTTATGTGTTTCTAATAATTTGTGAGATTGAGTGTCAAATACATAATACTCACCTAATTCTGAACTACCAGCGTTTGCATACATATATTTATTATCGGGAGACAAAATCAAACCGCATCCGTGAGGAGCGACTTCATCTTTTGTAAAGTATGTTTTTAAATTTAAAGTCTCTGTCTCAAATACTAATAAGCCCCCTCCAGCAACAGTAGTATAAAAATACTTGTCATCTGCCGTAAAATATAGGCATACAGGTTCAGATTTTCAAACCCTTCATTATCTTGTAATTCTTCGTAGTCTTTTAAATCGACCGTTTTTTCTTTAGAGAATTCTTCTTCTTCCCTGTTGGCATTAATAACTGAAATACTTCCGTTAGGTGTGTTTGCTACAACAACTTTGTCTCCTTTATTAGTAGGGTAAGCTGCGTGCGCTCCAGGTCTTGTTTCGATAGTATCGATGATCTTTCTATCTTCTCCTCGTATAACAGAAACGTCTCCAGAACCCATATTAGCGACATAAGCGTATTCGCCTTCGTTATCAAATACGAGCATATGCGGAGTGTCACCAACACCATCTTCTCGTGTTAGGGTTTCTTCGGTTTTATGAGTAGTACCGTTGATGATGTGAATCTCATTTCTGTGTTTGTGTTGGTCAGTTACCCAAACTTCATGAGAAATGTGCCCGTTTGAATTTTTGCCTTTTCCGTTTTCATGTCCATTGCTATTTCCGTTAGAAAAAGCTGCTACTAGTGCTAGGACAACCTAGTAAGATTAGTGCAATAAAGACTTTGTAGAACTTCAAGTAAACCACTCCTTCATAATTTTGTTTTTCGCACATGGGTAATTATACCAATTGCTATTGTCCTTAATAACAGTTTCGATAATAAAAGACAAAACGAGACCAAAGTTATTTATGAGGAAAATTGATTGAAAAGCAAAGCATTGATAAAAAATGACAGAAAACCAAGCCTACGCTCAGGTCTCTGTCATTAAAAAGGAGTTAAATGAAGGTTTTTTATAATCTTTCTAAGGTTGAGGAGATGTACTTCTCCTCTATTATTTTTTTCGAACTAAGTGTGAAACGCACTCCACATGTGTTGTCTGTGGGAACATATCGACGGGCTGTACTTCTTTGGTTTCAAATCCGCCCTCTTCTAATATCTTCAAATCTCTTGCCAGCGTTGCCGGGTTACATGACACATATACCACTCTTTCCGGCTTCATCTTTACAATCGTTTCTAACAGCTTTTCATCGCAGCCTTTCCGCGGCGGGTCTACCACAATCACGTCTGGTGTGATGCCTTGAGCTGTATGCCACCAGGGGATCACTTCCTCTGCTTCTCCGACAGCAAAATCTACATTATCCATGTGATTCAGCTTCGCGTTTCGTTTTGCATCGGAAATGGCCTCGGGCACTATTTCTACTCCGTAGACGTGCTTTGCTTTCTGGGCGAGGAATAAGGAAATGGTTCCGATGCCGCAGTATGCATCAATAACTGTTTCTCTTCCAGTCAAATTTCCATATTCCAGGGCTTTGTCGTAAAGGACCTTTGTTTGCTTCGGGTTCACCTGGTAAAAGGAGCGGGCCGATATGGCAAACTTAATCTCACCGATCGTGTCATATATATATTCTTCGCCCCAGAGCACTTTTGTCTGTTCTCCAAAGATAACATTTGTCCGTTTGGGATTAATGTTTTGTACGATGGATTTCACATTAGGCAAAGCCTGACGGATTTCTTCTATTATATTCTTTTTGTTAGGCAGCTCAGTTCCTTTGGTGACAAGTACTACCATCAATTGACCTGTATTTAGAGCATGGCGGGCAACAATATGGCGGAGTGTTCCTTTATGAATTTTTTCATCATACGCTTTAATACCATATTGATCAGCGATCTCTTTTACCCTTGATACCGCTTCATCATTCGCCTCATCCTGAATGACACAGCGTTCCATATTAATAATCTGGTGGCTTCGCTGCTGGTAAAAGCCCGCCACAAGCCCCCCTTCCTCCATTCCTACCGGAACTTGAGCCTTGTTGCGGTAGCGCCAGGGATCCTCCATACCTAACGTAGGATGGACAGTCACATTTTCCAGCCCTCCGATCCTTTGCAGGACATTTTTCACTTGGTTCTGCTTATAATCAAGCTGTCCTTCATAGGAAAGGTGCTGAAGCTGGCATCCCCCGCACTGCTTATAAATCGGACAGGGTGGTTCAACCCTGTATTCACTTTCTTTCGTATGCTCCAGCAGTTTTCCAAATCCATATCCTTTCTTGGTCTTCACCACTTTCACCTTCGCCTGTTCACCCGGAAGAGCATTGGGAACAAACAAGGCATACCCGTCAACCTTTGCGACTCCTGCCCCTTCATGAGTTAAATCTTCGAAGGTAACATCAATAATTTCGTTTTTTTGGACAGGGGCGTTTCCCTGCTTATTTTGTTTACTCATCTATATCGTTCATCCTTTATGGCTGTTGTGTAAGCTATCGTGATTGTACCACATTCTGCCTGATTTCTTATATTATCTCCTCTGAAGACAGTTGTACACAAAAAGCTTCCAAAATCCTTCCCAAACAAAAACCTGACCGGTTCTCCGGCCAGGTTTTCTCATTTATTTAAAAGCCTGTGCTGCTTGAATAGCTTTTTTCCATCCACCGTACAATTTCTCTCGTTCCTCTTCTGCGATTTCAGGTTCAAAATACTTTTCCACTTTCCACTGCTTGCTGATTTCTTCTTTGTCCTTCCAAAAGCCTACAGCCAGCCCTGCCAAGTATGCTGCTCCTAAGGCAGTGGTTTCCTTCACATTTGGCCTTTCCACTCTTGCGCCTAAGATATCACTTTGAAATTGCATCAGGAAGTTATTAGCAACCGCTCCCCCATCCACGCGCAGGGACTTAAGCTCTGTATCTGCATCTGCTTCCATTGCCTGGAGTACATCCTTTGTCTGATAGGCAAGAGATTCAAGAGTAGCTCTCACAAAATGCTCTTTTTCTGTTCCTCTTGTCAACCCAAATACGGCCCCTCGAACATCTGAATCCCAGTAAGGAGTTCCCAGACCAACGAAAGCAGGCACTACGTAAACTCCGTCAGTAGAAGAGACTCTTTCAGCATACTTCTCACTGTCAGAGGCATTCTTTAGCATACGCAGACCGTCGCGAAGCCACTGAATGGCAGATCCCGCAACAAATATACTTCCTTCCAGTGCGTAGTTTACTTTGCCATCAATCCCCCAGGCAAGAGTAGTAAGTAACCCATGCTCGGAGGCTACTGCTTTTTCTCCTGTATTCATAAGCATAAAGCAGCCTGTTCCGTACGTGTTTTTTGCCATGCCTTCTTCAAAGCAAGCCTGGCCGAACAGTGCGGCCTGTTGGTCTCCTGCTGCTCCAGCCACTGGCACTCTTTCACCAAAAAAGTGATAGCTTACGGTTTCCCCATATACTTCTGAAGATGGCTTCACTTCAGGGAGCATTGCTTTTGGGACATCCAAAATTTCTAAAAGATCATCATCCCATTTCAGCTCGTGGATATTAAACATGAGAGTCCGTGAAGCGTTGGAGTAATCAGTAACATGGGCCTCACCGCCAGTCAGCTTCCAAATTAGCCACGTATCAATTGTCCCAAAGAGAAGCTCTCCTTTTTCTGCTCTTTCTCTTGCCCCGTCCACATGGTCTAGAATCCATTTTACCTTCGTTCCGGAAAAATAGGCATCTATTAAAAGGCCTGTTTTATCTCTGAAGGTTTGATCAAGCCCTTGGTTTGAGAGTTCTTCACATATTTCTCTCGTTTGCCTGGACTGCCAGACAATAGCATTATAGATTGGTCTTCCGGTCTCTTTTTCCCAGATGACTGTCGTCTCTCTTTGATTTGTAATACCTATGCTGGCTATTTCCTTAGGGGAAATACTAGCTTGGGCCAGCGCCCCGGCAATCACTGAAAGAATGGAACTCCATATCTCGTTGGCATCATGCTCCACCCATCCTGGCTTTGGAAAAAGCTGTGTAAATTCTTTTTGGCTGACAGAAATGATTTCTCCTTCTTTATCAAATAGAATGGCCCGCGAGCTTGTCGTTCCTTGATCAAGTGATAGAATATATTTTTTCTCCATTGTTAAGCCTCCCTACCCTTATGCATCTACTTTTCTACGATGGATAACATCTTCTTTAAATTCTTCGCTGATATTCTTTCTTCTTTCTAATACTATGGTAAGTCCTTGTACCACGGCAAAGAAAATGATAAACAGCCAAAGGGCTGAGTAAATGACTCCTTCAAAAGCTGCACTGTAAAAAAGGCTCCAAGTCCTCCGCCAATTACTGGTCCCGCTATGGGAATCCATGCATATGCCCAGTCTGAGGAGCCTTTGTTTGCGATCGGCCAAAAGAAATGAGCAAGACGGGTCCAAGATCTCTTGCCGGATTAATCGCATATCCGGTAGTCCCCCCTAATGATAAACCAATAGCTATAATTAAAGCGCCTACAATTAAAGGATTTAAGCCTTCTGTGAATTCATTTGCCCCAATAAACAGCAGGCCAAGAACCAGTACGAACGTTCCAAGTACTTCACTGAAGAAGTTGGAAGGTGAATGCCGGATAGCAGGTGAGGTAGCAAATACGCCAAGCTTTGCCCCTTCATCCTCTGTTTTCTTAAAATGAGGATAGTATTGAAGCCAAATGAGTGAAGCACCAATAAATGCTCCGATAACTTGTGCAGTGACATAGCCTGGTACCTCACTCCAGGGGAAATCTCCGATCAACGCAAATCCTATCGTTACTGCTGGATTAAGATGGGCATCGCTTATTCTCCCAACAGCATACACACCCATCGTCACTCCAAGCCCCCAGGCCACAGTGATGACGATCCAGCCGGAATTCTCTGCCTTTGTGCCTCTTAATACAACTCCTGCTACGACCCCTGCTCCAAACAGTATTAAGATCATCGTTCCTAGTAATTCTCCTATGAACGGACTCATGCCGAGGACCACCCCTTACCTTTCATATTCTGGCTAAAACAAAAAGAGACCAGCAAAATCGCTTATACCAAGGAACATACTTTCCCTCGTATAAACGCATTTGTTGGTCTCCATGTCTCCGCCAGATTGATTAACTTACATACTAGTAAATCATAGGCTGAAAGCGGTGTCAATTCATTTTTCTACTTTTGTCTTCCCTATTAAGCTTTTATTCTTTTTGTAAAAAAATACAAATTTTAACCAGATTATAGAGTTATTATTTGTATTTTCTGAAAAAATGATAAAATGAAAGCGATCTCAAAACAGGGGGAGGAAAAGAACCGGAACAGTTAATCAGTAAAGAAATCGAATTGTTCTGCTTTATCAAGGTACTGCATATGTCTAGGTAGATACTTACAGTCTATGAAAACTATTTATCTACCAGGGAGGATGATTTGCATGCGCTATGATCAGCCGAATACTCCAAACTCACTTGTCCAATTCAGAGACCGCTATGACAATTACATTGGCGGGGAATGGAAGCCCCCTGTAAACAATCAGTATTTTGAAAATGTAACCCCGATTACCGGAGAGGTCTTTTGCGAGCTGGCAAGATCCTCTTCAGAAGATGTAAACCTTGCTCTTGATGCAGCCCATGAGGCGAAGGACAGCTGGGGCAAAACACCGCCCGCAGAAAGAGCAAATATACTTAACAAAATAGCAGATAGAATGGAAGAAAACCTGGAAATGCTCGCTGTTGCAGAAACCTGGGAAAACGGCAAAGCGGTCAGGGAAACTTTAAATGCAGACATCCCTCTTGCGGTTGATCACTTCAGATATTTTGCCGGGGTTATTCGCAGTGAAGAAGGATCTCTCAGCCAAATTGATGACGATACCGTGGCCTACCACTTTAACGAGCCTCTTGGCGTAGTCGGGCAGATTATTCCATGGAACTTCCCGCTCTTGATGGCAACATGGAAAATTGCTCCTGCCCTTGCTGCCGGCAACACTATCGTCCTTAAACCTGCCGAACAGACTCCTTCTAGTATTTTTGTTCTGCTTGAATTAATAGAAGATCTCCTGCCGCCAGGTGTGTTAAATATTGTAAGCGGTTTTGGAGTAGAAGCTGGCAAGCCCCTTGCTTCCAGTGATAGAGTAGCCAAAGTTGCCTTTACCGGGGAAACAACAACAGGAAGACTCATCATGCAGTATGCTTCTCAAAATATCATTCCAGTCACATTGGAGCTGGGCGGAAAGTCTCCTAACATTTTCTTTGAAGATGTAATGGAGAAAGACGACAAGTTTCTAAACAAAGCCATTGAAGGATTTGTCATGTTTGCTTTAAACCAGGGGGAAGTCTGCACCTGCCCGTCTCGTGCTTTAATACAAGAATCCATTTATGATCAGTTTATGGACCGGGCCTTAAAGCGAGTCAATGAAATTAAAATTGGTGATCCTCTTGATACAGATACAATGATGGGAGCCCAGGCTTCTCAGGAGCAGCTAGAAAAAATCCTTTCCTATCTTGATATTGGAAAACAAGAAGGAGCAGAAGTTCTCACCGGAGGCTCGAGAAACACACTTGAAGGAAACCTGGCCAATGGTTATTATGTCCAGCCTACTGTGTTTAAAGGAAGAAACGATATGCGTATTTTCCAGGAAGAAATTTTCGGCCCCGTCGTTTCGGTCACAACTTTTAAAGACAAAGAAGAAGCCCTTTCAATTGCCAATGATACTCTTTACGGATTAGGGGCTGGTGTGTGGTCCAGAAACATTAATACCGCTTACCGCTTTGGCCGTGACATCCAGGCTGGGCGTGTCTGGACAAACTGCTATCATGCATACCCGGCTCACGCTGCTTTTGGCGGGTACAAAAAATCAGGAATTGGAAGAGAAAATCATAAGATGATGCTTAGTCATTATCAGCAGACGAAAAATCTTCTCGTAAGCTACAGCGAAGATGCCTTAGGTTTCTTTTAAGATAAAAAACACCCCCGGCAGCATGAGCAGCCGGGGGTCTTTGAAAGGATGAGAGGTGTGGTTGAAAAAGTAACTGCTACTAATGCAGCACTTGAGCTGATCGAAAAGTTAAAAGCAGTCCATGGGCCTTTGATGTTTCACCAGTCAGGCGGATGTTGTGATGGCAGTTCTCCCATGTGCTTTCCAGAAGGGGATTTTCAGGTAGGCGACAGTGATGTTCTTTTAGGGGAGATCGGTCGTTCCCCCTTTTATATATCGAAGGATCAATATGAATACTGGAAACACACACAGTTAATCATTGACGTGGTTGATGGACGCGGGGGAATGTTTTCCCTTGAAGGACCAGAAGGAAAACGTTTCTTTACAAGATCCCGGGTTTTTACTCCAGAAGAACGTGAAGAACTGGGCCAGACCAGATAAATACTAAAGCCGCTCCTTTTTTCAGGGAGCGGCTTTTATATGAATAACAGGCCTAGGGCTATAACAATGGTGACTGTTGCCCCCCAGACTACTCCTGCCACTACGGGCGGATTTTGCTTTTGAACAGATTCATTGCTTTCTTTGGTTGCATTTGCCTGTACACTCTCATCAATGGTCACATCCTGTTGCCTGCTCCTTCTGGCGTTTTTTGACAAGGGAAGGGCTGCTATTAACAGGATCACCCCTGCCCAGATCCCCCACATTCCTATCATTTCACCATCTATACCAGAAGTGATCAGCAGTGAAAGGACAATAAGCACCGTATAAGCAAGAAGGGTGACGACGACGCTTATTTTTATTTTTTCGGCCATTGTTCCCCTCCTTAGAAAGAGTATGATGTATTGATCTTTTTTCCCGTTTTAAAGAAAGTTCCTACATTTTTCATTGATTTTTTTCCTTAAGAATTATATTCTTTAATAATGAGATGTTAGTTTTTGTCCACGGACTTTATCTGAAACTTAGTAAGAGAGGGGCTGTTGGGAATGCACTGGATGGTAATTTTCACAAGCATAGTTTCCATTGCTGTTGGAATTTGGTCTTTATTTCTCGTTAAAGCTGGAAACTAATAAAGTAACGGCGCTAGCTTCATACTTATTTCTGCATGTTAAGTCCGCAGAACAAAAAAGGTAAGCCTGAACAGGTTTACCTTTTTATTTTGTCTCCGACTTATTTTTCGGACAAAGCATCTCAAAATGCTGATGAAGATTAACAAATTCAGCTGGGAGCATTCCCCCAAATTCACCGTCCAAATTTAATTGCATGTCCCCTTCAACATAAACCTTTATTCGATTTGCCTGGACATACACAATTTTGTCATGATGAATATGTTCACCGTTAAGCGCTTGTCCCCCAAGACGTACAAATTCAGGCAGATTCATTTTTTTAACGATAATCAGGTCAAACATACCATCATTATAGGAAGCCTGTGGACAAAGCTTCTCGAAACCTCCTACAGAATTCGTATTACAAATAAGAAACATCATAATTTCATCCTCAAAGAGCTTTCCATCATATTCAATTCTTACATGCTGAGGATTAAGTGACCTTAGCTTTTCAAAGCCTTTGACATAATAAGCAAGCTGCCCCATCATCGTCTTTAGTTTACTAGGTGTATCATAGGTTAGTTCAGTTAACTTGCCAGCAGCAGCAATGTTTACAAAATATTGATTGCCAACCTTTCCTATATCCACGGGTTTTGTGTAATCATCGCACAGAACATCGCACGTTTTTTCAATATCATTCCCATGAATGCCAAGGGCGCGGGCCAAATCATTTGTCGTGCCGGCAGGAATCAGACCGAGCTTGGGACGATAAGGCAATTCAGCCAGCCCGTTGACAACTTCAAATATCGTTCCGTCCCCACCGGCAGCAATAACGACATCATACCCTTTTTCTCCCGCTTTTCTGGCTGCCTCTTTGGCACATCCTTCTCTTTTCGTCATATGAGCTGATGCTTCGAAACCTGCTGTTTCCAGGCGGTCAAGTATATATGCTAATTGCTTTTTTGTTTGTTCCCGTCCTGCTGTCGGATTATAAATGACTCTGGCTGTTTTCATAGGCGTGCGCACTCCTGTTTTCTCAAATATAGAGTTATCCTCAATAGCATGTCTTTCCTGGGCCACAGAAGAACTCTGAGCTTTTCTGCATGCTTTTTCTGTCAGTATTGCATATCTATAATTAACTTACGCAAATGTACACTTTTGACATCCAGCTCTTACTTTCTACCCTATAACTATATCATTTAATCTTTTCTAAACTCTACTTTTTACTTCCACTTTGCCTAAGAGGTTCTCTCCTTAAAAAACAACAGTGTGTCCGCTTATAAATGTCATATCCGTCTCTTTAAGAAAGAAAACACCTCACAGCAAAATTAAAACCGTTTCAAGTTGTTTTCTTGTTAATCCCTCATGAGAGAAACATTCTGTTCAATCCTGCCCTTTTGTCTCTTTATATTATATTCTCTGTTTCACTCTCCATAACTTGTTTTCAAAAATGATAACTATCATGAACTAAGGATCCAAAGGAAATTAAATCCCTATTAAAAAATATTCGTATGGCCCACGAGAGAATAATAAAAAATCCCCGCCTTGTAGAAAGGCAGGGATGAAAATGCTATCTTTGGTCAATTCCTTCTTTTATAAGCTTGTTAACCATTTGAGGGTTTGCTTTACCCTTGGTCTGCTTCATTGTCTGTCCAACAAGGAATCCAAAAGCTTTATCTTTTCCATTTTTAAAGTCTTCAATAGATTGCTGGTTATTATCGAGAATTTCGTCTACAATCTTTTTCAACTCTCCTTCGTCGGAGATTTGAACAAGACCTTTCTCTTTTACGATCTCCTCTGGGTCTCCGCCCTTTTCAACCAGGTCAGCAAATACCTTTTTCGCAATCTTGCTTGAAATTGTCCCCTTTTCAATAAGAGCGATTAACTTCGATAATGACTCTGGAGTAAGAGCTAATTCCTCAAGGTCTTTACCGTTTGCGTTCATGTACGCATTTACTTCGCCCATCAGCCAGTTAGCTGCCTGCTTGGCGTCTCCGCCCTTTTCAACCGTCTCTTCAAAGTAATCAGACATTGCCTTTGATTGAGTGATTACACCGGCATCATACGCTGAGAGTCCTAACTCATTAATATAACGGGTTTTTCTTTCATCAGGAAGTTCAGGAATGGTTTCTTTGATTTTTTCCTTCCACTCATGATCAATGTGAAGAGCTACCAAGTCTGGTTCCGGGAAGTAACGGTAATCATCAGAGCCTTCCTTCACACGCATGAGGATTGTTTCTTTCTTTGCATCGTCCCAGCGGCGTGTTTCTTGTAGAATTTCTCCACCGGAAAGAAGCTCCTGCTCCTGCCGTTTTTCTTCAAAAGCCAGTCCCTTTTGTACATTTGCAAAAGAGTTAAGGTTTTTCAGCTCTGTTTTTGTTCCAAACTCCACTTGTCCTGCAGGACGCAACGAAATGTTAGCGTCACAGCGAAGGGAGCCTTCTTCCATCTTACAATCGGAAACCTCTGTATACTGAAGAATAGCTTTTAACTTTTCAAGATAAGCGTAGGCTTCTTCAGGTGTCTCAATATCCGGCTCAGAAACGATTTCAACGAGTGGTGTTCCTACTCGGTTAAAGTCCACCAAGGAATGCTCACCGTATTCATCATGAGTCAGCTTTCCCGCATCTTCCTCCAAATGGAGACGGGTAATACCGATTCTCTTCTTTTTGCCCTCTACTTCAATTTCAATCCAGCCATTCTCACCAACAGGCTTATCGAATTGGGAAATTTGATAGGCTTTTGGGCTGTCTGGATAGAAATAGTTTTTCCGGTCAAACTTTGTATTTTCAGCAATATCACAATTTAAGGCCATGGCTGCTTTTACTGCATATTCAACCGCCCGTTCATTTAATACAGGAAGCACACCAGGATGTCCTAGGCATACCGGACAGGTATGGGTGTTTGGAGGTGCTCCGAATTCAGTTGAACATCCGCAGAAAATCTTGGAATTTGTCTTTAATTCTGAATGCACTTCGAGTCCAATGACTGTTTCAAATTTCATTTCCTTATCCCCCTTACAATTCCGGCTTTTCTTTATAGTATTCTGTAGCTTGTTCATAGGCATGAGCCATTCGGTAGACTTCTCCTTCTTCGAACGGCTTACCGATGATTTGCAGTCCTACCGGCATTCCTTGAGAGAAGCCGCAAGGTACGGAAATGGCAGGGACACCAGCCAGATTAATTGGAATAGTCATCACGTCGTTAGCGTACATGGTAAGAGGATCATCCACCTGCTCGCCAATTTTAAATGCTGTTGTTGGCGAGGTCGGCCCTACGATCACATCAAAGTTTGAAGAACTTCTTCAAAATCTCTTTTGATAAGAGTACGGACCTTTTGTGCTTTCTTATAATAAGCATCGTAATAACCACTGCTTAATGCGAAGGTTCCAAGCATAATACGGCGCTTTACTTCATCGCCAAATCCCTCGTCACGAGAGCGCTGATACATTTCAAGTAAATCATTTGCATTATCTGATCTTACACCGTAGCGTACACCATCAAAGCGGGCAAGGTTGGCTGATGCTTCAGAAGAAGCCAGCAGGTAGTAGCAGGAAACCGCATATTTAGAGTGAGGAAGAGATACTTCTTCCCAGCTCGCACCTAGATCTTCTAGCACTTTTAATGCCTCTAGTACCCTGTCTTTAACACCTTGTTCTACACCTTCAGATAAATATTCTTTCGGCACGCCAATCCGCTTGCCTTTGATTTCACCAGTAATCATGCTGAGAAAATCTGGAACAGGAATATCTGCGGACGTGGAATCCATGTTAGAGTGACCAGCGATTTGCTGAAGAACAAGAGCATTGTCTTCTACTGTACGGGTAATGGGCCCGATTTGGTCAAGAGAGGAAGCAAATGCTACCAGTCCGTAACGAGATACTCGTCCGTATGTAGGCTTTAGCCCCACAACTCCACAATAAGCTGCCGGTTCCCTTATAGAACCACCTGTATCAGAACCAAGAGTAAAAGGAACTTCTCCAGCTGCTACAGCGGCTGCTGAGCCCCCGCTCGATCCTCCTGGCACATAATCGGTGTTCCAAGGATTACGGGTCACGAAAAAACCTGAATTTTCATTAGAAGACCCCATAGCAAATTCATCCATATTTAACTTTCCAATTTGAACAGAATTTGCCTTGTTTAACCCCTCAATCACTGTGGCGTCATGAACAGGCTCAAAGTTTGCGAGAATTTTACTTGCACAGGTGGTGCGAACACCTTTTGTCGTAATGTTATCTTTAATTCCAGCAGGTATCCCGAAAAGGCACCGTTTACTCCCTCTTTTTCCAAAGCTTCATCGAGATTCTTTGCGTGGCTGCGTGCTTCTTCTTCATTTAATGTGAGAAAGGCCTTAACTTTATCATCTACTTCATTGATGCGCTTAAATGAAGCATCAACCAGTTCTGAGACAGTAATTTCTTTGTTTTCGAGCCTTTTATGTATCGTAGAAAAACTCTCTTCTAAAATAGACACGGTGAGCTCCCTCCTTTATTCAAGAATAGACGGCACTTTAAATCGGCCATCCTCATGATCTGGTGCATTTTTGAGTACGTCTTCACGATCCAAAGACGGTCTTACTTCATCTTTTCTAAGAACATTGTGAAGATCTAAACATGGGTCGTTGGTTCTACGTTTGTTGTATCTACTTCATTTAACTGTTCTGCTGATCCAATTATATCGTCAAGATCTTTAGTGAACTTTTCTACTTCTTCTTCTGTCAAAGACATGCGCGCGAGATAAGCAACGTGTAAGACCTGCTCTTTCGTAATTCTGCTCACTGCCTGTCACCTCCGTTAAAATCGTCCTTTTTCACAATACATTGATGATACCAAATCCAACATGTACAAGCAACAAAAGGCAAGAAAGACAAACATTGAAGAAAGTTTCCCTGACATCTGCTTTCTTGCCGTGCTTTTAATGAATATGGATATATGGTTCCTCGTCGGGCTCTCTTACAATTAAGGCTTCCTCTTCTCCCGAAGCAGTCACACGAATCCGGACTTCAATTTCAGGAGAAAAATGCTGTTCCACCCGGTCAGTCACATGCTGGGTAAATGCTATTACTTCTGTTTTACTGTAAAAACGGATCGGAATCTCAATCTCCATTCTTTGCATCTGGTCATTTTGATAATAACCATTTCCAACTACACCCACATAGTTTTCAAAGAATCTGTTTATATCATTACTAAATTGATTAAACCTCTCCGCATCTGTTCTTTGCTCATTTTCAGCAGTTCCGGAAGGAAACAAATAATGAGCTTCGTTTAAGGTTTGCCATCCGCCTACGTCCTGGCCGGGATCAGCCACTGCTGTGGCTATAAACTCACCTGGCACAGAAGACTGACGAGGTGCTTCTCTAAAGAGTGCAAAAACGATTGGAACGTCTTCCAATCTTCCGTCTTCCCTGTCTTCACTTCTTAGGCGTTCCAGTACCTCCTGGGCAATCCTCTGGCCCTCTTCCAGACTAACCTCTTCATCGATTTCTTCATCAAACCAGGGACCGTAACTTCCATCATCGTGACGTTCTCTAAAATAATAGGCACTGTTTAAGGAAATTCCTATGGCCAGTCCGCCAATCTCCAAGTTGCCATTTTCATTTTCTGTTACATAATTATGTTCTAGAATATGAGACAAATAGCGAGGAGAATTTCTTTCTCTTTCTTCAAAAGAGCTTCCTTCTCCAAGGGGCGGGTTCAATCCAAGGAGATTCCCCTCGTCGTCTTCATCTTCCGGTTCTTCATAACGACGTAACCAGCTGTTCAAGTCACTTCTCGTAATAAACTGGCCTTCACTAAAGAAATAAGAAGAAGGATCAAATTGATCAGACGCCAGTTCCGTAAGGCCTACCTCCAGCCTTTCTAAGTCCATACGGTTGTAAACCACCGATGTGCTGAACCCTCTGGTCGCTCCATGTCGATACTGTCCGTCCTGTAAAATGCTTCTGTAATAACTGTCCAAACTTGGAATTTCCGGACTCACTTCAACAACCGTGTCTGCTCCATCTTCATCACTTTCTTCCACGTCTGCCGTTTCATCTGTTTCTAACCCGGGCAGGCAGCCTGAAAGTAAAATGAGGGCCGCAAAAGCAAAGCAACCCGCTTTCTTAACCATTATTCCCATCTCCTCATTCCCTGATCTCAATCTTATTTATTAGGCACCACTTATAAAGCTGGCTTCTTTTACAGGTAAAACAGCCATGATTTGGATGTCTTGTTTTATCATAGGCTTTTCCATCCAAGCGCTCAAGAGAAAAATAAATCAATTCTCGAAAAGAAGGAGAAGGAACCTTCTCCTTCTCCTTTCCCTTATTACTCCACTCCACCTGTTTCCTCGATAAAACGGTTTTCATCCCACACTTCAACTTCCAGTTTTTTGCCTTTTCCAGCTTTGAACCAGCATCTTCACCTGCTACTAATAGGTCTGTGCTCTTGCTTACACTTCCTGTGACTTTACCGCCTAAGGCTTCTATTTTCTCTTTTGCTTCATTTCTGGTCAGGAGAGAAAGCTTTCCGGTTAACACAACCGTTTTTCCGTTAAAAACAGAATCCGCTTGTGATTCTTTGTCGGCTTTTGGTCCCGTATAAGTCATGTTAACTCCCAGGCTTTTTAGTTCTGTTAACAGTTCTTCTACTTCCGGTTGGTCAAAGAAGCTCACAATAGAGTCTGCCATTTTGTCACCAATTTCATATACAGCAAACAAATCCTCGTAAGTGGCTTTCTGGAGATTTTCCATCGTTTCAAATTCCTGAGCCAATGTCTTAGCTGCTTTGGAGCCGACAAAACGGATTCCCAGACCGAATAGGAGCTTTTCCAAGGAATTTGTCTTAGAGTTTTCAATGGCATTCAGAAGGTTTTCTACTGATTTCTCACCCATTCGTTCTAATTTTAATAACTCTTCCCGCTCCAGCTTGTATAAATCTGCTACATCGGTTACGAGTTCGTGAGCAAAGAGCTGAGAAATCACCTTTTCCCCCAAGCCGTCAATATTCATTGCATTTCTTGACACAAAGTGAATCAAGCCTTCACGAATTTGTGCAGGGCATTTGGGGTTAAGACAGCGCAGGGCTACTTCTTCTTCCAGCCTGACCAGCTCACTTTCGCAAGCCGGACACTCTTCCGGCATAGAAAAGTCTCTTTCCTCCCCTGTCCTAAGCTCCGTAAGCACTCTTACAACTTTAGGGATAATATCCCCTGCTTTTTGATCACCACTTGATCGCCTATTTTAAGGTCCTTATCCCGGATTAAATCCTCATTATGAAGTGTTGCCCTCTGTACGGTCGTTCCCGCCACTCTAACTGGTGCTAAATGAGCATTAGGTGTGACAACTCCAGTCCTTCCAACAGTCAGGTAATACCTTCAAGGGTAGTAACCACCTCTTCAGCCGGAAATTTATAAGCTATGGCCCAGCGCGGACTTTTCGCGGTAAAGCCAAGCTCCTGCTGCTGTTTTATGCTGTCTACCTTTATAACAATACCGTCAATTTCATAAGAAAGATCATCCCTGCGGTCAAGCCAACCGTTTACGTACTCAATAACTTCATCTATAGACTCACAAAATTCAGTTTCAGGATTCACCTTAAAACCTGCTTCTTTCATAAAAGACAACGCTTCATAATGAGAAGCCAGACCTATTCCTTTATCGTTGCCAATCGAGTACAGAAAGATATCAAGGTTACGTTTTGCTGCTACCTTTGGATCCAGCTGTCTGAGGGATCCAGCAGCAGCATTTCTTGGGTTCGCAAATAGAACTTCGCCATTTTCTTCTTTTGCTGCATTCAGTGCTTCAAACGATTGCTTTGGCATAAACACTTCTCCGCGAACTTCTATATCTGCGTCCTGCTTAATACGCAAAGGGATGGACTTAACGGTGCGCAGGTTGCTTGTAATATCCTCACCTGTTGTTCCGTCCCCTCGAGTAGCTCCACGGACAAAAACCCCATTTTCATAGGTTAAAGAGACTGCCAATCCATCTATTTTCAATTCACATATATAAGCTGGACTTTCTCCGATTCCCTGCCTTACTCTTCGGTCAAAATCTCGCAGCTCCTGTTCATTAAAGGCGTTAGCAAGGCTTAACATAGGAATTTCATGCTGGACTTTCTCAAAGTGAGATAAGGCTCTCCACCGACACGTACAGTCGGCGAATCATTCGTGATGAGATCCGGATTTTCCTCTTCAAGCTTCAATAGCTCCTGCATGAGCTGGTCATACTCCGCATCGGAAACAAGAGGCTGATCCAAAACATAATAATGATAGCCGTATTTATCCAGAAGCTCACGGAGTTTCTTCACCCGCTCTTCAATCTGCTTCTCATCCATGGCTTCCAATCCTTTCTGCTTTGTTTGTCACGATGATAATCAGGATGTGTTTTCATTATTTTTACGGGATTTTAACCTTTTTTTATTGGAGCGAATTTAGCAAACAGCCTTTTAATTCCTTCTTTTGGAAAAGCAATATCAAGTTCAAGGTTCTCCCCTTCACCCTTTTTGCTTACCACGGTGCCAGTTCCCCATTTTTTGTGTTCCGCCTTATCGCCAACCTGCCAGTCAAATTCGTTTCCGCCTGTCGTCATCGTTGCAGGGCGTGAAGAGGCAGTTCGGCCTCCCTGTGGGCTGCTTCCTCCGCGGTTTCGTCCCATCAGCTCCTGGCCGGCACCTCTGCTTGTTTTCATCCAGGCAGGTGTCTCCTTTTTCTCCAACCCGTCCAGCAGTTCTTCAGGAAGCTCCTTAATAAAGCGTGACATTGGATTAGCCTGTGTACGTCCGTATAATTGGCGCATGTTTGCCCGCGTTAAATGCAGTTCCTGCTCTGCACGGGTAATTCCCACGTAGGCAAGACGTCTTTCCTCCTCCATCTCTTCTGCCTCAAACAGTGAGCGGTTATGGGGGAAAATTCCTTCTTCCATTCCTACGAGAAAGACAAGAGGAAATTCCAGACCTTTGGCAGAGTGAAGGGTCATCATTACAACTGCTTCATCTTCCTCTTCTTCATCCATTTGGTCAATGTCTGCTATTAGTGCAAGATCAGTTAAAAAAGAAATAAGGGATTTGTCATCATTATTCTTTTCAAAATCCTTCGTAACAGACATAAACTCTTCAATATTTTCTAAGCGGCTCTGAGATTCAAGGCTTTTATCTTCTTTTAACATATCCCTGTAACCTGTTTTTTCAATTAGTTCTTCAACCAATTCTGTCACTGATAAATAATCCTGCTGCTGGATCCAGTTGCCGACCTTATCAGCAAAATCTTTCAGCTTACTTGTCGTACGGGCATTAAGACCGATCTGCTCTGCCTCCTGCAAAGCAGAAAACATGGAAAGATCGTGAGCCATTGCATAAGCTGCAACCTTGTCTACGGTCGTCGCACCGATCCCGCGTTTTGGCACATTAATGATTCTTGCCAGGCTGATATCATCATCAGGTTAGCAACCAGGCGGAGATAGGCAAGAACATCCTTAATCTCTTTACGGTCGTAGAACTTTGTTCCGCCAATCATATTATAGTTAATGTTTGACTTTAAAAACATTTCCTCAATCACACGGGACTGGGCATTTGTCCGGTACAGTATGGCTACATCAGAATACTTAAGGCCTTTCTTTTGAACCGCTTGCTTGATCTGGTCGATAATGTAGACAGCTTCATCACGCTCGTCTGCCGCTTCAAAAAAGTAAAGGTTTTGCCCCTCATCATTATCCGTCCAGAGATTTTTGGGCTTGCGTCCGGTGTTGTTTTTGATCACTTCGTTCGCTGCCTGTAAAATCTTTTTCGTTGACCGGTAGTTTTGTTCAAGAAGAATCGTAACAGCTTCTTCATAATCCTCTTCAAAAGAAAGGATGTTTTGAATATCTGCTCCTCGCCAGCGGTAAATAGACTGGTCAGAATCCCCTACAACACAAATATTCCGGTAACGTTCAGCAATCATGTTCACTAATACATATTGGGCATTGTTTGTATCCTGGTACTCGTCTACGTGAATGTATTGAAATTTCCTCTGGTAAAATTCCAAAACTTCCGGCACCTGTTTGAACAGCTTAATTGTTGTCATAATCAAATCATCAAAGTCCAGAGAATGATTTTTCTTCAGACGCTTTTGATACTCTTTGTACACATCAGCTGCAATTTCCTCAAAAGGGCCATCGGCCTTTTCCGCAAATTTCTCAGGAGAATCCAGAATGTTCTTTGCCGAAGAAATAGCTCCAAGGAGGGAACGTGGTTCAAATTTCTTGGAATCAATATTTTGATCCTTTAAGATCTGCTTAATGACAGACAGCTGGTCTGAGCTGTCAAGGATGGAGAAGTTTCGATTGATTCCTATACGATCTGCATCTCTGCGTAAAATCCTTACACACATAGAGTGAAACGTAGACATCCATATATCTTCTGCTGTTCCTCCAACAAGCTGAGCTACTCTGTCTTTCATTTCTCTGGCAGCTTTATTCGTAAATGTCAGCGCCAGAATATTATATGGAGCTACCCCTTTTTCCCTTATGATGTAGGCAATGCGGTGAGTCAGAACTCTTGTCTTTCCGCTGCCCGCTCCTGCCATTATAAGTAACGGCCCATCTGTGTGCTTAACAGCACGTTTTTGTTCTGGATTCAATCCCGAAAGCATTTTTTCAATAATTTGCTGTTGCACAGTATCACCACCTCAAAACGTATGTTCGTGTAATTTTATTATACCTTCCCTTTTGGCATCCTTCAATTTTCTTTTACTTCTTTAACGGCTTTGACTGTTTTTAATGCCTGCCTGCTATTTTCATATATGATGTTGCCCACAACCACAGTATCTGCATAGGCAGCCATTTCCCTTGCCTGCTCAGGTGTTTTGATCCCGCCGCCATAAAACAAGCGGGCATGCTGCAGCGACTGTTTTGCCTTCTGGACAATTTCAGGATCTCCGTATTCCCCGCTGTATTCTACATAGAATACAGGGAGATTAAACATCTTATCAGCCATTAATGCGTAGGCTTCCACATCATCCGCGCTTAACTCCGTATCTGCTTGGGTAAGCTGAGCAGCTTTTGAACTCTTGTTTAAAATACAATAGCCTTCTGTAATGATCTCCTCCCAATTCATTAAATGGCCGAACTCCTTTAACGCCTGACGATGTAAACCTGTCACCCATTTTGTTTGGCCGGCATTTAATACTGACGGGATGAGAAAATAATCGAACCCTGGGGTCAACGCATCCAGGGCCGAGACCTCCAGTGCACAGGCAACGGAATACCTTCGTACTCTTGATAGAAGAGCCAGCGTGTTATCAAACGTAACATTATCACTGCCTCCGATAATAATAGCATCCGTGCCAGATTCACAAACCTTTTCTAACAGATCATCAGCTATTTCCTTGGCTGGATCAAGTTTAAATACATGTTTCCATTCATTATAGGAAAGCATTTATATCCTCCGACTGGTTATTGTTCTGTTCTTCAAACTCTGATTATATCAGAAAACAAAATGATCTCGAAATGGGTTCACCCCTATGATATGTGTCAAATTCTTTCCTTTTTTCATCTCAGCTTCAGCCTTCTTCTAACCTTCTGTATCCATCCACCTATCATCTATAAGACGGTAAAAATTTATTTCTTAAACAGGAGCTTTCGTACCCGTTTTCTAAAACGCTCATCCTTACCTTCCTTCTTGTTTTCATGTTCACTGCAAAGACTTTCCATGACAAGAAATTTAGGTTCATTTACAAGCTGTGGAAAGGGAGGGCGAACATTGTGAAAAGGTGATTCTCTGCCCAAAGCTTGACACCATACATGCACGGCCCATTTTGCCGTAACAGGTCTTATGTTTTCAGTCATAAGCTTTTCGGCTAAGGCCATAGCTTCCCCGTAAGTAATCCCACTATCTTGTTGGAGAACCCTCTCTGGAACCTCACAATTCAAGGCCAGAATCAACGCATAAATGTCCGTTCTATTTTCCCCGTATAACTCGGATAGAGCCTTTTTAAGATTATCTTCTTCTATACACCATGGCAGGCCAAAACGATTCACAAATTGACAAACAGATTCTTTCATGTAATCCTTCATTTTCGTCTCCTCAATTATTGTACTCAGCAGATCAAACGGAAAGATAAAGCCTGCATCTGTGTTACATTTGTTTTCCTTTACACAGACTCAAAAAGTCTAAATCATTTGATTTATTGGAATAGGATAAATATGAGAGAAGATTTATCAATCCCCTTTCATATGCACCTTCATTTCTGTAGGATAGAAGAAAACTTAAAGGGTGAATGCATGGTGGAGGAACATATATTACAAGAACGTTTAAATGCAGCCACTGGACGTAAAAAAGCAGAAATTGTTTTTAAAAATGTAAAAGTGGCTGATGTATTTAACAAAGAATGGAAAGAAACAGATGTAGCGGTGGAAAAAGGCAAAATTGTCGGGCTGGGTGCGTTTGAAGGTGAAACGGTGATAGATGGCAAAGGAAAGTACTTAAGTCCGGGATTTATTGACGGCCATGTTCATATGGAATCTTCTATGGTTGCTCCAGCAGAGCTGAGCAAAGTTCTTCTCAGTCATGGTGTTACATCTATTGTGACAGACCCCCATGAAATTGCCAATGTTTCTGGGACAGAAGGAATGCAGTACATGCTCGACGCCACGGAATCACTGCCTCTGCATGTCTTTTTTATGCTTCCTTCCTGCGTTCCTTCCACTGAATTTGAGAATTCCGGAGCTGTTCTAAAGGCTGAAGACCTCTCTCCTTTTTACAATCATAAAAGAGTGCTGGGCTTGGCTGAAGTCATGGATTTCCCTGCTGTCAGGAAGGGAAGGCCTGATATGATTGAGAAGCTTCTTGATGCCATTAATGGAAATAAGCCTATCGACGGCCATGCAGCAGGGCTGCAGCCGGAAGATATTAACACGTATCGCACGGCAGGCATTTCCACCGATCACGAAGCAGTTACAGAGGAAGAAGCGAAGGCCAGGCTTGAACGAGGCATGTGGCTTATGATTAGAGAAGGGTCAGCGGCTAAAGACCTAACCTCACTGATAGGGGTTGTGACAGAAAAAAATGCAAGCAGATGTTTATTTGTAACAGATGATAAGCACTTAGATGACCTGAAAAGAACCGGAAGCATAAATTACAACGTCCGGCTTGCAATAAAGGAGGGCATCGACTGTAACTGCTATTTCCATGGGGAGTTTTCATGCTGCTCAATGTTTCGGCTTAAAGGAAAAAGGTGCTGTAGCACCTGGATTTGATGCAGACCTTGTTTTGCTGAATGATCCCTACAAGCTCGACATCCATGAGGTGTACAGCTCAGGAAAACTGGTCGCAAAAGAGGGCGAGTACTGCGGGCCGGATCCAGTTCCGCATCCAGTTCCAAAAAATCTTACTGAAAGTGTTTCTCTTAAGCCTGTCACAGTAGAGGATTTAACAATCATGTTTAAGGAAAAGGAAGCAAAGGCTCATGTTATTGAAGTGAGACCCAATGCTATTCATACAAGACACGTAGTAGAAAAAGTGCCAGTAAACAATGGAGCTTTCATCTCAGATCACACGTATTTAAAGCTTGCTGTCATCGAAAGACACAATGCAACTGGAAATATAGGCAAAAGCATTGTAAAGGGAATGACTTTTACCGATGGGGCTATTGCATCTACTGTTGCTCATGATTCCCATAACCTTATGGTTTGCGGAGCAAATGATGAGGATATGATCGCAGCAATCGAACAAGTACAGCACCAAAAAGGCGGCATAGCAGTAGTAAAAGACAAAGCAAGTATTGCTTCTATTCCTCTTTCTATATCAGGCCTGATTTCTGACCAGCCTTCTCATGTGGTAATGAGGCAAATTGAAGAAGTAAACGATGCATTAAAGCAAATTGGATTTACTGGTCATTTTGACCCTCTGCTAACTCTTTCGTTTTTAGCACTTCCAGTTATTCCAGAGTTAAAAGTAACAGATAAGGGATTGTTTGACGTAAAGCAGTTTGACTTTCTAAATATTGAAGCTATTGAATAGCCCAGCCTCAGGCAGTGAAAGAGATGTAAACTCTCTTCACTGTCTTTTTTCTTCCTTTCATACTTCCCCACTTTTTCAAAACATTTACATCGTATGGAATGTATATTAACCTCCTTTGTGAAGTTTTTATGTTAGATAACCTCACATGAATGTACTATCTGCTTTTTTCCCGTGTTAGTGTAAGTACATAGAAATCAAAGGAGGCAGTAAAGCAATGAGACTACATAAGCTCAAAAACTTACCACCTCTGTTGTGGAAAACGGGCTCACCAACATCCAGACGGACCTGAAATCAAAATCCAATAAAACACCATGAGGCTAATTATTAAAAAAATTAATTTATATTCAACAAATGGAGGAAGATTATGTTAACACCAAGTACAGGATATTTAATTTTGCTAATATTCGGATTATTTTTCACCACTCTAACCATTGTCATGCATAAACGCAGAGGAAAGGAAATGACCGCAGAACAATTTAGTACTGCCGGCAGAAGTGTTGGTGTCGGCCTGGCAAGCGCTTCTATCATTGCGGCGTGGACGTGGGCAGCTACACTGATGATGTCGTCATCTACCGGCTTTCAATACGGAATCAGCGGTCCATACTGGTACGCAGCCGGTGCTTGTATCCAGGTCCTATTATTTGCTGTTGTAGCTCTTCACTTGAAACGAAAGGCACCAAAAGCTCACACGTTCTTGGAATTTATCGGAAAACGGTTTGATAAGAAAAATCATAAACTCATGATGGTGTT
Organism: Thalassobacillus sp. C254; assembly: GCF_001310615.1. Taxonomy (NCBI): domain Bacteria; kingdom Bacillati; phylum Bacillota; class Bacilli; order Caryophanales; family Bacillaceae; genus Thalassobacillus; species Thalassobacillus sp. C254. The sequence continues at coordinate 111,308 of NZ_BAXQ01000006.1, read as the reverse complement.
TGCCTCATGACAAATATTATTGTAACTGCCATGGTTATACTTGGCGGAGCGATTGCTTTAAATTCACTAACTGGGATGAATATTTACGCTGCTGCTTTCTTGATTCCGCTGACTTTCACCATTTATACAATGATCGGCGGTTTAAAAGCTTCTTTTATAGCAGACTACTTAAATACTGTAATGATATTTGTTATCTTAACGATTTTTGCAACTGTTGTTTATCTGAATTTTGGCGTATCTACTGTATACGAAGGACTCAGCTCACTTCCTGAGTCACAGCAGATGCTTACTATGGCCTCTATCCCTGGATTGTTTTTCGGGATGATCAATATTATCGGAAACTTTGGCGCGGTATTTGTTGACCAGTCTTACTGGCAGCGTGCTATAGCAAGTAAAGACAGCGCTGCTTCCAGAGCTTATATTTATGGCGGGATTGCATGGTTTTCCATCCCATTTGCGATTGCTACCTTCTTAGGGGTAAGTGCAGCAGGTCTAGGATTAAGCATAACTGATCCAGATGCCTCCGCTCCCCTCATGGCAGCTCATTTATTAGGTTCTGTCGGGTCAATTTTATTCTTAGTGATGTTGTTTATGGCTGTGATGTCTACTGGCGCAGCCGAACTTACAGCCATTACAAATATTGTCGTAACTGATATTTATCGTAAATCGATTAACCCAACGGCAAGCAGTAAACAAACATTAAAAGTATCACGTATCGTTACTCTTAGCTTTGGACTCTCTATGGGATTCCTGTCTATCTTACTTTTCAACATAGGAATAGGTTTAGGCTTTGTTTACATGGCTATGGGTATTTTTGTAAGTGGTGCCGTTATTCCATTAACGTTAGGACTGCTTTGGAAACGCGCAACCAACACAGGATGTTTTTACGGAGCATTGTTAGGGATGATTTCTGGTGTAACCGTATGGGTGACGACTGCTTACGTCTCTTATGGACAAGTCAGTGTTGCATCCTTGGGAGAACTCAATTCTATGCTGGCCGGTAATGTTACTGTATTTGCCGTAAGTGGAGCCATTTCTATAGGACATGCCTTGCTCTCTAAAGAAGAATTCGACTTTGAAGCGTTAAAAGATCAGTTTAAAAGCTTTGATGATGAAGTAGAAGAAGAAGGTGCACTTGAATCCGGTGCAAGGAAGGAAGTAGTCTAAGCATGGAAGAAGATAAGCAGTTATTAAGAGATGCTAAATTGTGTACAAGATGGGTATTCGGACTAACATTTGTGTTGATCATTCTTTTCCCAGGAATCATGTTTATTACAGGATATAATTACAGCCTGCAATTTTTCAAAGGGTGGACATACCTTGCGTTTGGCTGGCTGGTGATCGCAGGTCTCTATATAGCCATCCGGCCATGGGTGGAGTACTTCAAGGAAAACAAAAAAGCCTCTTAATGAAAGAAACGGGTCAGCCTCAAGCAGGAAAGCTTTTGAGACTGACCCTTTTTTCTGTTACCGAGGTACATACCATAAAACGAGCTCAGAGCAGCCATTGCTCTGAGCTCGTTTTGTTATCTTTGATACTCATTAATAATTTCTTTGACCTTCTCCTGCACGTGATTCATTTCTTTTTTCAGCTCAATCAGATCATTACTTAACCACCGAAAGTGCCATGCTCCCTCTTCTACTTCTGTCACTGCTCCCCTGGTTTTTGCAGCCGTTCCTAACAAGCTTTGAAATTCAGCCAGTGAGTTTCTATGTAATGAAGGAGAAACCGCCCAAATCGTTGCATAATAAACAAATGTATCAAAACCGCCTAGGCCCAGCTGCCTTTCATTCTCAGAGGGCGAATAAGAAAAACGGTCAAAACAAAGGAGCTCCTCATCTTTTGTAATTTCAAAAAGGGTATCTACTGCTTTGTACTGGAAGGACTCATCTTTATCCTTTCGCCCTGGTGCAAGGATATCTCCCCAAACCAAATGAGCACTGTCGTTCATATGCACTCTGGTCTCACTCAGAAATCTTGCATCCTGAAATGGAATAACAGACTCTGGAGCGTATTCTAAAAATGCATTCTCCCCTACCTCTACATGAAACCTCTGAGTGCTCCACAAGCCCTCTTTTTCAGGATAAACCTTTGTAGCTGACTGAGGGATCATGCGAACATGAGTATTCTCCCCTAAACGAAAACCAAAGTCGTTTTCATCCCCTGCTACCATTCCTCCAGAGGTTTCTACCAAATAAACCACAGCTTCTTCCTCGCTTTCTGGATAAAGAACTCTGCTGACTCTTAGAGGGGGATGCTGGTACACTTTGTTAAGGACAGTTTTGTTATTTTTTTGAATGAAGGACAAGGTGAGCTGTCCTTTTAGATTTAACCTCTCTTTAAGAGCCACTCTTTATTTCTCCACTCTTTTCAACATCTTCAAAGAGCAGGGAATGCTTGATCCATGAAATTACTTCCTCAATTCCCTCGGAGGTCTTTTGGTTCGTGAAAGTAAATGGACGCTCCCCTCTCGCTTCTTTTGCATCCTTTTCCATCTGGTCCAGGTCAACTCCTACATAAGGAGCAAGATCAATTTTATTGATGACTAGAAAATCAGAACGAGTAACACCAGGGCCGCCTTTTCTAGGAATGTCCTGACCTTCAGCTGTATCGATCACATAAATAAAGCCGTCTACAAGCTCAGGCTGAACGTAGCAGACAAATTATCTCCGCCGCTTTCCACAAAGATCATATCTAAATTGTTGAATCTGCTCTTTAAAGCATCAATGGCTTCAAAGTTCATAGAAGCATCTTCTCTAATGGCAGTGTGCGGGCAGCCCCCTGTTTCCACACCGATGATTCGGTCTTCTGATAACACCCCATGCTTGGCTAAGTACTGAGCATCCTCTTTTGTATATATATCGTTTGTAATAACCGCAAGTTCATAATCCTCATGAAGAGCTCTTGTCAGTGTCTGAACTAAAGCCGTTTTCCCGGAACCAACCGGCCCTCCAATACCAATTCTAACTGGTTTCATATTTCTACCTCCATATTATGAAATGAATAATCTTGTTCGTAATGTTTCATGTTCCATTGAAGCCAGTTCCAATCCAATAGCTTGGTTTCCTAGTTTCTCTAATGTAAAAGATTGAATTTCTCTGGCTGCTTCCGTGAAGATAGGGAGTAATTCATGAATGAGTTCAACTCCTGTACTTTGCCCTAAGGTACTGACCTGACCGCATTATGAATGAGCCCGCTGACTGAGGAGTAAAGGAAGGCACCAAGTGCTTCCTCCTTACTAAATCCCATAGTGGCTGCGTACGCCCCGTACACGATGGGATAATGCCCTTTTCTTTCCTTATCCTTCCACAAGGTTTCTAACTGAGCTAATTCTCCGTTTGGGTGCAACAGGCTGACAGCTTTAAAAAATTGCTTCCCCATCATCAGGCTGCCATCTCTGGACTCCTTGGCCAGCTTCATGCCATGACAAAGCTTTTCCAGCACCTCAACCTGCTCCCACTCCTTATGAAGAGTCTTCTCGTATGCTTCCTTTACTAACAATCCATCCCCAGTCAGAAGGTTGCCGTGAAGGTAAGAAAGGCAAAATTCCTTTAACGTCTTTTTATCTTTGACCAGGTCACTTTGAATATAGGTTTCCATTCCGAAAGACTGAGTGTACGAGCCAATAGGAAAAGCTGAATCATGTATTTGCATTAAATGAAGAAATTGATAAGTCATCTTAATGAGAGTGCCCTTTGTATTTAAATGGCTTTTGAAATCTTCTTTCTTCTTCCCGGTAATTTACACCGGCATCTTCAAATAGGACAGGCAGCGTGGAATCATAGCGGACAACAATTTCATTATCCTCTATGATGCATGGTGTATGTCTGTTCCCTAATTCAAAAGCAGCCTTTCCCATTTCAACCATGGTTTGAGGAGTAACTACATACACCTTTTCAAGAGAGGTACGGACAACAACCTGCACCTGTTCGTCTTCATACAAAATGTCACCGACCTGCAGGTTTTCCCCTTCTTCTAAGGCAATGGCTACATCTCTTCCTTCGGATGTCTTTTTTCTAATAATTCGTTTGCTAAGCTCTTCCCAGTCCAGCTCCAGCCACTCCTGGCTTTTTCCGCTGCTACTCTTTTCAGAAATGTTTCCCAATGTTTTTTGTACATACATAGCTGTCACCCTTCACCTTTTAAAATAAGAAATAACGCTGGGCCATTGAAACTTCTTTTAACGGCTCACATTCTATTTTTTCGTTGTTGACAAGTACTTCATAGGTTTCTGGATTAATGGAAAGTTCCGGGGTCTCTGTGTTGTTTTTCATGTCTTTCTTACCGATATCCCTGCATCCTTTTACTACCCCGATTTTCTTATTAAGTCCCAGCTTTTCATGAACACCATTGTCATAAGCACTTTGGGAGAGGAACGTAAAAGTGGAGCGGCTTAATGCTCTTCCATAGCTTGCGAACATCGGGCGCTGAAAAACAGGCTGAGGAGTTGGGATAGATGCATTAGGATCTCCCATTTGCGCATGAGCAATATGACCGCCTTTGATGATAATTTCGGGTTTCACCCCAAAAAAGGCAGGGTTCCACAACACAAGATCAGCCCACTTTCCATTCTCTATTGATCCTACTTCGTGGCTGATGCCATGGGTAATCGCAGGATTAATTGTGTATTTGGCAATGTATCTTTTTGCACGTTCGTTGTCATTAGTTTGTCCTTCTGTAAGCAAACCTCTTTGCTTCTTCATTTTATCGGCTGTCTGCCATGTACGTATGATTACTTCACCAACTCTGCCCATTGCTTGAGAATCGGAAGAAATCATACTGAGAACACCAAGGTCGTGAAGGATGTCTTCTGCTGCAATGGTTTCCGGACGTATCCTTGAGTCTGCAAAAGCTACATCCTCCGGAACATTATGATCAAGATGGTGGCAAACCATTAACATATCCAGATGTTCATCGATCGTGTTATGAGTAAAGGGACGAGTCGGGTTAGTGGAAGAAGGCAAAACATTCGGATAGGCTGCAATTTTCATGATATCAGGGGCATGTCCCCCTCCTGCTCCTTCCGTGTGATATGTATGAATCACTCTGTCCCCAATAGCATTAATCGTATCTTCTACAAATCCTGCCTCGTTAAGAGTATCCGTGTGAATCGCCACTTGGACATCAAGTTCATCAGCCACTGACAAGCAGGTATCAATGGCAGCGGGCGTAGTTCCCCAATCTTCATGAAGCTTCAAGCCTATGGCCCCTGCCTTCACTTGCTCTCGAAGCGTTTCCTTGCCAGAACCATTCCCTTTCCCTAAGAACCCTAAGTTAACTGGAAAGGCCTCAGCTGCTTCAAGCATTCTGTGGATGTTCCACTCACCCGGCGTGCATGTTGTAGCATTCGTCCCCGTTGCCGGACCGGTTCCTCCGCCTATCATTGTGGTCACTCCAGAAGAAATCGCTACCTCAATTTGCTGAGGCTGATGAAATGAATGTGGGCATCAATGCCTCCTGCTGTTAAAATCTGTCCTTCGCCGGCAATCACTTCGGTAGAGGGACCAACAATCATATTAACGTCCACTCCATCCATAATGTCCGGATTTCCACCTTTACCGATTCCTTCAATTCGCCCATTCTTTATGCCGACATCAGCTTTATAAATCCCTGTGTAATCAAGAATTAAAGCATTTGTAATAATAAGGTCAAGGACCCTTCTTCTCTTGTTCTCACACCATTTTGACCCATGCCGTCACGGAGGACTTTCCCGCCGCCGAATTTAGCTTCGTCTCCGTAGGTAGTGTAGTCCTTTTCAACTTCAATCCATAAATTTGTGTCAGCCAGGCGGACCTGGTCACCTGTCGTCGGCCCATAGGTCCCGGCATATTGTTTTCTGGATATTTTCATTATTACACTCCTTTGAACCCATTTTCTTTCGCTTTCTGCACCGCCTCTTTAGACTTATCAAGGTCTCCCTCTGTTAAGGCATTTAACCCGAAAAATCTCTTATTACCTCCGCATTCCACTAATTCAACTTCTTTTTCTTCCCCGGGCTCAAACCTGACGGCTGTCCCTGATGCTACATTTAAACGCATTCCAAACGCTTCATCTCTGGGAAAAGATAAAAATCTATTCGCTTCGAAAAAATGATAATGAGAGCCCACTTGAATCGGGCGGTCTCCCGTATTGCTAACCCTTATGGTTTTTACCTTCCTGCCTTGGTTAATTTCAATAAAACCTTCCTCTGTACGAATTTCGCCAGGTTTCATACCACCATTCTCCTTTTTTATATGATTGGATTATGAACGGTTACTAATTTCACGCCGTCAGGGAAGGTCGCTTCAACCTGAACATTATCTATCATTTCTGGCACGCCTTCCATAACATCCTCGCTTGTAAGAACCTCTTTTCCGGTACTCATTAGCTCTGCGACTGTTCTCCCATCCCTGGCCCCTTCTAAGATGAAAGAACTAATCATGGCTACAGCCTCAGGATAATTTAGCTTTACCCCTCTATCCTTTCTTTTTTGAGCCAGCTCTCCAGCCATGAAAATCATCAGCTTCTCTTGTTCTATTGGTGACAATTTCATTTCCTTCACCCTCTCTTTTCATGAATATATAGTATCGAACTTTTATGTAAGAAAACTTACCTCAATTGCGTTAACTAAATTCACTTCCCTACTATAAATTTTACTGTATTTTGAAATAACAAGTAAACCTATATATTAAATATTTTGATAAATAATCTAACCTAAATACACTTTTCTTCAATAACCCATGGTAATTTAAAAATGTGCTAATTTTCACACTATTTTACATATGGATGGAGGCGTGTGTAGTTGAAGAAAGCAAACAAACCTTTGGTCATGCTTTGCCTTGCATTACTCCTTGCTGTTTTATTAACAGCATGTGCAGAGAACACCGATTCCTCTGCTGACGAAGCGGAAGGTGCAGATCCGGTACCAGAAGCAGGTGATGTTGAAGATTCAAGTACAGAGGACATTCCTGAAGCCGGAGAAGAAGTAGTCGTTGAGGACGATCAAATTCCCGTCGGCATCCTTCATTCCCTCAGCGGGACAATGGCTATGAGCGAAACATCATTAAGGGATGCAGAGCTCCTTGCTATTGAAGAAATAAATGAAGCAGGCGGCGTCCTCGGTAAAGAGCTTGTCCCTATTATTGAAGATGGAGCCTCAGACTGGCCAACCTTCTCGGAACGGACAGCTAAACTCTTACAGCAAGATGAGGTTCCTATTATCTTTGGAGGCTGGACTTCCGCCAGCCGCAAGGCAATGCTTCCTGTAGTTGAAGAAAATGACGGGTTATTGTTTTACCCGGTGCAATATGAGGGCATGGAAGCTTCACCTAACATTTTCTACTCCGGTGCAGCCCCTAACCAGCAGATCGTTCCTGCAGTAGAATGGCTCCTTGAAAACGAAGGGACAGAATTCTTTCTTTTAGGTTCTGATTATGTCTTTCCTCGCTTGGCAAACCAAATTATTACGCTTCAATTAGAAGCACAGGGAGGGACTGTTCTTGATGAACAGTACACCCCGCTCGGCCACACCGATTACAACACGATCATCTCAAGAATCCGCGACGAACAGCCGGAAGTTATCTTTAACACACTGAACGGTGACAGTAATGTGGCCTTCTTTAACCAGCTTGCCGATGCAGGTATTACCTCAGAGGATGTAACTATCATGTCTGTAAGTGTCGCTGAAGAAGAAATCCGTGGAATTGGGGCAGATGTCCTTGAAGGTCACTATGCGAGCTGGAACTATTATCAAACGACGGATACCCCGGAAAATGAAGCATTCGTCGAGAAGTACAAAGAAGCTTACGGAGAGGACAGAGTAACTGGAGATCCTATTGAGGCCGCTTACTTCATGGTTCATTTGTGGGCGGCAGCAGTAGAAGAAGCTGGCACGACAGACGTGGACGCTGTCCGTGAAGCCGCTGCCGGAATTGAAATCGATGCTCCGGGAGGTCCGATACAGTTTGATGGAGAAAATCAGCACGTCTATAAAACTGTTCGAATCGGCGAAATTCAAGCTGACGGTCAATTTGAGGAAATATGGAATTCAGGAGAGCCTGTAAAGCCTGATCCATTCCTGGAAAATTATGAGTGGGCAGAGGGATTAAGTGATTTCGTGCCGGAAGAAGAATAAGCAGACGAAAATGGTAGCCTTGGTGAATGCCAGGGCTACTTACCTTCTATTTACCTTAAGAAGGAGGTTTTACTATTGGAAAGCTACTTAATACAAATATTTAACGGCCTGAGTCTCGGTTCTATCCTTCTTCTTATCGCCCTTGGCCTGGCAATTACGTTTGGTTTGATGAACGTTATTAATATGGCACATGGAGAGTTAATTATGATAGGAGCCTATTCAGCCTATATGGTTCAAATGTTTTTTATCACATACGTCCCTGCTCATCTCTTTGACTGGTATTTCATCCTGGCGATTCCTTTTGCATTTCTTCTTGCTGCAGGAATAGGCTTGCTCCTGGAACTCACTGTCATAAGGCACTTGTACGGAAGGCCTTTAGACAGTCTCCTCGCCACGTTTGGTGCAGGCCTTATTTTGCAGCAGGCAGCCAGAACGATATTTGGAGCTCCCAATGTAGGGGTGGAAAATCCAAGCTTCCTCACTGGCGGTATCCAAATATTGTCTGTCACCTTACCCTATTCGCGGTTATTTATTATTTTATTGGTGGCTTCCTGCACTTTTCTTCTTTACCTCTATTTTTACAAGACATCAAATGGCCGCCGCATTCGGGCAGTGATGCAAAATAGAGACATGGCTAAATGCGTAGGAGTCTCCTCTCGCAGAATTGACGCCACGACCTTTGCCTTAGGAGCAGGGTTTGCTGGTGTGGCAGGTACGGCTCTTTCATTAATTGGTCCTGTCGGTCCAACCATAGGTACCTATTATATTATTGATGCTTTCATGGTGGTAGTTGTAGCGGTGTCGGTATGCTTGCCGGAACCATCGCAGGAGCTTTCGGGATCGGGATTTTCAACACACTATTTGAATACTGGACGAATGCTTCACTGGGAAAAGTACTAATTTTTGCTCTTATTATTGCCTTTCTTCAATGGAAACCGTCCGGAATTTTTTCACTTCGCACGAGATCCGTTGACTAATACCAAAAAAGGAGAAGTTTCTTATGCAACAATCACTTGTGAAGATGCTCGTCAGCAAACAAGGCATGTTCTTAATTCTAGTCCTTGCCCTGCTGCTGGCTCCCCTTTTCTTATCCGATTTCCGTCTGAATCTCCTTGGCCGCTTTTTAGCATTAGCTATTTTGGTAATTGGCCTGGATCTTCTGTGGGGCTACACCGGTATCTTAAGCTTAGGTCATGGTATCTTCTTTGGACTAGGAGCCTATATTATGGCGATGTATCTCTTGCTGGAATCAGCTTCTTCCAGCGTCCCTGATTTCATGATGTGGAGTGGTATTCTGGAGCTCCCCTGGTTCTGGTCGATTATGGAAAATCCTTTTATCGCTATCCCGCTGGCCATAATAGTACCTATGCTCTTAGCTGGAGCCCTGGGCCTATTTACCTTTCGTAATAGAATTAGAGGAGTTTATTTCACAATTCTTACTCAAGCTCTTGTGCTGGTGACAACTACGTTAATTGTCAGCCAGCAAAACTATACAGGAGGCACTAACGGGCTTACAGGCTTTCATACCGTTTTTGGATTTTCCTTAAACCAGGCATCCACTCAGCAAGCCATTTACTTTATTACAATCGCCTGCCTCGTCGTTGTCTTTTTCCTTTGTTCCAAACTGGTAAACAGTCGTCTTGGAAAAGTTTTAATAGCTATCCGTGATGGCGAAAATCGCCTTCGCTACTCAGGCTACGACGCCTCTGTGTTTAAGATTTTTGTCTTCTCTCTCTCTGCCGGGATAGCTGGCCTGGCAGGAATGTTATTTGTTCTACAAGTTGGTATTATTTCACCAACCATGATCGGGATTGTGCCATCTATTGAAATGATTCTTTGGGTTGCTCTTGGGGGCAGAGGAACACTTATCGGTCCCGTGATAGGTGCTATCATTACTAACTCTGCAAGTACTTTTTTCAGTGAATCCTATCCTGATTTCTGGCTGTTCTTTATCGGCGCTGTTTTTGTCTTAATTGTTGTGTTTTTGCCAGGAGGATTAATGTCATTAGGTGCTAAATTCAAAAAAGGAAGAGGAGATCAGTATGAAAAAGAAAGAACCGAGCGACAACAGAGCAAAAAAATACTGCAGTGTGAGAACGTTTCTGTAAAATTTGATGACTTCTTAGCTCTTAATTCTTTTTCTTTCCAGTTAAAAGAACATGAGCTTCACTTTCTAATCGGCCCAAATGGCGCTGGAAAAACAACTTTCCTGGATGTTCTTTGCGGCAAGACCAAAAGCAGTACCGGAAAGCTGTTATTCAAGAAGGAGTACGACTTATCGAAAATGAAAGAGTATCAGATTGCCCGTCACGGGATTGGCAGAAAGTTTCAAGCGCCGTCCATTTTCCCTCACCTTACTGTCTTTGAAAATTTAGAAGTCTCAATGAAACAAAAGAAAGGTTTATTCTCTATTCTAACTGCTTCTCTGTCCGACAGTGAAAACGAACGCATTACAAATCAATTACGTACGATAGGGTTAACAAATGAAAAAGATAAAAAAGCAATAAATTTGTCACATGGACAGAAGCAATGGTTAGAAATAGGGATGGTAATGATGCAGGAACCTGACCTTCTTCTACTTGATGAGCCAATTGCCGGCATGACTGAAGAGGAAGAAGAAACCACCGGCCACCTCCTACGTGAACTAAAGAAGGAATGCTCTATCATTGTGGTTGAACACGACATGGATTTTGTAGAAAAGTATTCAGAAAGAGTAACTGTCATGCACGAAGGCTCACTCCTTTGTGAAGGAAGCATGAGGGAAGTTCAGCAGAATGAACAGGTAATGGAAGTATACTTAGGGCGCAAGGAGGTACCACCTTATGCTGCAACTTCGGGAACTTGAGGTCGCTTACGAGGAAAGCACCGTCATAAGAGATATTTCTCTTAAGGTAAAAAAAGGGCAGGTTGTATGTATCATGGGGAGAAACGGTGTAGGAAAGTCCACCCTTATCAAAGCTGTTATCGGCCTGTTAAAAGCTAAAAAAGGCTCCATTCATTTTCAAGATAAAAACGTAACGAAGACCTCACCAGACAAAAGAGCGAAGAGCGGCATGGGTACGTACCAGGGGAGAGATATCTTCCCGTATCTTACGGTGTATGAAAATCTATTAATGGTCTTGAAGGACGTAAGAATGTAAACAAGAAAATCGATAATATTATTTATGAATACTTCCCTGTCTTACGAGAAATGAAGAATAGGAAAGGCGGGGATCTCAGCGGAGGCCAGCAGCAACAGCTCGCCATTGCCCGCGCTTTGGTTGCCGAACCAGACTTCCTCTTGCTTGATGAGCCTGCTGAAGGAATTCAACCCAACATTGTTCAGGCCATTCAGAATGTCATTATTGACCTAAAAAAAGAAGGCAGCACCTCTATGCTCCTCGTTGAACAAAATTTCGACTTCGCCCAGACTGTAGGTGATTATTTTTATGTCGTAAACAAAGGTACCATCGTGTATGAAGGAGAGTCACTCATAGAAACAGAAGTAAGCAGATATTTAAGTGTGTAAGAAACTTGGTTGAATCTATAAAAACAGATTTTCGTGTGGTCACCCAGTCTTTCTCCCTCCCTTACCTTGTAGGGGAAGCTCCAACAAAATACCTCCAATAAAAGAGAAGCCTAATACAAAAGGCTTCTCTTTCTAATTACAATCTTTATACAATCCTACTTCTTTACATCCTTTACCGAATTTACCAAGGCTCAAACCCTTCAATATGACACTCTACTATGTCTCCCTCCTTAATAGGAACAGCACCAGGAGTTCCTGTTGAAATAATGTCTCCAGGCTTCAACGTCATCACTTGAGAATGAAAAGATACCAGGTTCCAGGGAGTAAAAGTCATATTCGAAACGACATTCTCACGGTGCACCTCTCCATTAATGATGGTCGCTACTTTTAAATCGTTTACCTCCTCTACCTCGTCAGGAGTAACGAGAAAAGGTCCAAAGCTGAAGAAAGTGTCAAAGCTCTTTGACCTGGTTAAATACCGTGGGTTTTTTTCAAGGATATCTTCAGCGGTCATATCTATGATTGTAGTAAAACCTGCTATGTATGCAGGCGCTTCTTCTTCAGAAACATCTTTGCATTCTTTACCAATAATAACTCCCAGCTCCGCTTCCGCTGTGGTTCGAGACGATTGTCTTGGTATGTTAATCGTATCACGGGGCCCAATGATTGTAGTGTCAGGCTTCATAAAGCTAGCCGGTTCTGTACTAGGTGCTTTTTCACTTAAATCCGCAGCATGGTCTACGTAATTTAATCCAATCCCCCAGATTTTGCTTGGATGACGGTATAAAGGCTTAAACGTATATTCTTCCGCTGAGACTTCTTTTCCTTGCAGCTGCTCGCTGTTTTCTTTATACCAATGTCTTATTTCGTCCAGCTGTCCTTGCTGGATAATCGAAAACAAATCCGTTTCCCATTTTCCACCGCTCAACTCACTTACATCTTTCATAAGGACAGGCCCATTCTCTGTCATGACAGCTGCCTGTTCCTCACCGTTATGTAGAATTGTTGCCAATCTCATACTTGCTCCTCCTTTTGCTGCTCTTTGGTCATAAGCAGCCATACATAATGGCCATCCCTATAATTACTTCTCTTTTCCCTCCCATACACCTTCCTGCCCTTCTTCCAATTTCTATTCCATAGGCTTTTTCATTCCCAAAAATGCAGAAAAGCACACCAGTTGTCTAGTGTGCCAGTTGTTTACCAAACAGCAATATGACCATCTGCCCGTGAATCTGTCCCTCCTGTAAGTACTCCTGTTGCTGGATCTCTCCAAATAACCTGCCCTCGCCCAAATCCGGTTTCATCTACTGCTTTTTTAATCTGGTGACCTTTTCGCTCAAGAGACTGAGCAATATGGTCCGGAAAGTGGGGTTCGACCTCTATCGTTTTCTCTTCAAGCCACCGCCATCTCGGTGCATCTAATGCTGCTTGAGGGTTTAAATGAAAGTTGATCGTGCTGGTAAGAACCTGCAGATGACCTTGCGGCTGCATGAATGCCCCCATTACTCCAAAAGGTCCCACTGGCTGGTTCTCTTTTGTTAAGAAACCAGGGATAATCGTGTGGTATGTTTTCTTTCTCGGCGATAGAGCATTCACGTGTCCTTTATTCAAACTGAACCCATGCCCTCTATTTTGCAGGTTAATCCCTGTACCAGGCACTACAACACCTGAACCAAAGTCCATATAACTGCTCTGAATAAAAGAAACCATGTTCCCTTCATTATCAGCTGCGGCAATATACACTGTTCCTCCTTTTGGAGGTTCCCCCGCTTCAGGTGTCATTGCCTTATCACTTATTTTCTTTCTCCTTTCCTTCGCATATTCTTCAGAAAGCAAATCTTTTACCCTTACAGACATTTCATGTGGGTCGGTAATATAATGAAGACCATCTGCAAATCCTAGTTTCATAGCTTCAATTAATAAGTGATAAGTATCGACTGTTTCTTTTTCAGAGAGGTTCATATCTTCTAGAATGTTTAAAGCAAGAAGTGTATTTAATCCCTGACCATTAGGAGGGATTTCCCATATATCAAACCCTTTATAAGAGGTAGAAATAGGTTCTACCCACTCTGGCGTAAAATCCTCAAGGTCTTCTTTTCTAATTAAGCCGCCGTGATTTCTGGAGTAGCTGTCTATCTGGTCTGCAAGTTCCCCTTTGTAAAATGCATCTCCATTCGAATCCCCAATCTTTCGCAAGGTTTCCGCATGATCTGGCGCTTTCCATATCTCACCTGCTTCCGGACATCTTCCAGAAAGTGAAAACGTATCGAACCAATTTGAAAACTCTTCTCCTGTTAATACCTCTTTAAATAACTCATAAGACCTTTTCCAATACTTTGAAACTACCGGAGAAACGGGAAACCCTTCTTCTGCCAAGGAAATGGCAGGAGCCAATACATCCTTAAACGGCAGCCGACCAAACTTTTCTGAAAGCTCGGCCCATGAACCTGGAGCACCAGGCACAGTGACCGGAATCAGCCCATGTTCAGGTATCTCCTTATACCCGGCTTCCTTTACCGCCTCCATGGACATTTTTCGAGGTGATTTCCCACTGGCATTTAAACCGTGGAGCCTTCCATCTATCCACACTAACGCAAAGGAATCCCCGCCCATGCTATTGGATGTAGGTTCCACTACTGTTAAAGCTGCAGCTGTAGCAATCGCCGCATCTACCGCATTTCCTCCCTTCATTAACATTTCTTTTCCTGCTTCTGCTGCTAGAGGATGAGAGGTAGCCACCATCCCCTTTTTTGCGAAGACTGGATTTCTCTTTGAAACGTAAGGCTGATAAAGAACGTCGCTATTCATACACTCACCCTCTCTTTTTAATACATGCTGCCGAGGATAGATCATTTTCAACTGGCTTGAGCCACTTACCACCAGGCCTGGTCGAAATCAGACCCTTGTTTTTTTCATACACTATTTCTCCGCTTGAAAACACTGCCGCAACACTGCAAGGAAAGGTCCGTCCTTCGTACACACTGAATTTGTGCTTGTCATACATATTGTCCTTGACTGCTGTAAATGCATCACTGGTATGAACAACGGCCAGATCTGCCTGCAAGCCAACCTTCAGTTCCCCTTTTATTTTATCTAGACCAAACCTCCTTGCAGGTGCCGAAGCTGTCCACTGGGCTACCTCGTGAAAAGGCAGATCATATATAAGAGCAAGCTCAATCATTGAAAGCAAAGTAAACTGCCCTCCATTAATGCCGCCCCACGCTGTAAACATATTATCCTGGTCTTTTAAATCAGGGGTACAAGGTGAATGGTCAGAAGAAACCATATCTATTTGTCCTTTCACCAGCGCCTCAACCAGTCTCTCCCGCTCATGTTTCTTTCTAAGAGGCGGAGCACATTTAGCTAATGCTCCTTTTTGAGCGAGGTCCTGATGTGTAAATAGCAGGTAGTGTGGACAGGTTTCCAATGTAATATCTAATCCCTCCTGCTTTGCTTTCTGGATCTCCACGGCAGCCGCTGCACTGCTGATATGGACAAAATGCAGGGGACAGCCGGTTATCCTGGCAAATGAAATGGCCCGCTGCACTGCTTCAACTTCAGCTTCAATCGGACGAGAAGAAGCATACGCATCTGCGTCACTCAGCCCTTGGGATTCCTTTTCTTTCTGCAGTAATTCTACAATTGGTGTGCTTTCAGCATGAAGTGCCAAAACCTTCCCAAGCTGTGCAATTCTTCTCATACCTTTTAAGAGAGTATCATCATCTGCTCGTTCAAATTCTTCATTACCGCTTGGAGACATAAACGCTTTGAAACCGACTACTCCGCTCTCTGAAAGAGCTGATAATTCTTCTTCATTTCCAGGAACCAGCCCGCCCCACAACCCAAAATCTACAAGGGACTTCGAACTAGCTATACTCTTTTTTTCCTCAAACGCTTCCTTTGTCACCGTAGAGGGGATGCCATTTAAAGGCATGTCAAAAAATGTGGTGACGCCGCCTGCCGCAAGCATGGCAGAGCCAGTGGAAAAACCTTCCCAAACCTCTCTTCCCGGTTCGTTAAAGTGAACATGAACATCAATGGCACCGGGGAAAATGTATTGTCCTTGCGCATTCCAAATCTGCTCCGTACTTCCTTTCACTTCTTGTTCCAGAGCAGATATCAGGCCATCCTTAATTCCAATCTCGTAGTCTTTCACCCCATTTGGAGTAACCACTTTTCCGTTTTTAATGACAAGATGATAATCATACATCTTTTTTTCTCTCCTTTCGCGATAGAATTTTCTTTCTTACATGGAAAGGGAGACTTCATTGCTTTCTTCCGTATAATAGGCCAGGGCTGCCTGAAGTGCTTTTCCAGGTTTCACTTCTGCCCCGTGGTAAAGCAAAACAGCTTCAAGCGCAGCAAGCACAAGGAGAACATTTTCTTTCCGGCAGCTGTAACCCATTGTTCCAATACGCCAAATCTTACCATGAAGAGGACCAAAAGAAGTGGCTATTTCCACGCCAAATTGCTCCAATAGCATGGTTCGTACAGAATCTCCATCAATTCCTACCGGGATTTTTATACATGTTACCATTGGAAGCTTCCATTCTTCTTCCACAAACAATGAGAGCCCCATGGCCTTCACACCTGCTCCTAACGCTTGTTCATGAGTAAGATGACGATTAAACCGATTTTCCAGACCTTCTTCTAAAACCAAGCGGAGCCCTTCATGAAGAGCATAAAGCATAGAAGTTGCTTCTGTATGATGGTTCAGTCTGCGCGGACTCCAATAGTCCTGAAGCTGACTTAAATCAAAGTAATTACTTGTAATCTTAGGCCCATCAGACTGGTTTTGTTCATCTAAGGGAGTTGCAATTCCCTTTTCAACTTTCTTTCTAGACAGTACTACTTTTTCAATTCTTTCATTATATGTTACCGGGGCCATGCCCGATGGCACAGACAAACATTTCTGGGTCCCGCCAACAGCTGCATCAATGCACCATTCATCTACCTTTACCTCAGTGCCGCCAATGGTTGCCACCGCATCTACAACAAACAGTATATCTTGTTCTCGACAGGCTCTCCCGATTTCTTTCAAAGGCTGCATGCATCCAGTGGATGTTTCACCATGTACCATTGCCACAATATCCGGCTGAACATTTTTCATTTCCTGGATAACAACCTGGGGATCAAAGACGTTTCCCCATTCACACTCTATGGTCGAAATTTCTCCCCCGTATCGTTCACAAATTTCCATAAGAAGGTGACCAAACCTTCCAAATACCGGGATAAATACTTTGTCTCCCGGTTTAATCACACTCGCAAGCACTGCCTCGATACCAGAGCGGGAAGTCCCATCAACAGGAAAAGCCCACTTGTTTGTAGTTTGAAACACCTCTCGCAGCATGTCCATTGTCTTGTTCATAATAGAGGTAAATGCAGGATCAAACTGACCTAGAATAGGAGTACTCATCGCTCGTAACACCCGCGGATCCACTTCAACAGGACCGGGGGTCATAATTGTACGCTGTGGTGTTTGCAGTTCAGAATATGTCATTTTTCTTCGCCTCCCTTATCATATGCCATCTCGTATAATAACTCAGTCAGCATCTGGACTCCTTGTGTTAAATCCTCTGCCTTTGTGTATTCTTCAGGAGAGTGGCTGACTCCATTTACGCTTGGAACAAAAATTAAAGATGTGGGGCAATGAGTACCAAACAACTGAGCATCGTGCCCTGCTCCACTAAGCATCTTTTGAAATGACAGCTGCTGCCTTGTTGAAACTCCGATGGCCTTTTCTTGTAAGAAAGCATCCATTTCCACTGGCTTCACGTCTGTCCATTGGGAAAAAGAAATGTTGACCTTCTTTTCCTGGGAAACGACCTCAACATGTTGAAATATTTCCGCACAGACTTTTTCTAACATTCCCTCATCATAATGGCGAATATCCAGGGTGAACGACACTTCTTCCGCAATGACATTTGGAACATTGGGAGTAGCGTCAAGTTTACCGACCGTGGCCACCAAATGAGGATCAGCTTTCTGGACTTTGGCCGTAATATACGTAATCAGTTCCGCTGCAGTGGTCATCGCATCATGACGATCCTGCATCGGAGTGGTCCCCGCATGATTGCTTTTCCCTTTTATGGAAACAGTATAGCGGCGTTGACCGACAATATGAGTCACTACTCCAAGAGAATTACCGCTTTTTTCGAGAACACTGCCTTGCTCGATATGAAGCTCAATGAAAGCTTCTATATTTTCTCGGTAAGGCAAGCGATGAATTCCTCTCCCAAACCCTGCCTTGTTCATGGCTTCCTTTAAAGAAACACCTGATTTGTCAGCTATATGTGTTATGTCCTTGTCCTTATAGACTCCCGTAATGTTTCCAGACCCCCAGAAAGTAAGAGGAAAACGGCTGCCCTCTTCTTCACAAAGAGACACTACCTCGATTGTTTTTGATGGGCGGCCGTATTTTCTGTAAAGGTGTTCCACAGCAAGGAAACTGGCAATGATGCCGTATGCGCCGTCGTACTTTCCGCCATTGACAACCGAATCTATATGAGACCCTGTTAATACGGTAGAATCAGCATCTATCGTTCCTTCAAGCCTGCCGAATAGATTTCCTGTATCATCATAATAAGTGTCAAGGCCACCTTCTTCCATTTTTCTTTTTAATGCTTCCTGTGCTTCTAACCACTCTTCGGAATATAACAATCTGGTGACTCCACTGCCTTTGTTTTCAGTAAAACCAGAGAGCCACTCGACCATTGCGTTCAACTGCTCGACTGGAAGAGGAAACGAGGTCCTTGAGTACACCTTCATAAAATCTCTCCTTTTTTATGTTAACTTTCTTAACAATGCCTTTGTATGTATTTCATTTTACTGCTAATATAAAAATTATTCATCGGCAAAAATAGCAGTTTTTTCGATTTTATTTATACAAAATAACCAAAAGAAATTTTACATACGTTACCTTTACTCACACGAAAGAAGGGATAAAGATGGATATAAAGGGTGTTATGGACCTGCCTTTGTTTAAAGAAGCACAAATGCTAGCAGGCGAAAGCGGAAATCACCGGGAGGTTTGCCACGTTAATATGATGGACGCTCCCGACATTAGTGATTATTTAAAAAACGGCGATTTACTGGTTACCACCGCCTACCACTTTAAAGATGAACCTTCTCGATTACTGGGCTTAATCAGGCATATGGCAAGCTGCGAGTGTGCGGGGCTGGGGATTAAAACACAAAGATTTCTCCATGAGATCCCTGAAGAAGTGCTTTCCTTAGCTGATGAGCTCTCGTTTCCTATCATTGATCTCCCCATTGATGTCAGCTTAGGAAGCATTGTCAATCAAATCCTGAGTACTATTTTGAATTACCGCACAACAGAACTGAACGATGCTATTGAAGCCCAACACCAATTTACTGCACACATTGTGGGCGGAAAGGATTTAAAAAGCCTGCTTGGAAGAGTGTCCTCTATTATTAAACAGCCTATTATTCTATTAGATCAGCATTCAAAGCTTATCAGTTCGTCTCATGAGCCTTCTACTCTTATAGAAACTATTAAAACTATGTATACACAGAACTTTGATTTTTTACTTCCCGCGAATTCATTTTCCTGCTTTTCTATGATTTCAGAGGAGCACCACACTGAGATGGTATCAGTGTTCCCAGTTTATACCCATGCAAGGAAATGCGGGTACCTTCTTGTTCTCGGCGAGGAGCTTCTCAACAATCAAGGAATGGCTTTAACGATTGAGCAGGCGGCCAATGTTATTTCCTTTGAGCTAATGAAGGAAAATGCATTAAAGCAATACGAACAAAGGGCGAGGAATGAGTTTTTCAGCAACTTTGTGGAAGGGGTGTTTTCTTCCAAAGAGGAGATCATCAACCGTTCAAAAGAATTTCACCTTCAAAATGCAAAGAAATATATTTGTATTGTAGGAAAGTTGGATCGTGATGAAAAAGCAATTAGTTTCACCCAGTATCAAATGGAAACAGATACAGCCTATGAATACTTGGAAGGAGAACTTGCAGCTTTTTCTTTTCAAACTCATTTTTTTATTAAAGGAAACACCTGCGTCATCCTCCTTGAAGTGAATGATTACTCTCAGGAGACCAGTGCATCGGCTTTATCTACCTTCAAACCATCCAACAGGGTGTCCAAAAACAGTTCCAGCGTACTCTTTCATTTGGAGTGAGCAATATATCCCATCAGTCATTGAAGTGAAAGAGGCCTATGATGAAGCAGCTGATGCCCTGCAAACCGGCCAGCTGTCCGGAAAGGCAAATTTCATTCAAACCTACCAAACAAAAGATATAACAGAGCTCCTTAGAATGATCCCAACAGACGATTTGAGAAAGTTTTATGATTACACTCTTCAGAAGCTTTCTGAACCAGAATATAAGGATCAGGGACTTTTACACACTTTATCTGTGTATCTGGAGACACACTGTCAAATCTCTGAAACTGCCAAACGTTTGTACATCCACCGAAATACAGTTATTTACAGATTGGAAAAGTGCGAGGAGCTTTTAGGAAAAAGTTTAAAAGATCCCGATACCTCCCTGCGTTTAAGACTGGCTTTAAGAATACAAACTTCCTTGAACCTTTGAAGGAATAATACGTAAAGAAAAGTAACATTGTATGTGCTTTACCCTGACCGATTTGTAGTATGTATATAATCTTTTAAGTAAATTCAGTTAACTTGCATAATGACATCCCCCTCTCCCTCCTATATTATGTTACTAAAGTTAACACGACATTTACAGGCAGGTACAAGGAGGTAAAGCAAAAATGGATGATAACCCAAAAGGAGCTAAGGTGTTCTCACTTGGTCTTCAACATGTCTTAGCCATGTATGCTGGAGCAATTTTAGTTCCTTTAATTGTAGGGAGAGCCTTAAACCTAACCCCTACTCAGTTAGCTTACTTGGTTGGTATTGATTTATTGACTTGCGGAATTGCTACTCTCATCCAGGCCTGGAGGAACAAATACATAGGTATAGGCCTCCCCATTGTGTTAGGAAGTTCGTTTGTAGCCGTCACTCCCATGATCGGCATTGGCAATCAGTACGGCGTAAATGCCATCTATGGCGCAATCATTGTCGCCGGACTTTTCATCCTGGTATGTGCACCTCTGCTGGGAAAAATGGTAAAACTGTTTCCGCCGGTCGTCACTGGCACAGTTGTTACGATTATCGGCTTGTCTCTCATTCCTGTAGGAGTCACAAACATGGCTGGGGGTGAAGGAAGCAGTGACTTTGGCTCATCGGAAAACTTACTGCTGGCTTTTGGGGTATTAGCAGTAATCTTGCTGCTTAACCGATTCTTTACGGGGTTTGCCCGCGCCCTCTCTGTTCTCGCCGGAATTATTGCAGGAACGGTCACTGCTTATTTTATGGGAAAAGTAGACTTGTCCGGCGTTGGCGATGCCTCTTGGGTACTTACTCCCCAGTTATTCTATTTTGGCACACCTGTCTTTGAGCCTGGAGCCATTATTACGATGATGATTGTAGGAATGGTGATTGTGGTGGAATCTACTGGAATGTTCTTTGCAGCTGGCAGAGTGTGTGGAAAAGAGATAAATCAAAGAGACCTTACAAAAGGCTACAGAGCAGAAGGTTTTGCCATTTTATTGGGTGGGTTTGTAAACTCCTTTCCTATTAATACCTTCGCCCAAAATGTCGGCCTCCTTGAACTAACAAAAGTGAAAACTAGAAATGTTGTCCTGGCCGCTGGAGGTATCCTCATATTTTTAGGTTTTATCCCTAAAATAGCCGCTCTTGCTACTGCAATTCCTACAGCTGTGCTAGGCGGTGCGACCGTTGTCATGTTTGGTATGGTCGTTTCTTCCGGTATTCGGATGCTTAGTGCCGTTGATTTAAACAATCAGTACAATCTGCTTATTGTCGCTTGCTCTATTTCTTTAAGTATAGGATCCACTTATGTGCCCGAGTTATTTGCTGCACTTCCTCCAAGCCTTCATATCTTAGTCAGTGATGGCGTGATCACTGGAAGCATAGCGGCCATTTTACTTAATCTATTCTTCAGCATCCGTTCAGGTAAAGTAGAGCTGCCTGTTCAAGAACAAAAAATGAGCGCGTAAATTACAAAATACAAGAGAGGAGAAATCCGTTTATGATGACCCTTGAACAGTTGAACAAACTTACCGTTGAAGAATTTACACAAGAGCTTGGTGAGGTCTTTGAGCATTCCCCCTGGATTGCCCGCAAGGCGGCTGAAGGAAGGCCTATACTTCAATTACCGACCTTCATCAAGGAATGATTGAAGTGGTGAAAGAAGCAGGCAAAGAGGATAAGCTTGATTTGATACGAGCTCATCCAAAGCTTGGGGCCAAAAAAAAGATGAGTATCACCTCAACTAAGGAACAACAAGGAGCCGGCCTGCACGATTTATCTCCTGAAGAGTCTGAAGAGTTTTACAAATTGAATGAGGACTATGAAAAAAAATTTAATTTCCCTTTTATCTTTGCTGTAAAAGGAAAGACAAAAAGAGATATTTATGATTCTCTGCAAGAGAGGGTTACTAACAGTCAAAATGAAGAATTCGAGAAAGCTTTAGGTGAAGTATACAAAATAGCACTTTTTCGTTTAAAGGAAACTTACAAAGGAGATGATCATATGACTTCAGAATCCAGATTGATGACTTATGGAAAAGGGGACGTATTTGCTTACCGAACTTTTATGCCGCCCCTCACTGGTCTACAGCAAATTCCTGAATCAACTTTTGAAGGAAAAAGCAACACTGTGTTTGGAGTAAACGCCTCAATAGAAATAGGAGGAAAGGCTTTTCTCCCTTCCTTTGCAGAAGGAGATAACAGTCTGGTTGTTGCCACAGACTCTATGAAAAACTTCATTCAAAGACATTTAGCTGATTATGAAGGATCCACTCTTGAAGGTTTCCTGGATTACACTGCCCGGCGTTTTCTTGAAAAATATACCCATGTAGACACTATTAAAATGACTGGGGTAGAAATTCCTTTTGAATCAGCTGTGGGCATCAAAAACGGGGAATCCTCCTCTAGTGATCTTGTCTTTAAAAGGTCTCGTAATGAACAAGCCCGTTCTACAGTTTCATTAGAAAGAATAAATGAAAAGATGGAAGTGACCGGCCACTCCAGTGAAATTACTGACCTTCAGCTAGTAAAGGTGAAGGGCAACTCCTTTGTCGGCTTCATCAGAGACGAATACACCACTCTTCCTGAAGACGGCAACCGTCCTCTCTTCATCTACTTAAACATTGGCTGGACATACGAGAACCAACAAGACTCATTAGGAACCAACCCATTGAATTACGTTGCAGCCGAGCAGGTAAAAGATATCGCAAGCACTGTGTTTGACGAAATTGAATCCCCATCAATACAATATCTGATTTACCTTATTGGCTGCCGCGTCCTTGAAAGATTTCCACAGCTCAAGGAAGTTACCTTTCAGTCTCAAAACCGCACATGGGATGTAGTTGTTGAAGACATTCCAGGCTCAGAAGGAAAAGTGTATACAGAACCCCGACTCCCATACGGATTCCAGAGATTTAGTGTCACAAAGGATGACCTGAATACTTCAGCTAAAAAAGCTGTTACTAGTGATACTTATAAATAAGGAGGACGAAAAGTCATGAGCTCACTTACCACTCATATCCTGGATTTAACTCATGGCACACCAGCTCACAACGTAGAAATTCACCTTAGCCGGGTAATAAACAATCAAATAACCCCGCTGGCCGTGGCAGTAACTAATGAGGATGGGAGGCTTTCCGAACCTCTTTTATCAGAAAAAGACATGAAGAAAGGAGAATACGAGCTTCTTTTTCATATCGGTGATTACTTCCGAAAAAAAGAAATACAGGACAAAGACCCTCGTTTTTTAGATAAAGTTTCTGTTCGTTTTGGAATCTCTGACTCTTCCTCTCACTATCATGTACCCTTACTTGTCTCTCCGTGGGGATACCAAGTGTACAGAGGAAGCTGAACACATTCGCACCTTTAGAAAACACTCAAAGCCAATTGGGTGTTTTCTGTATTTCCCATTGAAAAAATCGCTTCCTAAAATGAAGAGCATTTAGTCCTTTCTTATTTTTTCAAAATTACCCAACCACAAATACAGGAGGTAACTTATGAAGCGATATTTTCAATTTGATAAGCACCAGACAAATTTGCGCCAGGAATCCTTAGCCGGACTTACAACCTTTTTTAGCGATGGCTTACATTTTGTTTGTTAATCCCTTAATATTGGCGGACGCTGGAATGGATGAAGGGGCGGTTTTTACCGCTACAGCCTTAGCCGCCGCCGTAGGAACTCTCATTATGGGGCTTGTTGCTAACTATCCGATAGCTCTTGCACCTGGAATGGGATTAAACGCATTTTTTGCTTATACAGTCGTGCTCGGAATGGGAATTGAATGGCAGCTTGCATTGTTTGGAGTTTTGGTATCGGGGATTGTTTTTATTATTATTACCCTGTTTGGGATAAGGGAAGCCATTATCAATGCGATTCCTGCAGAACTGAAATATGCAGCGGCCTCCGGTATAGGACTCTTTATCGCATTTATTGGACTGAAAAATGCCGGAATTGTTGTTCCTGATGAAGCCACAGCCGTAACACTGGGAGATATGAGCCAGGCAACCACTCTTCTCGCGGCCTTCGGTCTGGTGGTTACTGTTATTTTAATGGTTCGAGGATTTAAGGGCGGGATCTTTTATGGAATGGTTCTTACGTCTGTCGCTGGTATTATCGTCGGGTTGATTGATATGCCTTCACAAATTGTCGGCGCTGTTCCAAGTCTTGCCCCTACCTTTGGGGTAGCCGTTACAAGCTTATTTCAAGTAGAGTGGACGACCGCCTTAATGGTGCAGCTGCTTATTGTGGGGTTGACCTTTCTCTTTGTTGACTTCTTCGACACTGCCGGCACCCTTTATGCAGTCGCAAATCAGGCGGGATTTGTGAAGAATAACAAGCTGCCGCGTGCAGGGAAGGCTCTGCTTTCCGATTCCTCTGCCACCTCTATTGGAGCGTTATTAGGAACTTCCACTACTACCGCTTATATTGAATCTTCGAGCGGGGTAGCTGCTGGAGGAAGAACTGGATTTGCTTCTCTTATTACAGCACTTTTATTCTTAGTGTCTATGTTTTTTTCTCCCCTGCTAGCTGTTGTCACCGACCAGGTGACGTCTGCAGCGCTAATTGTTGTTGGAGTGCTTATGGCTGCATCTCTTGGGTTGATCGACTGGAAAAAACTTGAGATAGCTGTCCCTGCTTTCTTGACTGTAGTGGCCATGCCATTAACTTACAGCATTGCAAATGGGATCGCTCTTGGCTTTATCTTTTATCCTGTAACTATGGTACTAAAAGGAAGATCAAAAGAGGTTCATCCAATCATGTATATTTTATTCTTTGTCTTTATTGCTTACTTTGCTTTCCTAGGTGAATAAAAAGAAAAGAGTCTCACAAAAGTCTAACTTTTGATGAGACCCTTTTTTCGGCAGGCTCTGTAAAGGCAAATATTGATTTTGACAAGTATATTGATTGTTAATCACGAGACACTTTCGGCAATTCATGAGCGAAGACCAATACACAAGTGATGCTTCACTTCATACCCCATTCCAGGAGCCAGCGAGCGTCTTTTAACCCAAATCCAACAACAAGATGTAATAAGGCATTGTTATAAAAAAATGCAGCCTGACCCTTGTCTGGTTTTGACGTTACGATACTTGCGAGAGGGGAAAAAACCACCCCAAAATGCGAGCAGCTATACTCGTTTCAGCTAAGCTAATGTACCCATTATTTTTAGAGCATGTTGTCTTCTAATTTATTCAAGCTCATACTTATAAAATTTTTTATCTACTTGTAACACTTGAAAACCCTTTGGTAAATCACCTAGAAGAATGCTTATAAATCCATTTTTTTCATAAAACCTGTGAGCAGCCAAAAATTGGGGTGTAGTTCCAAGATAGATTGCTTTGATTTTATGTTCTACAGCCCATTTTATTGCTGTATCTAATAACAAGCTTGCCGTTTTATATTTTTCTCCACGGTAATCTTTATTTACAAACATTTTTCTTAAAGCAGCTTCATTATTTCCTATATCTAAAAGACTAATGGTCCCAACTACAACCTCATTGTAAAGAGCTACCCAAAAGTTCCCTTTTCCCGACTGATAATATTCTTCTATAATAAACAAATCAGGCTGGTCATATTTTGTTATTGGTACATTGTATTCTTTTTGTTGTATTTGAAGAATCAAGTCTAATACTTGAGCTTGTTTATCAAAAGAATATTCTTGAACAATAGGGGATTTCTCCATAAAACACCGCCAAATAAAAGTTTCTCAGTAAGTATAACTAATCGTATAATTTAATGTATTTTCATTCGTTCGTTGAAAAGATCATCCACATCAAATGCTACCATAATCTAGTAAATAAATCTCTTTTTATATTACAACTATCAATGCCAAAACATCCTCCCTACGGGGTTTCAGGCAAGAAAAGAAAAAAGAAAGGAGAGTGATCTGCAGATCACTCTCCTTTCTTCTGGGTGTTTTCAACAGCCCTGTAAACAGCACGTATAATTCCGGCATACCCTGTACAGCGCAGATGTTTCCTGATAAGGCTTCTTTAATGTCTGCTTCTGAAGGTATTTCAATTTCTTTGAGTAATGCTTTCACCGCCATGATCATACCCGGGGTGCAATACCCGCATTGAAAGCCTCCTTCATTTAAAAAGGCTTCTTGAACGGGGTCCAGCTCTCCTTCTTCTCCCACCCCTTCTATAGTTGTAATAGTACCTCCATCGACTTGATAAGCAAGTACGAGACAAGCATTTACAAGCTCCCCGTTCAGAAACACCGAACACGCTCCGCAGCGGCCGATGCTGCAAGAAATTTTGGTGCCTGTAAAGTTTAATTCCTTCCTTAACATATCAATGAGTCTATAGGCAGGCGGAACTGTAAGATATACAGGCTTGTTATTAATAGTTAGAAAGATGTTTACCATCTGTTGTTCTGCTGGCGGCTCTTGCATTGCTAATTTTTTATCCATGACAGGACCCCCTTCTCATTGGAAACAGCTTGGAGCAATTCCTCTGATGATACTGGCAGCTTAGATACCCAGCATCCAACGGCATTCTTAATCGCAGCTGTAACCGCCGGTGATACTGCTACTGTTCCGATTTCCCCTACTCCCCTGGGCCCATATATGTCTCCCTCAGTCAGCATTTCTACCGCCTTTACATCCATGTCAAAAGGAACATCACTAATACTTGGCATCATATAAGAATCAAGATTGTCGGTTACATATTTGCTGTCAACCATTAAAGCCTCTTCAAACAATGTGTAGCCAAGCGCCATCACGCCTCCGCCTTCTATTTGCCCCGTGTATCCCAAATGACTTACCACGGTCCTGCTGAGACAGCCTGGTCAAGATGGGTTACTTTTACCTTTCCAGATAATAGATTCACTTCCACTTCAGCAAATACACCGCTAAAGGTATATAAAAAATGACCTGAATCTATTTCATCTGGTGTAGTCGGAAAATCAAAACTTGTGTTTACCGCGACTGGTTTACCGTTACACTGTTGCATAATATCTTCAAAGGTCATCAGCAGATTTTTTGAATCATCCTTCGTTATATAAACTCCGCCTTTTCCCAGGCTCAGTTGATGCTTAGGAATAGTTGTCACCTGTTCCGCCCGCTTTAGTACTTCTTTTATAAAAGTACCTTTCAACCTCTGAACAGCATGCCAGACCATGCTGGTTCCTCTTGAAGCTGTGGTTGAGCCCGAGGCTGGAACCGTATTGGTGTCTCCAATAACAATGTCTATATCTTCTGATGAACAGCCTAGTTCCTCTGTAATAATCGTATCAATAACAGACAAAATCCCCTGCCCCACTTCTTCAAAACCAAAAGAAATTTCGATTTTCCCATCTTCCCGTAAGGAAAGCCTTCCTCCTGCAGGTCAAGACGGCCGTACCCCAGGCCTCCGCCATGCATTGTAATAGCAATACCTGTTCCTTTTTTCTTCCAGGGTTCCTGGATTTCCTTTGGCTTTGAGACTCTTCTGTCTGACACCTTCTTAATCTCTTCTAATACATAAGCTGCTCCCTCTGTAGGAGCAATTCTTTGACCTAAAGGTCCTAAGTCCTCCTCCCTTCTGATATTAGCTTTTCGAAACACTACCGGGTTAATGTTCAGTTTCTCAGCTAACCGCTCAACTTGACCTTCTAGTGCAAACGTTACCTGATTGCCCCCAAAGCCTCTAAATTCACCTGCCACTCCATTGTTTGTAAACACCGAAATGCCATTTACTTCAACGTTTGGAATAATATAAGGTCCCACTGCATGCTCGACAGCAAAATCTAATATCGCAGGACCCAGGGTAGAATAAGCTCCTGTATCGGCAACAATGTCCACTTTGTGTGCAAGAATTTTTCCTTCATCATTTGCCCCCGTCTTCATTGTAATTCTCATCGGATGCCTCTTAATACTGGAGATAAACGATTCCTTTCTTGTTTGGTGAATTTTTACAGGCTGCTTTGTTAAGAGTGCTAATATTGCAGCGTAAGGCTGGATATTCAACTCGTCTTTCCCGCCAAAAGATCCGCCCATTGGACTTGATACGACCCTGATCTTTTCTTCGGGAAGCGCAAGAATTCTTGATAATTGAAAACGATCTTTAAAGCCGTGCTGAGTCCCAATATATACTGTAATTCCTCCATCTGCTTCAGGAACAATAACTCCCCCCTCCGTTTCCATGTAACCATGCAGCTGCCGGGGGAGCTGGTACGTCTCTTCTACTACTTCAGTGCATTGTGCAAAGCTGTCCATTACCGTCCCCTTTGAATACCCAGCGCGATGAAGGAGATTTCCGTCTGGATGAAGCTTAGGGGCATCTCTATTTAAGGCTTTTTTGGGATCATCAATAACGTCCAACTTTTCATATTCTATCTCTATCAGATCCATGGCATAGGCTGCTGCTTCTTCTGTCTCCGCGGCCACAGCCGCCACAGCGTCTCCCACGTACCTTACCCGGTCCTGACAAAATACAGGCTGGTCCGGCTGGACAATTCCGTAGCCATTTAGTCCAGGAACATCTTTATACGTAGCTACCGCTTTTACACCAGGCACTCTCTCAGCTTTTTCAGTAGAAATAGAAAGTATTGCTGCGTGAGGGTGCTCACTCCTTAGTATCTTTCCATAAAGCATATTTGGAAATGTGAGGTCACTCAAGTATTTCAGGTCTCCCGTTATTTTTGAAACCCCGTCAGGCCGCACTTTGTTTCGACTGATATGTGGTTCGTTTGCCGTCTCCATCCTATTCCTCCTTTCTTTTTTGCTCAATCAGTCTGTGTAACTCTGAAACCATAATATTTGCCGCTACTTTCTTTTTATAAGATGCCGATGAAAAAGGGTCTGACATTGGCTGAATTCTTCCATCACGCCATCATAGAGGTCTTTCATGAGTAACGGGTGATAGACAGTATCTTCGAGCAATTTTTCACAGCCAGCCAGCCTTTCAGGATGGTGGTCCCCTCCGCCACAGGCAAGTCGAATATTCTTTAGGGTCCCCATGCCGTCCTTTGAATCAAGCTCTCCAGAACAAGCTACGGTGAGCATGGAAGCAGTAAATGCCTCTCGGCGTCCTACTTTTTTGTAAAATCTAAAGGGTTTGTTCTGGGCCTCCTCAAAAGGAAGACTAACACTTACTAATAGACGAGAAGTTGGGTCTTGATCCTTACCATATATAGCATCCATGTACTCCTCAATTGGTTCGGTAATATATTCAGCCTCATTAAAATATGTCACTTTAGCCTGTAATACGAGTAATGCAGGGATAATGTCTCCTTTTCCATATGAGATATTCCCCCCAATGGTCCCGCGGCTCCGCACAGCTGGAGCAGCAACATTCTTTACGGCTTCGATGAAGAAAGGATAATGCTCCTTAAGGTCATCATCACGAAGGCAACCAGCTAAAGTGGTCAAAGCTCCTATTTTCAAAAATGTGCCTTCTTCACTTTCTTCCTTTGTAATTCCTTTCATTTCCTTTATTTTTTCTAAACTGATCATATGCTTTGGCAGTGGGGTCCCCTTCTCTCTTTGAAGCTGAATAAAGGTTCCTCCCGCTATAAATAATGCATCTTCCTTATATTGGATCTTTTTTTTCCATGCTTCTGCCACCTTTGCAGGGGTCCAGACGATTGTGTAAAAAGGGTCTGTTTGATGTTCTGTTAATGGCTCTTCACTTCTTTTATCCATTGGTACTCTTCCTTTGTATCAATATCATAAAAATTTTCCCATTTGTCATTTTCTATCACCACTCCTTTAATTAAGGGATCATGACGCAAGACAGCCCGTGCACCTTGATCTCCTTGAAGCTTCATCAGCTTTGGAAAAAGATCTCTAGATAAAAAGATCGGAGGCTGAATTCTATCCTTAAAGCTTGCAGCTGCATATTGATTAGCGCTTCCCACCGCCTCTCTGCTTTGAATGATCACTTCCTCTAAAAGCGATAAAGATAGAAAGGCTGGTCTCCAAGTAATACGACTGCACCATACACTTCCTCTGTTTCCGCCTTGTTAAGTCCTGCTCGTAAGGAATACGCCTGCCCCAAGTCAGTCTGTTTTGCTTTTACCTGAGTCCAACGGCTTCGGTAAAAAGGGGAAAAAAGCAGGGGGTCTACCCACTCCAACTGGTCCTTTTCATCTGTAACAACCAAAATATGATCAAGACTAGAATCTAACGCTGTTTTTAAGGAGAGACTGCCTATCGATAACTGACCTAAGAAAAGAGCCAGCTTATTTTCACCCATTCGGCGGCTTTTGCCGCCCGCAAGCAAAATACCTATGACCTTGGGTTTCATTAGGTAGAAACCTTCTCATGCCCTGGCGTTTTCTTAACAACTTTTACTAGCTCAGCCGCAACACTAAGAGCGATTTGCTCCGGCCCCTCTGCGCCTATATCAAGCCCTATAGGGCTGTGAATAAAAGAGGGAACATCCTTTTTCTCAAGCAAACGGGAAGTTCTTGATTGGGATCCAAGCACCCCTAAATAACGCAGCGGCTTATCTTTCACGTGAGATAAAATTTCTTTATCTTTATGAAAATTATGAGTCATAAGAATCACACTATCTTTGGGAGTAAAAGTGATCTGTTGCAAAAGATCTTCAGGAAACCCAGTCATAAGATTGACTGCCTCTGGAAACCTTTCTTTTGTACATAAAGCCGGCCTCCAATCAGCTACAGTAACAGTAAAGCCCGATTGGTCAGCAAAGGATGCCAGCGGGACCGCATCAGGCCCTGCACCAAAAATAAATAACCGTGGTTTAGGCTGAAAATATTGAAAATAAACCTCAGTAAGCGGATCCAGGCTCAGTTGCTTACCACTTTTAAGTCCTTCTTTTGATGCTTTGTCCCTCAATTCCTTAAGAGAGTCAATATGGCGGTCAATATCCCAATCTCCAAATACAACGTCATCGTCAGTTAAAAAGAAGCATTCTGCCCGTTGTTCCTCAACATCTATCTTTTTTCCCATGAGCACTTCTTTTCCCTTCGCCAACTGGGACCCTAACATTTTCAGCTGTTTTAAAAAAATATCATCGAGGGGTTCTAGAAGAATTTCAATCTTTCCATTACAGCCTGAGCCTTCCCCCCAAGAAATTTCATCACTGTTTCTCATGTCATAAACAACTTTTGTGGACCCTCGAGCCAGAACACTGTCTTTGCGAGCAAGGATGTCCTCCTCAAGGCACCCCGCACTCAAAACACCAATTTGAGCTCCGTCTCCCTTGACAAGCATCGATGTTCCTTCTTTTCGATATGCCGATCCTTCAACATGAATAATGGTTGCAAGCATTGCTCTTTGAGAAGAGGAATCAATTTCTTCCAAAACCTCGTAAATTGTATCCATCCTTTGCTCCTCCTTTACGTGTCCTGACCTCTTCTTTTGCTCCCTATGCTCTTCTAGGCAAGACTGGGCATTTTCGCAAGCAATCGTTTTATTGACTCATTTGATTTTGTTAACACTTCTTCTTCATCAATGTGTGTAAGCTTTCGCTCCTCCATGACGATGTCACCGTTAATCATTGTCATTTCCACATCTTGGGCACTAGCTGAATATACAATTCTGGAGATAGGATCAACCGTCTCTGAAGGATAAGAATGAAACTTCTTTAGGTTAACCATAAAGAGATCTGCTTTCTTTCCTTCTTCTAAGCTTCCAATTTCATCTTCCAAACCCACCGCTTTCGCCCCGCCAATTGTGGCCATTTTCAATACTTTCTCTGCCGGCATCGCTGTCGGCCCGTGGTAAGGTTTGGGGAGAAGAGCGGCAAGCTTCATCTCTTGAAACATGTTGAGTGTGTTATTACAAGGAGCTCCGTCTCCTCCAAGGCTGACCTGAATTCCTTCTTCTGTCATGCCGTATACATCCGCTATGCCAGACGCCAGTTTCAAGTTAGAACCAGGGCAGTGAGTGACCTTTACGTTTCTCTCCTTGATAATCTGCTTTTCTCTTTCGTTCAGCCATATGCAATGAGCCAGAACCAAGCGTTCATTTGCTAATCCAATATGGTCAAGGTACTCTACATTTCTCATCCCGCGCTGTTCTTCCACGATTCTGATTTCGTCCTTGTTTTCCGAGGCGTGAGTATGAACAAGAACATTATAAAAGTGTGATAAGTCTCTTACCTCAGTGAGCAAATTCTCTGTACAGGAGACGACAAAGCGCGGACAAAAAGCATATTGTAGACGTCCCCCATCATGTCCATGCCATTTTTCAAGCAGCTGAACACTATGTTCAACTGAATGCTTCGTGCTCTCTAAAAGCTGAGGCGGCAAATTATCTCCTAAGTCCATCATCACTTTTCCGGATAAGGCCCTGATTCCCGACTTCGCCATAGCTTGAAATGCGGCTTCAGTGTGGTTTACAGTTTCCATATCCACGACTGTTGTTGTGCCCCCCTGAATTAATTCTCCTAGTCCCAGCATGGCAGAATAATAAAGTGATTCACTGTCATGTGCTGCTTCTAGAGGCCACAGCTTGTTTTGCAGCCAATCCATCAGTTCCATATCATCAGCTTGACCGCGAAACAAGGTTTGGCATAAGTGAATGTGGGTCTGAACAAAACCGGGAAGAATGGTTTTTCCTTGTGCATCTATAACTTTCGTCTCCGGCCTTGTTACTTCTGTTAAGTCCTCTCCAATCTTTTTTATTTGCTTTCCTTCTATGAACAAATCACCATAAATAATGTCCATGGATTCATTCATCGTAATAATTTCTGCATTCTTTATTAAAGTGCTTTCCATGCAAGTTCCTCCTTTTTCGCTCTTTAAGCGGCTGTTAACTTATCTTGGTTTTCTCTGATGGCAGGGTATCTAATGTTTCGCGCTGAACTGCTTTTTCCTGCCGAAGGTAGTAGTAACTAAAAAGCCCTGCCAGAAGCAGGTAACCTGCCATAAAATCAGGTGCAGCAGCCACCTGCAGTTCAGATGCATGCATAAATCCTAAAAAGGATAACAAAGCACCTATTAACGAAAAAATTGCTGCTTTTCCAAAATGCTTGTCGGTTATAAAAGCTGTAACTGCCCCTAAAACGATTCCGGTGAACATTGCTCCTTCTCCTAAGGGAATAATTCCAGTGGAGAGCTCTTGTACAATATCGCCTGCATCACCTTGAAAGTTTGTCATTATATAATTTGCAAAATAAGGGAGCATGGCAATAGCCACAGCTGGGTAATATTTTGTATGGTTATTCTGAAACGCTGTGGATACCATGGAAATGCCTACGAATACAAGGATTGGAGCGATAACAGCCACGGGAATGATCTCAGCCATCGCAGCAATTAGACCAAACATGGCTGCTGCGGCATAAACGATCCCATTTAAGATGCTGTATCCACGCCCAGCTCCCATCCATTTTGAGCCCACAGATGCTATATAAACGGTTGTTGGAAAGATCCCTCCAAACAAGGCACCAATCATTGTTCCTGCTCCGTCAACCGCCTGGCATTCACGCACATCATATTCATCGCCCTCTACTGCCATGGCTCTACATTATTCATGGTCTCTATTGCGTTATAAATCGTAATCGGGACAAGAACTGCTAATAATCCAATCAATCCAGTAAAAAGGTAAACCATACCATCAAACGCAGCTAAGGTAGGTAGAAGGGGGTAAAACCCCACGTTGCTAAGGCCTTCGGTAATATTTCCTGCACTGTGCTGGCCAAGAAGAAAAGCTAACAATGTCCCAATGACAATAGCGAACAATGAAGAAGGAATATTAAATGGCATTGATACTTTTCCAATGAACCCTAGAAGAATAATTCCAAGTACAAGTATTCCTATCATAGGCATTTCAAGGGTGGCAAAAAGCATTTCGCCAGCCACAAAGGTAAGAGCTACCCCTGCCAGAGCTCCAAGCATCGCCGGTCTTGGTATGTTTTTTCTAACCCATTTTCCAGCGAAGCTCACAAGACACTCAATCAGTCCGCTAAGAAAAGCTGCCGCAACTGCTATCCTCCAAGCCAATTCCGGATCATTGGTTAGAGTGTAAGCTGCAGAGTAACGCCAAATAAAAAAACAAACATCACGGGTGTGCTAATTCCATAAGAAAGAGCTGTAACATCAATCCTGCCCTCTTTTTGTGCCAGCCTCTTTGCCGAATGTGCATAATATAAATTTCCTGCTAACACGGCAACAGCTGCTCCAGGAATCACTTGACCAAAAACAATGCTTGCTGGAAACCCCATCCCTAAAAGTGTGACTGCGATGATAACAAAGTTAGCCAGGTTATTTTGAAATAAAGCAAAGAAAGCATCAATGTCTTGTTTTTTAAATAAGGGATAATGGATTATCTTTTCATGCATTTGTTATATACCTCCTTCACTTCAACCATTTGCATACTCATTCACACAAGTAGATTTTTGGTTTTTGGAACAAAAAACCGGAGAAATGCATAGCCAAATACGCTAACATCATTTCCCCGGTTTCTTCACCTCTCCGGCAAGCAGAGAGGAAGCTCCCGATCAATCTGTGGATAAGAAAACAACCGTTACAACAGCTCGTTCTCCTATACCTAATCGTGCTATCGACTTATCTTGCCTTTATTGTAAAAATAGTTTGTTGCCTGTGTGAATTTACGTAAGAAATGCTTACACTCTTTTTATTGCTTTTCTGTTAAGTAAATGACAGCCACTGCTTCCTCACTCTTAGGGTCAAAATCTTTAAGGATGGTTTTTACTTTTAGATTCAACTGGCTCTCCAATTCCTTTTTTAAGCGTTCTTTAAATTCTTGAATAAGAGTGTAATCAACTGATAATGTAAGCTCGGGATGCTTCTGTCCAATCGCATGCAAAGCCTGCACTCTTTTGTGCAAGCCAAAAATAATAATTTTATCCTCTAAGACCTCAATTTTTTGCTTTCTAACTCCCAGGCCATACATCTCCTGGTTAACCTTATTATAAATTTGAGCAATGGTTTTCTTCATGGATTTCTCTTGTGCAGTTGAATGTGGCAATGTAAATCATCTCCCTGCTCATACTGTCTACATTATAGGTGTTGGCCTTTATTACAGTAATATCTTTGTAAGGTTTTCTTCTATAATTTCTCTTGTCTACCAAGTCCACAAAAAAAGACATGCCCTGTCCTAGGCATGCCAATTCCTTACTCTACTTTTTCTTCCTGTTCTTTAACCCGGTCCAATGTCATTTGATAGCTGTCGTTTCCATAATTTAAGCAGCGCTTCACACGAGAAATCGTTGCTGTACTCGCTCCGGTTTCTGTTTCAATTTTGTGGTAGGTATATCCTTGCTGAAGCATACGTGCTACTTCCAAACGCTGGGCAAGAGATTGAATTTCATTTACAGTGCAAAGATCGTCAAAAAACTGGTAACATTCTTCGAGATCACGAAGGGATAAAATGGCGTTAAACAGTTGGTCGAGCTCTTTTCCCCTTAACTTATCAATTTGCAATGAAGGACACCTCTTTCATCCTGATTCTCATGTAATCTTTCTGTCTTATGGGCTTAGTTTTACTGCGTGATCTACTCCTGGAGATGAAGGGACAATGTTAATCCAGGTATTTCCCGGTACAAGCGGAACGGTCTTGCCATTTTTCACAGGCAAAAGACGCCCGTCTATGTTTTCCATTCCACATCATAAGCTTGTCCCTTTTGAAGAAGGATTCCATTTCCTCCAGTTGACAGCTCAATACTTCTTCTTCCTTGTTCGTCCACTTCTTTATGAGGGGCTTCCAAAATAAGAATGTTAGATATAGTAATAGGCTCCTGTGTCTCTAAGTCGATATCTTTCTTATTATCCGTGGCCCGTAAATATGACCCTGATTGCTGATCAAAAGTATAGGTAACATCATATTGGTCCAAGTAATTGATTTCAGCTTTGGAAGCCTCGGCAGTCTGCTCCAATGTTTCTTCCTCAGCAAATGGAAGGGGCCTAACCTCGTACTCTGCTTCATAACCCTTACTCGTAAGCCCGGATAGTGCATCGCTATAAG
Source organism: Thalassobacillus sp. C254 (assembly GCF_001310615.1). NCBI lineage: Bacteria > Bacillati > Bacillota > Bacilli > Caryophanales > Bacillaceae > Thalassobacillus > Thalassobacillus sp. C254. The sequence goes on along the minus strand of NZ_BAXQ01000006.1, from coordinate 75,213 downwards.
AAATATAAGAATTATGCGGCGCAGACCGATCCGATGATCTTTGAAACAGCGTTCCGTCATGATGAAGTCCGCTTAGATAGGGAGCTGCGTTGTTTTCGAGCATCCTTCTGCCTCCGGGCTCCAGCCATGCGTAACAAAGAATGCATCAAAACCGTTAGCCAGGTTAATATGGTATCCTCGAGCACTGCGTACCGGACCTATTCTAACTGGCTGCTGACTCTGATAAATAGCAACAAACCTAGTGACCGCACCTTCACTTAATACTTCGTATACAACATCCGCATGCTGCAGTCCGGACTGAGGCCGCGCTTCCGGATGGTTATTAATGATAACTGCAAGAGGACGGTTAACAATGTGAGAATCTGCTTGTTCCCCGGTTAAAGGTAAATAACACTGTCGTCACCCTTTTCTTGGGAACGAGCTTCTTTGCTGCTGGAAAAAGGATCATAAGGGTTTTCACTATTACTTCCTGTTAATCCAGCCCACAATACGACCGCCGCTCCAAGGAACGTGACACTAATAAAAATTATGATCCACTTTGTCATCTCGTTCCAACCTTTTCCGAGTTTCAAACTTACTTTTATAGTTTAACGCATAATCGAAGGAAAGAGTACACTTTTCTTATGAACATCATAGATTCCTTTTTGAGTGACCCGGATATATGGCAAATGCGTGGAAGAAAAGAAGAGAACACTGTAAATAGGATCGTCATGAGGGTATCCTCGTTCCTTTAATGCTTGTTCCAACTGCTCATGCTGCTCCATGACATTTTCCATACATTCCAGTGACATAGCACCAAACAGGGTCAAAGGCATACTCATAACTACCTCATCATTTTCCACCAGGAACATGCCGCCATTATGAGTTTTAAGCTCTTTAAAGGCACGGAGCATATCTTTTTTGCTTTTCCCTATAAGAACTACGTCTCCAGTATTGGAATAAGTGGTAGCAAACCCCTGAACATTTGTTGCAAACCCTTTGATAACCGTGTTAATTCTCCACTTTCCATGACGATCAATCATAATAAAATAACTTTCATCATGATCTGAAGAAAGGACATCTTGCGTGGCGTCCACAGTAACCTGATAAGGCTTCAAAATCACTGAGTTCACCAGTTCAAGTCCCATAGGCATGGAGAAAGTCAAGTCTTCCTCTGTTAGTGTCCAGTCCACTAAAAATGGATACACTCCATGCTCCTCCCAGGAGAAATGTTTATCTGGATATCTGCACTCTCCCTCGTAAAGGACCCACTTACCTTTAGCTAAAACTGAGCTCGGCAGGGGATTTTCCGTATCATCCAAAATATTCAAATGAGCTATTCTTCCAGGTGCGACCATCCCAATTTGGTCGTCTATGGAGTAGTGCCTGGCTACATTGTAAGAAGCCATTTCATACGCATCAATTACAGGGACACCCTTTTCAATTGCAATAGCAATCATATTATCAATAACCCCGTTTTTGTAAAACGCCGGGGTAGAACCATCAGTGGTGAATAAAAAACGGCTGTAATCTTTTACTTCACTCTCCTTAAGCTCCTCTAAGATCTTTGGCAAATCAGGGCGGATCGATGAGTAACGCAATGAAGTAATCAGCCTAGATCCAGCCTGCGTAGAGCCTCTTCTCCCGTCATTGCTTCATGGTCGCTATTTACTCCAAGAACAGACAACTGTGTTAATGTCCTCTCGGAAGCTCCCGGAAGATGCCCTTCAATAGGCTTATTGATCTCCTTTGTGTATTGCATCCAATGTAAAATCGTATCATCACCGTGCATCACTTTCGGCCACCCTGTGAGTTCCCCTCCCTGCAGGACAAGAGGATGATCCAGCCATGCCTTCATGTTAGAAGGTGAAAATAAGGAATCTTCTTCCTCCATTTCAGTCTGTGCATCGTATCTGCACCACCAGAACATGCTCGTTGGCAGCTGGTCAAGCTCCTCTATCAAAGTAAGCGCTTTCTTTTTTCAATATTCAAAAAGAAAAACATGTTGTCGTTAATGAGGGTCGTTGTTCCCCGTTTAGATGCATACTCAGCAAGGTATGGGGATTATATAATTGAAACGGGTGAGCGTGGGGTTCTATATAGCCTGGTACTATGTATTTATCAGTACAGTCTACAATTTCGGTGTTCTTTGTATTAACGGGAAAATCTTTCCCCACATAAACAATCCGGTCTTCATAAATCCAAATGTTCCCCTTTAACCAATCCTTACGAGGACTGCTTAAATACGTAGCATTTTTCAAAACCTTTGTGGGAGGTTTCTCTTCTCTTATAACAGAAAGCTGCTCACGCAGCATTGGTTTCGTCCATCGAAAAAGCTGTGCTGCCATGTCCACCACCTGCTTTCAATTGTGTAAAATATCAAATTAGTATTATGGGAATGTATGGTAGCATTATATCACATTTTCGTCCATTACCTTACGAAAGTGTGCCCTCATCTTATCATGTTCCCATATAGAAAGGAAGGTCTTTGTCATGAAATCCAACATAGGAATTTTGAATGCATTATGCAGAATCACTTGCGGATTAACAATACTGGCTTGGGCAACAGCTAAATTAACAAAGCGTTCGTCCAGTTCAATGTATTTGTTAGCTGCCATGATGGGAGCTATGAAGGTAGGAGAAGGGATTACGCGTTTTTGCCCGATTACAAAAATGGTTCAGGATACTGTACAAGAAGCTGACAGCCAAAGCGAAGGACAGTCTGAAACCGGCCCTTCCATGAATCAGCTTTAATTAAAAAAGGGACCCGTTGCCGGGGCCCCTTTTTTGTTAAGAATGTTTACCGGCTTCATGAGGAATCCTGATAGCAAGGAGTGATAATATGTTTAATGCTTACTGGGAGTATGTCACCCATACATTATTTGTTTACTCAATGCTCATTGGTTCTCTCATGGCCGTTGGAGCTGTATTTGTTAAAAAGAAATACGTGAAATAGCTTTCTCTCCAATATCTTTTCGATAAAAAAGGTGTTGTTCTTCAAGTGTGCTAAGTTTTTTATAAGTTCTTTGTTGGGCTTCTTTTAACGTTGGCGCTTTTTCTGCATGCAACAGCACACGGCCGCCTGAGGTAACCAGGCGGTCGTTTTCTTTTTTAACCCCTGCATAAAAAGTGTACTCACCTTCCTGGAGACCAGTGATCTCGTGTCCCTTTTCGTACGAACCAGGGTAGCCTTTCGCTGCCGCCACTACCCCCACTACAGCATCTTCCGTCCACTTGATTTCCGGCTTATTCCCATCAAGGATGGAAAAGATGATTTCACATAAATCAGACTCCATTCTCGGTAAGACTACTTGCGTCTCAGGTCCCCAAACCGTGCATTAAACTCAATTACCTTAGGCCCGCTGGTTGTCATCATTAAGCCTGCATATAGAATTCCTGTAAAAAACCGGTTTTCTTCGACAAGAGCATCCGCCATTGGCTGAAGAACTTCCTCAACTGCACGCTGAACCTCAGTTTCGTTAAACTGGGGTACCGGACTATAAGCGCCCATTCCGCCAGTATTCGGTCCCTTGTCTCCATCATAAGCACGCTTGTGATCCTGAGAACCAACCATTGGAACTACCGTATGGCCGTGAACAAATGCCATTAACGAAAGCTCCTCACCATCAAGGTATTCCTCAATGACCACCTGGGCGCCGGCTTCTCCAAATTTATCATCTAGAAGGATATCCTTAAGACTTGCGACAGCTTCTTCTTCTGTCATTGCCACAGTCACGCCTTTTCCTGCTGCCAGTCCATCGGCTTTAATGACAATAGGTGCTCCCTGCTTCTTCACATAAGCTGCTGCAGCCTCATACTCTGAGAAAACCTCATAATATCCTGTCGGGATCTGGTACTTTTCCATTAATTCCTTAGCAAATGACTTGCTTCCTTCAATAAGAGCGGCTTCTTGAGTCGGGCCAAAAACAAGAACATTCTCCTGCTGAAGACGATTAACCAGCCCATCAAGAAGTGGAACCTCAGGACCAACAAAGGTCAATCCTATCTCGTTCTGTTTAGCAAACTCCACAATCTGATCCTGCTCACTTTCCTTAATAGGCACGATATCGGCTACATTGCTCATCCCATCATTTCCAGGCGCCACGTAGACTTTGGTTACTGTTTTACTTTGCGAAAATTTCCATGCAAGAGCGTGTTCACGTCCGCCGCTGCCAACCACTAAAACGTTCATTGCACTCACCCTCCTCGTTATCCCCTTACTAACCTCTTACTGCTCCACTACCTAATGCCTTCTTAATGTTTGAAATGACGCACTCCTGTAAAGACCATCGTTATGCCCAGCTCATTAGCTTTCTCGATGGATTCTTCGTCTCGAATAGAGCCTCCTGGTTGAATAATCGCAGTGACACCTGATTTTCCTGCCTCTTCCACTGTGTCCTTCATTGGAAAGAAGGCATCAGAGCCCATGGCACTTCCTTGAGCATTCTCCGCGGCTTGTTCAAGGGCAATTTTAGCAGAGCCTACCCGGTTCATTTGTCCTGCTCCCACACCTACGGTTTTCTGGTCTTTTGCTAACACAATGGCATTAGACTTTACGTGCTTGACGACTTTCCAGGCGAGCTTCAGGTCTTTCCATTCTTCCTCAGATGGCTCTCTGTTTGTTACAACTTTTATCTCTGCGTCTTCAAAGCCTTTTACATCTTCTTCTTGGACAAGGGCTCCCCCGTGCACTGTTGTAACTTTTCTTTGGGCTTCACTGCCTGTATCTTTAAGGTTAATCGTCAATAGGCGAAGATTTTTCTTGCCAGTTAGAATTTCCTTAGCCTCTTCTGAGAAAGAAGGTGCAATGATGATTTCAAGAAATATCTCTTTCATCTGCAAAGCCGTGTCTTCGTCCACTTCCTCATTCACAGCGATAATACCGCCAAAAATGGAAACAGGGTCTGCTTCATAAGCCTTTCAAATGCCTCCTTAATGGTCTGTCCCACACCAACCCGCAAGGGTTCATATGCTTAATCGCAACAGCGGCAGGCTCATTAAATTCCTTTACAATGGACAATGCCGCATCTGCGTCATTGATATTGTTATATGAAAGCTCTTTTCCGTGAAGCTGTTCGGCATTGGCAATAGAGCTTTCCGGCCCTAAAGGCTGTTTATAAAAAGCTGCCTGCTGATGAGGGTTTTCTCCATAACGCAAATCTTGTTTCTTTTCGTATGTAACGGTATAGGATTCAGGATACAGCTCTCCTGTTTCTTTTGTTAAATATGTGGAAATCATAGCATCATAAGAAGCGGTATGACGGAACACTTTTGCTGCCAGGCGCTGCTTTGTTTTGCTGCTGACTTCGCCTGTTTCTTTGATTTCTTCAAGAACGATCTCGTAATCCTCCGGGTCTGTTACAACTGTAACGTGGCGATGGTTTTTGGCTGCTGCCCGAAGCATTCCAGGTCCGCCGATATCGATATTTTCAATGGCTTCTTCAAAAGTGGTTCCTTCCTTGGCGATCGTCTCTTTAAAAGGATATAAATTCACAATAACCAGATCAATAGGTGTAATATTATGCTCTCTTAGTTGATCTAGATGCTCTTCTTTTTCACGCATAGCCAAGAGGCCGCCATGGATCGCAGGATGAAGAGTCTTCACTCTTCCATCTAATATTTCAGGAAAACCTGTGACTTCAGAAATCCCCGTAACCGGTACATTTGCTTCTTCCAATACACGTTTGGTTCCACCGGTAGAGACTACTTCTACACCTTCCTGAACCAGCTTTTTAACAAAGGGTACAATCCCCTCTTTGTTCGAAACACTTACCAATGCTCTTTTTAAACTCATGTTGATGTCTAGCTCCCTTCATGACTTTTGAATAATACAAGTGGAAATGTTGTAAAAAAGAAAGCCCGAGTTGGGCTGAAAAATACAAAAGTTTTTAGTGATATTCACTTACATTTTGGCGTTCTAAAATGTTCTTCAAGGTTTGGGGATAGAGCCTGTGCTCTACAGTCTGAATAGCTTTCGTTACTGTCTCTCTATTGTCATCTTTCCCTATGACAATTGCTTCCTGGGCTATAATCGGGCCTGTGTCCATGCCATCATCAACAAGATGGATGGTGACTCCCGTAACCTTAACTGATGCTTGAAGTGCTTGCCCTATCGCATCTTTTCCCGGAAAGGACGGCAGCAACGAAGGATGGATGTTAACGATTTTTCCTGGATACTCTTGCAAAAGTGTATCTCCAACTAAACGCATATACCCGGCCAAAACAAGAAATTCAACATCACGACTTTTTAGTTCCTCTAAAATAACCTTTTCATATGATGCTTTACTTGGAAAGTCTGAAGCCTGAAAAACAAATGTATCAATTCCAAGCTTCTGTGCCCTTTGCAGCACGATAGCTTCCTTTTTATCGCAAACAACAAGCGCTATTGAAGCGTCCAGTTTTCCAGCATGAATGGCTTCTGCTATGGATTGAAAATTTGTGCCGCTTCCTGAAGCAAACACGGCTAACGTTGTCACGAGGACACCCCCTGAATCTCTATACCCTCTTTGTCTGTGACCTTCCCAATCACATAAGCTTCTTCTCCCTGTTCTCTTACATGCTTCAAAGCTTTCTCTGCTTCCCCTTCACTGACACAAACAACAAAACCGATTCCCATATTAAACGTGCCAAACATATCCTTTTCACTTAATTCGCCCTTTTCCTGAATAAAGGAAAAGATCTCCGGCCTTTTCCAGGAAGAAGGGTCAACTGATGCACCGCAGCCATTGGTAAGCATGCGGGGAATGTTTTCATAAAAGCCGCCGCCTGTCACATGGGCCATCCCTTTTATGTCCACCTTGTTCATCAAGCTTAATACAGGAGATACATAAATTTTTGTCGGCTCAAGGAGTTCCTCTCCTAAAGAACGCTGAAAAGGGGCATATGTTTCATGCAGGGAGAGGCCTGAATTCTCAAGCAATACCTTCCGGACAAGGGAAAAACCGTTACTGTGAACGCCAGAAGAAGAAAGTCCTATCAGCACATCACCTGTTTGAATCTTCTCCCCTGTAATTAATTTTGACTTCTCGGCTACCCCTACTGAGAATCCAGCAATGTCGTACTCTTCTTCTTCATACATCCCTGGCATTTCAGCTGTTTCCCCGCCAATAAGAGCTGAGTTTGCCTCTTTGCACCCTTCAGCCACACCTTTTACAATCGCTTCAATCTTTTCAGGATAGGCTTTTCCGCAGGCAATGTAATCAAGGAAATAAAGGGGTTCAGCACCCTGTACCACGATATCATTTACGCACATAGCTACTGCATCTTTTCCGATAGTATCATGCTTGTCCATCATAAAAGCAAGCATGAGCTTTGTACCGACTCCATCTGTTCCCGAAATAAGGACAGGTTCCTTGTACGGTAAGGAAGAAAGATCAAACATACCGCCAAAAGCTCCTAAACCTCCCATGACCTCCGGACGCATTGTCATGTTGACATGTTTTTTCATTCGATTGACTGCTTCGTATCCAGCTTCAACGTCTACACCGGCCTGTTTGTAAGCTTCAGACATTGTATAGGCCTCCTTGTCATTACATTCTTAACTGTTCAATACTTTATCATGAGGGTGAAGAGTATCCGGGTAAATTTCGGTCGGATAGTTTCCAGTAAAACACGCAAGACACTGGCCACAGCTTGAACTTTCCTGCTTGCGTCCAATTCCTTTTAACATCCCATCGACGCTCAAAAAGGACAAGCTGTCAGCGCCCATCATTTCTCTCATCTCTTCAACCGAGTGACTTGATGCAATGAGCTCCGACTTGGTAGATGTATCAATACCGTAAAAACAAGGATGTGTAATTGGCGGCGAACTGATCCGCACGTGTACCTCTTTCGCTCCTGCATCCTTTAATAGCTTTACAATACGTCTGCTTGTTGTCCCGCGCACAATCGAGTCATCTACCATGACCACTCTCTTTCCTTCTACAATGCCTCGGACAGCAGATAGCTTCATTTTCACTCCCTGTTCCCTAAGCTCCTGAGAAGGCTGGATAAATGTTCTGCCCACATAGCGGTTTTTTATGAGGCCAAGCTCATAAGGAATGCCAGCTTCCTCAGCATAACCGATCGCTGCAGAAATGGAGGAATCAGGTACGCCGGTTACAACGTCAGCTTCAACAGGCAGTTCTTGTGCCAATTGTCTTCCAAGGTTTTTCCTGGCACTATGGACGTTAATCTCATCTACATTAGAATCAGGTCTGGCAAAGTAAATATACTCCATGCTGCAAATGCTCCGAGCAGAAGAGGAAGAGAAAATTTCTGAGTGCATGCCATCAGCATCAAAGGTTATAAGTTCTCCAGGCTGTACTTCACGTAAATATTCAGCACCCACAACATCAAAAGCACAGGTCTCAGAAGAAATGACATACCCTTCTCCAATTTTACCTATGGACAATGGGCGCAGGCCATTTGGATCTAAAGCAACCATCAGCTTGTTCTCTGTCATGACCGCAAAGGCATATGCTCCTTTAATCATGGATAAGGCATTGGTGACTTTATCCTCGAGCCTTGGATACACGCTTCTTTTGACCAGGTGGGCGAGGACCTCCGTATCTGAAGTAGATTGAAAAATGCTCCCCTGTCCTTCAAGCTGATGCTTTAGTCCATTGGCATTCACTAAATTTCCGTTATGAGCAACAGCAAGACCGCCTGTTTGAGATTGAAATAGCAATGGCTGACAGTTTACAAGACCGCCGCCGCCCGCTGTAGCGTAGCGGACGTGGCCGACAGAAGCGTGCCCCTGCAGTCTTTCGAGGTCTCCTTCTTTAATTGCTTCTGTTACTAGTCCTAACCCTTTGTGGATTGACAGCTTGTCCCCGTCACTGACCACGATCCCTGCACCTTCCTGTCCACGATGTTGCAGACTGTGAAGTCCATAATAGGTAATCTGGGCTGCATCCTTATGATTCCAAACTGCAAAAACACCGCACTCTTCATTTAACCCTTTGATTTCACCAAGCATGGAATAGCTCCTTTCCAGGCCTCCTCCACTTTTTTCGTGGAAGCCTGCAGCACTACTTCTCCAGAATGTTGTTGTACCTTTAACATTGACTGACCGGTCACTTCACCAATTTGTGTACTGTTTCTAACAATCTCTTCGAATTTAGCTTTATCTTCAGGCTTCACACTTACAATAAATCTGGATTGACTTTCAGCAAACAACTGGGTCACAGTATCTCCTTCGATGGCAACCTCAGCTCCTAATTCTGTGTTCATCACACTTTCCGCTAAAGCAATTGCCAATCCGCCTTCTGCCACATCATGGGCTGAAGCGATTACTCCGGTGCGAATCGCTTTTAACAGCTGTTCCTGTTGAAGCTTCTCTGTTTCCAAATCAATGTGAGGAGCTTTCCCGGAAATGGATCCATCAAGCATTTGCTGAAGTTCACTGCCTCCAAATTCTGCTTTTGTTTCACCAATTAAATAAATTAGATCTCCTTTAGTTTTAAAGGTCTGGGTGGTGATATGAGAAAGATCTTCTATTAAACCAACCATCCCTACTACCGGAGTTGGGTAGACCGCACCTTTTTTCGTTTCATTGTAAAGGGAGACGTTTCCTCCAATTACAGGCGCATGCAATTCACGACAAGCCTCACTCATCCCATCTGTGGATTTTTCGAGCTGCCAGAAAATCTCCGGGTTTTCAGGACTTCCATAATTTAAGCAATCAGTCACTCCGAGGGGCTCTCCCCCTGAACAAACAATGTTTCTTGCCGCTTCTGCCACAGCTATCTTTCCGCCAGCTTCCGGGTCAAGGTAAATATAGCGGGAATTACAATCAGTTGTCATGGCGAGAGCCTTGTTTGTGTCTCTTACACGAATGACTGCTGCATCAGATCCCGGGTGAACAACGGTATTGGTCTGCACCATGTAATCGTACTGATCATACACCCACTCTTTACTGGCGATTGTAGCCGCTTCAGCAATTGATAAAACGTATCTTCAATACTCTCAACAGCAGGAACACTGTGTTCTTTTTCCTGGAATTTCTTAAAATAAGAAGGTTCTTTTGATGGCTGGTGGTACACTGGTGCATCTTCTGCCAATGCATCTACAGGCACGTCCGCCACTGTTTCGCCCTTATGAATTAAGCGAAGGTTTTTATCCTCTGTCACCGTACCAATTTCAGCTGCAAGAAGATTCCACTTTGCACAAATATCTTTCACTTCTTGTTCGTGTCCTTTTTTGACAACGAGAAGCATTCGTTCTTGAGATTCTGAAAGCATCATTTCGTATGGTGTCATATTCAGTTCACGCTGAGGAACAAGGTCAAGGTTCATTTCAATGCCTGATCCGCCTTTGCTCGCCATTTCTGCTGAAGAAGATGTTAAGCCTGCAGCACCCATGTCTTGAATCCCGATCAAAGAATCCAGCTGAACAAGCTCTAAACAAGCCTCAAGCAAGAGCTTTTCCATAAAAGGATCTCCCACTTGAACTGCGGGTCTTTTGCTTTCCGATTCTTCACTTAACTCTTCAGAAGCAAACGTCGCTCCGTGAATGCCGTCTTTTCCTGTGCTTGCACCTACGTACATGACTGTATTCCCAGCACCCGCTGCTCGTCCTTTTTGAATATCCTTGTGGTCAATGAGGCCGACACACATGGCATTTACCAGCGGATTTCCTTCATAACACGGATCAAACTGAACTTCTCCGCCGACAGTTGGAACCCCCATACAGTTGCCATAGCCAGCAATCCCGGCCACTACTTCTTCAAATAAATATCGAACACGAGGAGAAGTAAGTTCCCCAAAACGAAGTGAATTTAATAAGGCAACCGGACGGGCTCCCATGGAAAATACATCCCTAAGAATTCCGCCGACGCCAGTAGCCGCTCCTTGGTAAGGTTCAATTGCAGAAGGATGATTATGGCTTTCAATTTTAAAAACTACCGCCTGCTCATCGCCAATATCAATGATTCCGGCCCCTTCTCCAGGTCCTTGCAATACTTTTTCGCCACTGACCGGGAATTTTTTAAGGAGGACTTTGGAATTTTTGTAGCTGCAATGCTCGGACCACATGACGGAAAAAAGTCCCGTTTCTGTATAGTTAGGCAGACGACCGAGAATCTTTTCCACCATGGCAAATTCTTTATCTGTTAATCCCATCTCCTGGTAGACTTTATCTGCTTTAATTTGCTCTGGTGACGGCTCAAGAAGTAAGGACATGTGATTCCCTCCAGTTTTTTAACAAAGATTGAAACAGCGTTAATCCATCAGCGCTTCCTAATATTTCATTAACTGCTCGCTCTGGATGAGGCATCATGCCAAGTACATTTCCTTTTTCATTAGAAATCCCTGCAATCTGCTCTCTTGATCCATTAATGTCATCCTTATAGGTAAATACAATTTGCTTGTTCTCTTTTAAACTTTCTAGTGTTTGCTCATCACACTCATAGTTTCCTTCACCATGAGCAACCGGAATGGAAACCACTTCTTTGTCCTTATACATCGAGGTAAACCACGTACGGTTATTTTCAACAACTAGATCAGCCGGCCTGCAAATAAATTTAAGGTCTTTGTTTCTTTTCATTGCTCCAGGAAGAAGACCCGCTTCAAGAAGCACTTGAAACCCGTTGCATACACCTAGAACTGGTTTACCTGCTTCAGCTTCCTTAATAACACTCTCCATAATCGGCGCAAAACGGGCAATCGCTCCTGAGCGCAGATAATCGCCGTATGAAAAGCCTCCTGGAATTAAAATGGCATCATAATCTGCCACGCTCTTCTCGGTATACCAAACGAATTCAGCCTCTTCTTTTAGTTCATCTTTAATGGCATGGTACATGTCTGAATCACAGTTTGACCCTGGAAAAACAATGACTGCAAACTTCATGAAGAGACAACCTCCTCAATTTCAAAGGAATAATCTTCAATAACCGGATTGGAGAGAAGTTTCTCACACATTTCCTTTACTCTTTCTTCAAGGTTTTCGCCGTTTTCCACAGTAAGCTCCATGAACTTCCCGACCTTAACTTCCTGCACTTCGTTGTACCCTAACGTATGAAGAGAGTTCTTTACAGCACTTCCTTGAGGGTCTAATACTCCGGACTTTAATGTAACGTAGACATGCACTTTAACCATGTTTTGCGCCTCCCAGTCTTTTTAATATCTCGCTGTAACCATCTTGCAGGCTCCCGATACCAAAGCGGTATAGATCTTTATCAAACTTCTCTTTTGTATCTTTGTCCCATAAACGGCATGTGTCAGGTGAAATCTCATCAGCCAAAAGAACTGTTCCTTCTTGGGTCACTCCAAATTCCAGCTTGAAATCAACAAGCAGGAGATCATTTTCCAAGAAGTATGATTTCAATGTTTCATTGATTTCAAGAGCCTGCTTTTTCAGTTCCTTGACTTGTTCGGCAGTAGCAGCCTGCAGCGCTCTGATGTGATCTTCATTAATAAGCGGATCTCCCAGGTCATCATCCTTGTAGTAAAATTCAACAATGGCTGGAGCCAGCTCTTCTCCTTCAGACATTCCGGTTCTTTTCTTCAAGCTTCCGGCAACAATGTTACGGACCACTACTTCAAGTGGAATAATGTCTGTCTTTTTCACTAGCTGTTCAGTTTCAGATAACCTTTGAACAAAGTGAGTCGCTATTCCGCCGGCATGCAGTGAATCGAATAAAATGCTTGAGATCTCATTATTCAACCGTCCTTTGCCTGTCATGTTGTCCTTTTTCTCACCATTGAACGCTGTTGCTTCATCTTTGTACTCTACCCACAAGAGAGAAGGATCGTCGGTTACGAAAAGCTTTTTTGCTTTCCCTTCATAAAGAAGACCTCTTTTTTCCACTGATGAACGCCCCTTTTTCCAAATTTCAAAATAAAAAGTCTTTTTTTGCTGAAGGAAGCCTGGAACACTTCCTTCAGTCATAATATTTTCTATTCCAGGCCTACTCTTTTAAACAGCGTATCTACCTGGCTTAAATGGTGGTTATAGTCAAAGCAGTCATCAATCTCTTTTTCAGTAAGAACAGAGGTAATCTTTTCCTCTTGCTCCACGAGGGTGCGGAAAGGAACTCCTTTTTCCCACGCCTCCATTGCCTTAGGCTGAACTAAATCATAGGCTTCTTCACGGACCATCCCTTTGTTAATCAGAGTCAAAAGGACACGCTGAGAATAAATCAGTCCGAAGGTCTTCTCCATGTTTGCCTTCATATTTTCAGGGAATACAGTAAGATTTTTTACAATATTTCCGAAACGATTCAGCATATAGTTCAGGGCTATCGTGGAATCTGGCAATATGATTCGTTCTGCAGATGAATGCGAGATGTCTCTTTCATGCCATAAAGGTACATTTTCGTAAGCTGTCACCATGTGGCCCCGGATGACACGAGCAAGGCCGGTCATATTTTCAGAACCAATAGGGTTACGCTTATGAGGCATAGCAGAGGAGCCTTTTTGGCCTTTAGCAAAGAACTCTTCTACCTCACGGGTTTCACTTTTTTGCAGCCCACGGATTTCAACGGCCATCTTTTCAATGGAAGCGGCGATTAAAGCAAGTGTTCCGACGTAATGAGCGTGACGATCACGCTGCAGAGTCTGGGTTGAAATAGGTGCAGCCTCAAGTCCAAGCTTGTCACAAACAAACTCTTCTATAAATGGCGGAATGTTTGCAAAGGTTCCAACAGCACCTGAAAGCTTTCCAAACCGGACTCCCTCGGACGCGTGCTTGAAACGTTCAAGGTTTCTTTTCATTTCTTCATACCAGAGAGCAAGCTTAAGTCCAAAGGTTGTTGGTTCTGCATGGACACCATGTGTTCTTCCCATCATGACAGTGTACTTGTGCTCTTGAGCTTTATTTTTAAGTATATCGATGAAATTCTCCAGATCCTTTTGGATGATTTCATTAGCCTGCTTTAACAAATAAGAAAGGGCAGTATCAACAACATCTGTTGAGGTTAACCCATAATGAACCCATTTACGTTCATCTCCGAGAGTTTCTGAAACCGCTCTTGTGAAAGCAACAACATCGTGGCGGGTTTCAGCCTCAATTTCGTGAATTCTGTTCACATTAAATCCTGCGTTCTCTCTAATTTTCTTTACATCTTCTTTTGGGATTTCACCAAGCTCTGCCCACGCTTCACAGGCTACAATCTCAACCTCGAGCCAGGCATTATATCGATTTTCTTCTGTCCAAATTGATCCCATTTCCGGGCGTGTATAACGTTCAATCATGTGACTTCCTCCACTCTGTCTCTCTTTTTACATGGTTTATAGAAAAATGACCATTCAGGTATCCTGGGTTGTTCAGCTTTCCTTACTACTTTTCTCTATAATAAGCATACGCTCTTTTTTACTTATTCCAAAGTCCAAGGTTGCTGGTCCGGCCTAATGCCTCTTCCACACTCTCACCCATTACAGTAATGTGCCCCATTTTTCTCTGGGGACGAGCTTCTTCTTTTCCGTAAAGGTGAAGATGTGCATCTCGAATGTCTTGAACGTGGTCTAATACCTTTGGAAGATCTTCACCTAAAATATTTGTCATAACCGCTGGTTTTAAAAGATCTGTTTTTCCAAGCGGCAGACCGCAGATGGCACGGATGTGCTGGGCAAACTGTGACGTTTCACAGGCATTAATCGTGTAATGTCCTGAATTATGAGGTCTGGGAGCCAGCTCATTCACATAAATGGTATCTTCTTCTGTTAAAAACATTTCTACTGCCAGTGTACCGACGAGTTTTATATGCTCTGCCAGCTGAAGAGCTATTGTTTCTGCTTTGTCCTTAACCTGGGCCTCCACTCTTGCCGGTACAATCGTTTGGTGGAGAATATTATGTACATGAATGTTTTCTCCCAGAGGGAATGTTGCTGTTTCGCCGTTCGTACTCCGTGTAACGATCACAGAGATCTCTTTCTTAAATGGAATCCACGCTTCAAGCACAAGCTCTCCTGATTCCTTTAAAGAGCTATAAGCCTTTTCAGCTTCTTCAGCCTGTTGAATGACCACTTGTCCCTTTCCATCATAACCGCCTCGGCAGGTTTTAAGGACTGCAGGAAGTCCTAATTCCTGGATGGATGCCTCCAGGTCCTCTAAAGAAGTAATCTCCTTATAAGGAGCAACTTCCACCCCGGCTTCTTGAATAGCTTTTTTTTCACGTATTCTGTGCTGGGTGATAAAAAGAAGGTCCTTTCCTTGCGGGAGGTAGAGATGACTTTCTAAAAACCTGCAGTGTCCGCTTCAATATTTTCAAATTCATAGGTGAAGACATCACAATGCTCTGCCATTTCCCTGGCACCCGACTGATCATCGTAGGAAGCAATAACCTCTACGTCTGCAATCTGCCCTGTTGGCGAATTCTTTTTCGGTTCCATTACAGCAATTTTGTATCCCATTTCCCTGGCAGATAGAGCCATCATTCTGCCGAGCTGTCCGCCGCCAAGTATCCCAATTGTTTGACCAGGTATAATCACTTTACTCATAGCGTGTCACTCGTTTCTAGCACTGTATTCTTTATCTCTTCTCTGCGCTGCTCCAGTCTTTCACTTACTCCCTCGTCAAATGCTCCAATCATTTCGGCCGCAAGAAGGCCTGCGTTCGTGGCTCCCGCTTTTCCAATGGCTACAGTTGCCACCGGCACGCCACCTGGCATTTGTACAATTGATAATAATGAGTCCAGACCATTTAGTGCTTTAGATTGAACGGGAACTCCTATGACTGGGAGAGAGGTCTTTGCAGCGACCATTCCTGGAAGGTGGGCTGCTCCGCCAGCTCCAGCAATGATTACTTTCAATCCTTTGGCTTTAGCCTGTTCTGCATACTCAAACATTAAATCAGGTGTTCTATGTGCGGAGACTACTTTTTTTTCAAATGGTATGTGTAATTCCTCGAGTATGGTACAGGTATGCTCCATTGTATCCCAATCTGACGTACTTCCCATAATTACCCCGACTAAAGGTGCCACGAAGGTTCCTCCTTCATTTTTCAACAATTAAATTTCCTTTTTTTTACATAATAATACCCCGAAAAATAAGTCCCTTTCTTACGAGAGAAAGCAGACCGGGTTCCCGGGGCTTTTTTAACGAAAGATTTGCAGTAGTTATTTCTTTGACCGGCAAAAGCCGGCCTCACTACCTGTAATCCAACGTGCTTCCCCCCATAGTCCAGTGATTTACGGTCACCGGGTAGAAACTTTTGGGCCTTATTCCCAATGATATATGAGGATATATGAAATTTCTTTTTTATGAATTCAGTCATTTTCTTCAGCTTTATAGTAACAAGATGGAAGAAGATCTGTCAACAAAAATCGAACATTTTTTCTTATGTTTTTATAAACGTTCGCCTTTTACTTCTTTTTCCCTTCAAAAATAACTAACTGCCTCACAGGTATAACTTCTGTCGTACCGTTTCCTTCCTTCTCTTCAAAAATCGGTTCTTCCATTCTTCTCACCGGCCTGTATCCTTCTTTGTCCATCCTTTGAAGGCACTCTGCTATGCTTTCCGTTTCCATCACTTCAAACTTTTTTTTGTCGGGCTGCTTGTTCTGCTGTTTTTGCTGCTTCTTCTTAGCCATTTTCTATGCCACTCCCTTGAATGTTCTTTGCTGATCTTTTTTTAAAAGGCTCTGTTAAAGCCCAATTTTTTATGAGTCATTTGATTGTGATAAACGCAGACGTCCTCGGAAAATAGTATGAGCCGTCGCAGAGTGGTTTTCCCTAGGGTGCAGGCAATGATCGAGGCATAAAAAACCGTGAATTGCGAATGTTGTAATGTTGTAAAGCATATATTGATGTCGCACGTGTACCTTTAGCTCCATGAGAGCATCGTATCGAACATCTGCAACAAAATGTAACAAACTGTCACGCTTACTTTCTAACACCCTTAACCCAAAAGCCTCCAAAGAAAGCTTTCGGTTCATGAGAAATAATAAAAGCTTTTGGATCCAGCTGCTTAACTGTTTGATACAATACCGCTTCCGATTTCCTGGATGTTAAGATCTGCATCATCAGGCGTTCGCCCTCTCTTCCGTATGCTACCCAGTTTGTCACCCCGTACCCCTTGTCTCTTAATGCGTTCGGGATATCCGGCTCGTATTCTTTCGTAATTACATTTACGGTTATATACCCAAGTGCAAGCTTTTCTTCAATTTTCATTCCAACGATTACTCCTGTGCCATATCCTATCGCATATGCAATCAGGTTGGCAATCTGGTCCAGGTTATCCAATACAAGCCCCAATCCAATGACGTAAATAATAATTTCTATTATACTTACACTAGCTGCAAAATACCTCTGACCTTTTAAGGTAAAAATCATTCGAATCGTAAAAAGGGTTACATATACAATGTTAATAATTAGAATGATTATTATCATTGTGACTGCATTATTAAGCAGCATATCCAGCAATCACAACACCCCGCCTTCTCATTATTTCAAAAAAATATATCATGAAAAATAAAAGTGCAGGGAAGCCATAATCCTTCGTCAATTATCGTCTTTATTTTCACTATCTATCGTAATATCCTGCAGCAAATCCTCCACTTCTTCCGGCGAGGCTTTTCCAGCCCACCCAATATTTAAGGTTCCCTTTAATTCCTTTACGTGAAGCTCCTGAATCTTATAGTTAACATTTTCAATTGTCGTTTTGTTCATTGCCTCTATTTGCTTACGCAATTCCTCATTCTCTTCCTCCAGCTTCTTGATTCGCTTTTCCATATGTTGAGCCCAGCTGTAAAGGTCTATATACATTAGGATCCTCCAAACTGCTTTGAGCGGGAATTGATCATCCAATCTTTCTCTTCTATATAACTATATGAACGCCTTTACCTTTCACGACATAAAATGTTAGACCATAGATGACTGCGGAGTTTATTAATAGGAGGGGACAGTTATGAATGCTTTTGAAAAAATGATGCAATGGCAAAAGTATGCCGAAAAGGTTCTTGATGAAGACTTTTGGACCGACTTCTCTGAGGTCATGCAGCACAAGTCCTTATTTAAATGTGTACGAGGCGGAAAAGGAAGCGATGATTATCATGGGTCTTCCCGGCCTTCAAAGTGAAAAAGACGTTAGACTGTCAGTGGACCCTCATAAACTTTATATTAAAGGAACCTTACGCTGGAAAGAACCTGAGGATAGCCGCCCTATCCAGACTGAACTGAATCACGGAAACTTCCACCGTACTGTTGACCTTCCTTTTCCAGTAGATGCGGAAGGCATTAATGCAGCCTACGAAAACGGACTGCTCACCATACGTTTGCCAAGAAAACCGAATGAAGAAAAATATCAAGACCATGTTCCTGTTCAATACCGAAGAAGGCCATCCCGTTAAGGATGGCCTTCTTGAATTAGACAGCGGGAGGTGCTGGAGGAGGGGGACCCGGCGGCGGCGGGGATACGTCGTCAACAGCCTCAGGCTCCTCAACATCATTTTCTTCTGGAGGCTTTTGCACAATGAGCGTCTTCCCAATATTGAGAGATGCATTGGTTGAAATGCTATCCACCTTTAAATTTAAGATAGAGACTTTTACCACTCTTGGTTATTCCTCCTTAAATAGATTTAGCTGAATTGACACTTTTAGTAAGGAATTCCGGCTCGTTTGCAACCATATCATTCACATCTGGATCAAGAAGCTGGTTTTTGTTCCAGGCAGACAGAGGAGAAAGGTCTCCGATCGCAGTATTTGTTCCCTGTGATTTATCATTTACGTTATGACCTTCATGAACAGCATTCCCAAAGTTTACCGATGCATTTGAAGAGATGTTGTTTATTTTGATATTAAAAATGTTATTGATGACTGGCATACACATACACCCTTTTCAGCCAAGTTATGGTCAGTATATGTTATTGCCCAGTATATGTGAAATACAAAAAGGCTCCCACCTAAAGAGAAGAGTCCTTCCCATTAGTGAGAGCTCATGTTTTGTGTTCAGTATTCAATTGGTTTCGACCAGGAGAATGACTCTAATGGAGTACAATTATCAAAAGAAGATAATTAGAGATTTGCTTAGGTGTGACAATTTTATCCCAGCCTCTACTCTCTGGAAACCGAAACCTTACGTTCAGCCTGTTCTTGCTTCAGTGCAGTTAACGCCTTCTCTTCTGCAGGTATTCTAACAACCAAAAGCAAGAGAGCATTTAATATCGTAAAAACGATTGCTGTAAAATATGCACCAAATATAAGAGGCAGTGCTGCAATTTCAGTTGCCACCACGATATAATTCGGATGCTTCACCCACCGGTAAGGCCCCTTAGCCACTTTGTTTTCCCCAGGGAGGACTATAATCTTAGTGTTCCAAAACTTCCCTAGAGAAGCCAAAGCCCACACCCTCATCACTTGAGCGGCAATAAATAAAAGGAAAAAGAAAAACCAGCCTGGCCCTGTCTGTCCTTCATTAATAGTTCCTTCAATAAGTATAGATACAAAAAACAAAACATGAAGCAGAACAATGAACGGATAATGCTTGCTTCCGTATTCCACCGCCCCCTCTGCTTTCATCCATTTCTCATTTCTTTTGGCATACAGCAGCTCAATCAAGCGCTGAATAATTACAATTGCTACAAGTATACTGAAGAACACCATTTCACTTCCTCACTTCCATTCAAGCCATACAAGCTCAGAGCTAAATCCCGGACCCAACGCTGTCAGCAGTCCTTCTTCTCCAGCAACCGGCTGTTTATTCATGGTTTCCTTAAGTACATACAATACAGTCGGAGAAGACATGTTTCCATAGTGGGCTAATACTTTTCTTGAATCCTCAGTTTTTGCCTCTGTAAAGGACATTGCCTTTTCGTAAGCAGTGAGTACCTTCTTCCCTCCAGGATGGGCAACAAAGTAGGAAATCTCTTCAACCGTTTTGCCGATTGTTAACAGGAATTCTTCTACATTAGGCTTAAGCACGATTCTATTATGCTTGGAATATCCCTTGAAAAGATCACATTTAAACCATTGTCCTTTACGTCCCATCCCATCACATCTTCGGAATTTCTCATCAATGTAGATTGGACTGCCTTCGTATTGGGGTAAGCCTTTTCCTTCTTTTCGTTTGTTTCAATTTGATCCCCTTCTATTAACGCGCAGGCCACTCCATCGGAAAAAAGAGAAGTGCCAATCAGGTTGCTTTTGGTAGTATCTTCTCTTTGGAAGGTCAGGCTGCATAATTCAACACATAAAACCAGAACACGTGCCCCAGGATAAGCCAGGCAATATTCATGAGCTCTGCTGATTCCTGCAGCGCCTCCGGCACACCCGAGGCCCCAAAGGGGAATACGTTTTGTATGAGCTGGAAACGCCAGCATATTCATAATTCTGGCTTCGATCGAGGGTGTGGCAAGTCCTGAACTTGAGACATATATAATAGCGTCGATCTCCTTAGCAGTAACGTCGTTTTCTTTCAGACAACAGGTGACCGCCTCACTTCCTAGACTGACTGCTTCTTTTATATATATATCATTTCTCTCTTGAAAGCTGTGATCATCTGTAAACCACTCTAACGGTTTTACCAGATTTCGATTTTCTATTTGTCCATTCCCAAACACCGTTAATAACCTGTCGATGTCATAGAAATGATCCTTAAACATTTCTCTTACTACCCTCATGGTGTCTTGCTGAGATACCTGGCAGGGCAAGTCCACTGTGCTGACCGATCGGATAACCGGCATGACCTCACATCCTCTGATTTTCACCTCTGTTGCTTCATTCATTCCCACGCGTGCTAAAGGATAAACTCGTAAGATTCTTTTAATAAGCAACTAAGAAATTTGACGTTTGCTGATAGAGAGAACGGGAAGTAAAATATAAGCAGGTTTTTTCCTATATAAAGAGAATACTCTCTCGGTTTAAGCGACACTGATTCCCCTTATGCATAATCCCGAGAAACTTCACCAACCAATCTAAAAGGAGTTCTGGTATATGGACAGCACGGGTCTTGTTCTAGAAGGGGGCGGCATGCGAAGCGCCTATACAGCAGGGTCCTGGAATTCTTCCTGGATTCAAATATACGATTTCCCTATGTCATAGGAGTTTCCGCCGGCGCTTCTAACGCTTGCTCCTACCTTTCAGGACAAAAAGGCAGAAATAGAAAAGTGGGAATTGACCATGTTAGAGACCCTCGTTTTTTAAGCTTCCGAAACCTTTTTAAAGAAGGAAGCCTCTTTGGCATGGATTTTATCTATAAAGAAGTACCTACCAAAATTGAGCCCTTAGATGTAACCAGCATTTCAACTTGCCCGGAACGGTTTGTTATTGTAACGACTGATTGCCAAACAGGCGAACCATATTACATTGATCACTCTGATGACATAGAGCTATTGGATGCTGTTCGCGCTTCAAGCAGCCTTCCTTTTATCGCTCCTATGGTACAATTTAAGGGAAAAGAGCTTCTTGATGGGGGAATCGCTGACCCCATTCCTCTCCGCAAAGCATTTAACGACGGGTTTGAGCAGAACCTTGTTGTTCTTACTCAACCCAAAGGCTATCGAAAAAAGCCTTACAAATTAAAAAAGCTGGCGGAAAAGCTATATCCTCAGCACGAAAAATTGATTCAGTCAATCTTCTCCCGTCACCTTCGCTATAATCAGGCAATGGAAGAGGTCGAAAAACTAGAAGAAGAAGGAAGAATCAAAGTCCTCCGCCCCTCAAGGAAGCCTGTATCACTTTTATAGAAAAGGATGAAACAAAATTATCCTCCTTATATGAAGCTGGTTATAAGGATGCCAAAAGCTCTTATGAAGACATCATGCCATGGCTTGAGCGGAAAGCAGCGGCTATTGCAAAGTAAACACAGAGACACTGTTTAAGCCGGGCAGAATTTGGAGCCCGGCTTTTATTTGTGAGCAGAAAAAATTTAATTACCTTCCTTTGGGCTGCTGACCACCTTTTCCTTACACTCTTTCCATGCTTTTGATACAATTCATTACAGGAATCGAAGTAACCGGGAGGAGAAAGCGTATGAAAGATACAGGTCTTGTTTTAGAAGGAGGGGGCATGCGCGGTCTATATACAGCCGGAGCTCTGGAATACTTTTTAACCCATAATATTCATTTTCCTTACATTGTAGGTGTCTCAGCAGGAGCATCTATGGCCTGCTCCTATTTATCCCGCCAGCACGGAAGAAACAAGCAAGTTAACATTGGGCTTGTAAATGATCCAAGGTTTCTGGGCTTTCGGAACCTCCTTCGTGAAAGAAGTTTGTTTGGCATGAACTTTCTCTTTGATGAAATCCCTACTAAAATTGTTCCACTGGATTTTAAGGAAATTGCAGAAAGCGATCAAGAGCTGGTTATAGGAACGACAGACTGCAGAACCGGCAAGCCTTATTACATTAAAAGCAGCCAATGTGACGATTTACTCAATGCTGTGCGTGCTTCCAGCAGCATTCCCCTTCTCTCACCTGTTGTAAATTATGAGGGAAGAGAGCTTGTTGATGGCGGAGTTGCAGACCCCATACCAATAAAAAAATCAGAAGAAGCAGGATACAAAAGAAACATTGTAATTCTTACTCGTGAAAAAGGGTACAGAAAGAAAGGATCACGAATGCAGCGAGTGACAAACAAACTGCTGCGCAAGTATCCTAATCTAATTGAAACGATAGAAACCAGGCATCAGCTCTATAATCGTACCCTCAATTACATTGACGAACTTGAAGAAACAGGTAAGATCTTTGTGCTAAGACCTTCTAGAGAGGTGTCAATCAGCCGTACAGAGAAAAGCCAGGAGAAGCTCACTGCTTTATACGAAGCCGGGTACTCGGATGCTAAAGCCTTGTTTTCCCGTCTGCCTCAATTTAATTCCTGCCTGCCTTCATAACACTAAGAGAGTGTCCCCAAAAGTCTTAGTTTTGGGGACACTCTCTTTCTGGTTAATGATGATTTATTTTTAGGTAAAGAATATTAAACTCTATTGCCACAAGCTAAGTCCTTTTTTACTTTCACATTTCAATCACCATATTTTTTAGCAACAAAACGTTTTGACACTATATCGTGAAAGAGGAGCTATATTCACTTATATACTTAAAGTACTAAATCTCCGAAATAAGAAAAGGTGTCTGCATGTTTCATTTCTTTTGCTATCAACCATATCATTAATCGGCTAAACTTGGTATAAAGGTTGATAGTTCTGGGACATAAGTGATAACTAACAATGCAATAATCATTACTAGAAAAATAGGAATAATTGCTTTAGAGATACTTTCAAAAGGTACCTTTCCTACTCCTGACGCTACGAAAAGATTTACGCCAAGAGGCGGTGTAATAAATCCAATTGCAAGGTTTGTCACTAAAATCACTCCAAAATGGACAGGATCAATCCCGATATTAGTAACAACAGGTAAAAGGATAGGCGTCAATATAACCAATGCTGAAATGGTATCTATAAACATTCCTACTATAAGAAGAAAAACGTTAATCACTAACATAATAATAATAGGGCTCTCTGAAATCCCTACAATAAAGTCAGCAATTGTGTTCGGGATTCTTTCCATTGTCATTAAATAAGCAAAAGATATAGAGAAGCCAATGATTATAACGGTTGTAGAATTAGTAATAGCTGCTTGCGCTATGCTTTGGTATAAGCTTTTAATATTCAACTCTTTATATACAAACACTCCAATAAATAAAGCATATACAGCCGCCACTGCTGCGGATTCAGTAGCGGAGAATATTCCAGCATAAATGCCGCCCAGGATAATGACCGGAATGAGAAGAGCATATTTTGCTTCGTTTAACGCTTTTAGTACATCCATAAATGTTGGCGGTTTACCTGTACCTACATACTTATTTTTCTTCGAGATGGCATATGCTACTATTAGTAAACAAAACCCTAAAATAATACCTGGAAGGATACCTGCCAAAAACATAGAGCCGATTGAGACACTCCCTACCACCCATACATTACAAAAGGAATAGAAGGGGGATCAGGACGCCTATTGAACCAGAAGCTGCAGTAATTGCCGCTGCAAACCCTTCACCATAATTCCTTTGTTTCATTGAGGGAATCATAAAAGAACCAATTGCTGCTACAGTAGCAGGGCCTGAACCTGAAATCGCAGAGAAAAACATGCTCGCTACTACAGTAACCATGGCAAGGCCACCAACTAAGTAGCCAACTAGAACACTGGCCAGGTCAAGCAGTCTTCTGGAGATTCCTCCGCTGCTCATGAGTGCCCCAGCTAAAATAAAAAACGGTATAGCCATTAACGGAAAGGAGTCCAAAGAAGTAAAAGCATTTTGGATGATTGTATTCGTGGGCATATTTGTTGTTAACACAATAGTTAAGAGAGAAGCAGCTCCTAATGAAAGAGCAATAGGAAGCCCGATTAAAACCAGGAAGAAAAATGACCCAAATAAAATTGCTATGGTCACACTACATCTCCCCCTTTCCCTGCACTTCATAAGGAGCTCTTACTCTTTTTATAATTTGCTGCACAAGGCGTACTCCCATAAGCAGACCTGCAAGTGGAATTGCTAAATAAGGAACCCACATAGGAACTTCTAATGAGGGGCTTCGTTGACCGCTCTCAAATATACCATTTATATAGATTGTCCCCTGTATAGCAAGGAACATTGCAAAACCAAACCAAACAAGCAATGCAGTTATATCCATAACCACCCGCGCCATCGGAGGAAACTTATTAACAAACACGTCTATTCGCACATGTTCTTGGCGCCGAATGCCTAAACTTGCTCCCATCCATACCTGCCATATGTGCATGTACCGGGCCAGCTCAGCTCCCCAGCTAAACGAACTGCCTAAAACAAATCGAAGATACTTGAGCAAATATTGTGAAAACCATAATTACCATTGTTGTTACAAGGATTATCTCTTCAAATCTTTCATCTAATATCCTCCACATTACCTTTCCCCCTTTCCTAGCTCCCCTCCATCTAACAGGCAATCTTTTTTACTTCTTAAAAGGCTCTGCAAAAGAATATATAGTGATTTTTAACAACTATCATCCAGCCAAGTCCGGTTTTCTCTTCCTTTCTATTGAAGAATCAGTCGGTGCTACTGACTCTGCCTGATGGAAACCTGCTCCTATTTTCTCCCCGCCCAATAGTTATAAAAAGCTTTTGCACCACTCCATCTCTGGCTAGGGCACAGTTACAACAAACCTCCTTGTGGATGCTTGGTAGCTTCAAAACTTTGGATGTAAACAGGTATCCAGTTCTGCAGTACCACTAATGGGCTCAGCGTCCATACAATGGATTCAGAAGGGAGCAAGGAGAAGCTGACAGCAAACACCACAATTCTTTGATGAAAAAATTAATAAGAAGGTTTTAAAAACAAATAAAACAAAGCAATGACATGGCAAAGGATAGGGAACAATATTACTGGCTGAAGGAACGTGCCTGCTCTAGGAGGTCTTCACCAATATCATCCTGGAACATTTCATATACAGGCTCTGAAGCTTCAATAAAGGAGTTGATTTGTTCTTCTGTGAGTTCATTGATTTCCATATGATCCTGAATGACTTCTAGGCCCTCTTCATCCTGCTCTCTTGCAAGTCCTCTTTGATAATCAAGAGCTTTTCTAGCGGAATCTTGTACAATTCCTTGATACTCCTCGGGCATGTCCATAAAAAAGTCATCATTAATAAATGCTACCGTTGCCGTGTATGCATGATTGGTGATTGAAAGGTATTCTTGTACTTCATAAAAATTCATTTGATCAATCAAATTAATAGGGTTTTCCATAGAATCATAAATATTTTGCTGCAAAGCGCTATAAAGTTCGCCAAAAGCAAACGGTGAGGCATCGGCTCCATAGGCATTAAACGTTTCAATGTGCACCTGGTTTTCCATTGTTCGTATACTTAATCCATCTAAATCATCTGGCGATTCAATGGGATGGCTGTTATTGGTAATTTGACGCATACCTGTCTCCCCATAGGCCAACCCTCTTAATCCAACGTCTGGAAGACGGTCAAGCAGTTCTTGTCCAAAATCTCCATCTAGAGCTTCATAGGCGGTCTCATGATCCGGAAATAAGAATGGTAAATCCAGAACTAAGAATTTACTGTCAAATCCAGCCACAGGAGCAGAAGCTGTAACAGTCATTTCAATGTTTCTTGACTGGACTGCCTCAATTGCTTCTCTTTCTGACGCATAAAGCTGGCCGTTCGGATAAACTTCCACTGTAACTTGCCCGTTTGTATTCTCTTCAACAAGTTCCTTAAAACGCTCCATGCCTAGATGGGTAGATCCTGTTTCAGGAACCGTATGAGTAACGCCAATAGTGAATTCTTCATCACTCCCGCCATTTCCACCTGTAGAACCCTCTGCCGCTTCCTGGTCCACTTCCTCCCCGCCGTTCCCACAACCTGCAACCGTTAGTAAAGTTCCTGCCCCTATACACGCTATCCACTTTTTCATCGGCTCACCACTTCCTTATTTTTATTTATTCTCTTCCGCGTATAAACCTTTTAAGGGACCTCTCTTATTACAACCCTAAGAAAAACATACTGTGTTTCTAAAATATTTTTTATTCCTTGCTGGTCTCTCTCTTCCAATGCCACTTTCTTTTATGCCTCCAAACGGTGCTTGAGGAACAGATGGAGTGCCATCATTCCAATCTACAATACCGTAATCCAGCTTTTCGTTGAGTCTAAAAACTTTCGGTAAAAACATAAGCTGCCAGGCCCATATGGAGAGTTATTAGCAAGTCTTATTCCTTAACAGGAGCTACAGGTCCAAAGGTTTACTCATTCATGACAAGCATCATTTATTAACATCCTTTAATACGGTTGGAGCGGAATATCCGCTTCCTGATTTTCTTTCACCTCCTGTAACTAATAGGCAATACTCCCTACCGCCTCTTGGGTTGCCGGGTTTATGACCTCTTTTCTTCTCAACTGCGAGCCTGTCTATTTGCCATTAATAAAATGTAATGCTTGCATTTTTTCTGACCCTTTCCTTTTACTGCTCTGTGTGACCACACCATTGGAGAATAGCAAGCGCCATGATCTCTGCCACTTCAAAAATATGTTCAATTTCAATGTATTCGTTTGGATAATGACATACCTTTGTTGTTCCTGGACCAAAAATGATAGAGGGGATGTTCCCCACTTGTGTTAGAAGGCCGCCATCAGTTCCCCAGGTTGAACCAGCTACAACAGCTTCTTTCCCTTTAGTCTCTTTATAGCTCTTCTGTAAAATATCCATCATTGGGTGATCAAGATCGCAATTTCCTGGCGGCAATCTTAAACCAAACCACTTAACGTCCACAGGGTTGTCTTTGAACCAGTCATCTTTGGAGGAAAGCCCGTCAAGCCACTCCTCAAACTCCTTTTTAGCCTCCTCTATGGTCTCCCCTGGTTCTATCCCCATTCTTCCTTCTATCGTGGCACGGTCGGGTACTGAAGAAGGGAAGTAACCTCCTTGAAATTTCCCCATGTTTATTGGAATTGGAATAGGATTGTCTTCATACAAAGGATCTGTTATTCGGTCATTTCTTTTCTTTTCAAGCTCCGCTATATGTTGATAAACAATTATGCCTTTCTCAACTGCACTTACTCCCTCATACCTTGTTCCTCCGTGAGCAGAGATCCCTTTGATTGAAACCTCAAACCACATAGACCCTTGTTGTTTTGGAAAAATCCTTAACTCACTTGGTTCAGGAATAAGCGCAACATCTGCTTTATACCCTTTTTGAATGGCTGCCAGGGTGCCTGATCCTCCGCTCTCTTCCTCAACTACACTTTCAAAGATTACGTCTCCTTTTAGCTTGTACCCATTATGCAGAAGGGACTCCAACGCTATTAGAGCAGAAAGGTTCCCTCCCTTCATGTCTGTCGTCCCCCTTCCATATATCCTGCCGTTCTCTTCTTTTGCTGAAAAAGGGTCATCATTCCACTGGGCTATTTCCCCTTCAGGAACCACGTCGACGTGTCCATTTAAGATAACCGACCTGCCACCACCGCTCCCTTTCCACACACCTACTACATTAGGACTTCCATTAAAATCTGTTCTTTCAGAGTTAAAAAAGGGACTTTGCGATAGTTCCTTATAATCCAGTTCCCACATCTCTACTTCCAGTCCACTTTCTTTTAAACGCTCGGCAACAAGAGACTGTACTCCCTCTTCGGCTCCTGCAACACTGGCTCTTTTATCATTTTTTTGAAAAATGTAATATAATTTTCTCTTTCCTTTTGGATATAACTATGTATCTTTTGTTTTGATTTCAAGACTAATCCTCCTTATTTAAATATTCTGCAAATTCAACGGGAAGAAAACTTTATTGTTTACAGATGCATTCTTTAAAGCTAATGCTCGAAAGAAAAATCCCCTGCATCCAAAATGTGCGCCGATGCTACTGCTTCAACTCTTTTTTTATCCCTTGATTTTACCGCTTCTAAAAGTTCCTTATGCTCTTCAATAAATTGATTTACATTTTTACTGTAGTACTTACCTAACTGGGAGAGAAATGTTCGAATCTGCATTTGAATAATGTTATACATTTTTTTAATTCTTGAGTTATCGCAGCAATTTATAAGGTATAAATGGAAACTTATATCTAAATTAAACATAAGTTGCCAGTCATCTTTTTGACTCTCCTCTTCCATGTGTCTTATGAGAAGTTCCAGATACTGAATGTCCTTTTCTATAATATTTTCTGCAGCCTTCACAATTGCCGGAACCTCCAGATGTAATCTTATTTCATTAATTTCACGAAGATCATCATCAGTAAAACTACTTACAAATGTGCCTTTGCGGGCTTTATTGATGACTAAACCTTCATACTCAAGGGTTTGCAAGGCCTCTCGCAAGGAGCTTCTGCTGATATCAAGTTCGGAAGCAAGGTTAGCCTCCAACAGCCTTTGCCCAAAAGATATTTCACCGCTCCATATTCTGCGTCTCAATTCCTCTGCTGCCACTTGACTTAATGGCTTTTGTTTTATGGGATTTGATGGCAACGATCTTTTAACCATAATTTTCTCCCTTTTCTGTAATTTTATTTTTGTTGACTATCCTGTCCTGATCCATTCCAGTTGATTATAGAGAACTACCTTCTGGCCCACACCTAGCAGTCACTTTGCCAAAAAAGCAATGTTTTATAACGATTGTCGACAATCAATTGTTGTTTTTTATCTTATCGGTACTAATTTTATATGTCAAATTATTTTTTGAATATTTTATTAATTTTAATAACTTAATCCCTTTTTTCATTTCAGAATTTTCTAAATAGTATTTGACAAATCATTGATCTTGTGTCAACTTAACATTAACCTGTCTTGTCGTTTGTCGACATTCAATATAGCCTTGTGAAAGGAGTGAAGACATGTGAGCAATAGACCTTATGTCCTCGCTTATAATCGAATATCCTCTCCTGTCATAAATGACTTAGAAAAGGATTTCAATCTTTCCTATTTTACTGAGTTGGAAGGTTTGGACAATCCTGACTTCAAAGAAGCATTAGAAAAAGCTGAAGGAATTATTAATGTGGAAATGGAAGTAAACGAACAACTATTGAGCCATGCTCCTAACTTAAAGGTTGTATGTAATGTCTCAGTTGGCTACGACAACCTGGATATAGAGGCTCTTACAAAGCGTAACATTATGGCAACAAATACCCCAGGTGTGCTGACTGACACAACCGCTGATGCGATTTTCTCTATATTACTGGGCACAGCCCGCCGCATCCCCGAGCTAGATCAATACGTAAAGAATGGAGAATGGACAAAGGTTCTTCCGGAGGAAAAATTCGGAACCGATGTTCACCATAAAACGCTTGGCATTATAGGTATGGGGAGAATCGGACAAGCCATTGCCAAGCGTGCCAGATTCGGCTTTGATATGAACATCCTCTACTATAACCGTTCTCAAAAACCCGAAGCCGAGGATCAATATGATGCTGAGTTTGTCTCCTTTGATGAGCTTTTAGGGCGCAGTGATTTTGTCTGCTTAATGACTCCTCTGACCAACGAGACAAGGCATTTGATGAACCGTGACGGTTTCCAAAAAATGAAGAATGAAGGAATTTTTATTAACGGTTCACGAGGCGAAACAGTCGATGAAAAAGCGCTTATTGAAGCTCTGCAAGCCGGGGAAATAAAGGCTGCCGGTCTGGATGTTTTCCAGCAAGAGCCTGTTGAGAAAGATAACCCGCTGCTGCATATGGAAAATGTGGTAACCACTCCTCACCTTGGTTCTTCCACTCATGAGAATGAACTAAATATGTCTCGACTGGCTGAAAAAGATCTGCGTGCTGCCCTTCAAGGAAAGCAGCCAAAACATTTAATCAATGAAGAAACTGCGCCTTCATAAGCATGTGTAGTAGGAACAAATTACTTATTTAAAAACTGGAGGTTTTTTATGTCTGATCATAAAAGTGTTCCAAGCGTCGAGGATTTTCAAAAGAAAGACCAGGAACATATCTGGCATGGCATGCGTCCCCACAGCCCTGACCCATCAATGATTATCGAACATGCTATAGGCTCATGGGTTACTGACATTGAAGGTAATCGCTATCTGGATGGAATGTCTGGCTTGTGGTGTGTAAACGCTGGGTACGGAAGAAAAGAGATTGCAGAGGCTGCCTATGAACAAATGCTGGATATGCCTTATTATCCGTTAACCCAAAGTCACGTCCCTGCTATTATGCTTGCAGAAAAGCTTAACGAATGGCTTGGTGATGAGTATGTGTTCTTTTTCTCCAACAGCGGCTCTGAGGCCAATGAAACAGCGTTTAAGCTTGTGCGTCAATACTTCCACCAAACAGGACGCCCCGGAAAACATAAGTTTATTTCCCGTTACCGTTCCTATCACGGAAATACGATAGCAACATTAGCGGCAACCGGTCAGGCGCAAAGACGCTACAAGTACGAACCGCTAGCCCAAGGCTTTCTTCACGTGACCCCACCTGACTGCTACCGCTGCCCTTTTGGGAAGGAAGCTGAATCCTGCAGTTTGGAGTGTGCAAATGAAATTGATCGGACGATGACCTGGGAATTAAGTGATACAGTAGCCGGGGTTATAATGGAGCCTATCATTACAGGAGGGGGCATCCTTGTTCCACATGATAATTACATGAAAAGAGTGAGAGAAATTTGCGATAAACATGATGCCCTCCTTATAGCTGATGAAGTAATCTGCGGCTTTGGGAGAACTGGAAAACCGTTTGGTTTCATGCATTACGATGTGAAACCGGACATTATTAGCATGGCAAAAGGAATTACAAGCGGCTATCTCCCGCTCTCAGCCACTGCTGTCCGCAAGGATATATACGAAGCTTTTAAAGGAGACGACAAGCATGACCACTTCCGTCATGTAAACACATTTGGCGGCAATCCAGCGGCCTGTGCTGCAGCCTTGAAAAATCTGGAGATTATGGAAAGTGAAAAGTTAGTTGAAAACTCTGCAACCCTGGGCAAAAAACTTCTCGAAGACCTAAAGACGCTTGAATCCTTGCCGAACGTGGGAAGCATACGAGGAAAGGGTCTCCTTGCCGGGATAGAGCTTGTACAGGATAAAGAGACCAAGGAACCACTAGATGAAAAGATTCTAGCCAAAATTGTTGGCTCTTGCAAAAAGAAAGGACTTATTATTGGAAAAACGTCAGATACAGTTGCCGGCTATAATAATATTCTGGCACTTTCCCCTCCTTTAAATTTAAACGATGAAGATTATAAATTCCTGCTTGAAACCTTTACTGAGACGGTAAAAGAAGTGTTGGCATCTGCTTAATTTTTAATCGTTTACATTTGAATTCGCTTTTATGATAGATTTTAAAGTAAAATAAGACTAGGTTCTGTCCGCCTGGTCTTATTTTCGTTCCACGGACATTTCTTTTTTAATCTATACATAGCAGGAGTTGATTGTATGACATACCGTATTGCAGTGATACCAGGGGATGGTATTGGACCAGAAGTAACCACTGAAGGGCTTAAGGTGTTAAAAACGATTGAAGAGTTAGATCCTTCCCTGTCATTTTCGTTTGAAAGCTTCCCATGGGGTTGTGAATATTACACGGAAAACGGAAAAATGATGGATGATGACGGCATTGAAAAATTAAAGGACTTTGATGCAATCTATTTAGGAGCTGTTGGATTTCCAGGTGTTCCTGATCATATTTCTTTATGGGACCTTTTGTTGAAAATAAGAAAAGGCTTTGATCAGTATGTGAACCTCCGCCCTATAAAACTATTAAATGGCTCATCCACTCCGTTAAAGGACGATCCAAAGCTCAGAAACATCGATATGCTCGTTGTACGTGAAAATAGTGAAGGAGAGTATGCCGGTGCAGGCGACTGGCTTTTTAAAGGAAAGCCTGAAGAAGTGGTTCTGCAGACTGGGGTCTTTTCCCGAAAAGGAACGGAAAGAATTATCCGTCACGCTTTTGAAATTGCGAAAGAATCCGGTAAATCATTAACAAGCATAAGCAAAGGGAATGCCCTCAATTACTCGATGGTATTCTGGGATGAAGTGTTTGAAGAAGTAAGTCAGGACTATCCGGAAGTCACCACTTATTCTTACTTGGTTGATGCAGCGGCCATGTTCTTTGTCACTGACCCCGGAAGATTTGAAATCGTTGTCACCTCCAACCTGTTTGGAGATATCGTAACAGATTTAGGGGCAGGCTTAGCCGGAGGACTTGGTCTGGCTGCCGGAGCAAACATTAACCCGGAACGAAATTACCCATCCATGTTTGAGCCTGTTCACGGTTCCGCTCCTGACATTGCTGGAAAAGGCATTGCAAATCCTCTGGCTGCCGTGTGGTCAGTCAGTCAGATTTTAGACCACTTTGGTCACGAAGACTGGGGTGCACGCGTTTTAGAAGCAATCGAAACTGTACTAACTGAGAAAAAAGCAAATACTCCTGATTTAGGGGGCGATGCTTCGACTAGCGCCGTTGGAACCGAGCTTTGCCGTGTCCTTGAAGAAAAATTTAAAAATGAATAATGATTTAAAAAAGGACTTCGCATGTTGCGAAGTCCTTTTTGACATTACTTCTGTGCCAGGTTTTCCAAGGCATCCACTGCAAGCTGGGCCATGATTTCTGTCCCTGGTACTAACGTATCCTCGTTAAATTCAAATTCCTCATCATGAAGAGGCTTCTGTCTTTCCCTTCCAGGAATGGCTGTGCCAATCCAATAAAAGAAGCCCGGATATTCTTCTAAAAACCGCCCAAAGTCCTCTCCACCAAGGCTCGGCTGTACTTCTGGCATTGATTTTTGCCCGACAATTTTTTCTACGGAAGAACGCAATGTCTCTTCCCATTCTTTGGAGTTTACCACTGCAGGATATCCATCCAGATATTCCAGCTGAATTGTCACCCCCATTGCTTCTTCAAGGCCTGAGAGAATGTCTTCCATTCGGCTTCTTGCTGTTTCTTTTACATCATCTTTATACGTGCGAAGTGTTCCTTCTATGGTTACTTCGCCAGGAAGAACGTTATAGCGTTTCCCACCATGGATTTCTCCAAGAGTCAGCACAGCAGACTCTAAAGGGTCCACGCTTCGACTGATAATGGTTTGCAGGTCACTAATCACTTGTCCTGCAACCACAATTGCATCCTTCCCTTGATGAGGCTTGCTGGCATGCCCTCCTTCTCCTTTAATAGTTATCTTAAAGCGGTCAGAATTCGCTTGAACGGGTCCAGAAAGCACCCCTACCTCTCCCACTTCCAATTCTGGCTGAGCGTGTTGGGCAAAGATGGCATCAGGCTTGTGTTTAGAAAACACCCCGTCTTTCATCATATCTTCAGCGCCTCCGATAGGCGAAAGCTCCTCCGCTGGCTGAAAGACAAGGAGAACCTTGCCGGGCAGCTTATCCTGCTTCTTTTTTAAGATAAGCGCAACCCCCATCAACATGGCAGTATGAGCATCATGCCCGCACGCATGCATGACCCCTTCCTTCTTTGAAGCATAAGGGAGTCCGGTTTTTTCATCGATAGGCAATGCATCCATATCCCCACGAAGAGCGATCGTTTTCCCTTCCTTTTCTCCCTCAATAATCGCCAGGATACCATGGGTGGCAAACCCAGTTTCATATGGTATGTCATGCTCGTCTAAAAATTTCTGAATCGTTTTTGAGGTATGCTCTTCCTCTTGGCTTAATTCTGGGTTTTCGTGAAAGTAACGTCTGTATTCTATAAGTGTTTCTTCTATTTCTTTCCCAAGCCCTTTGATTTCCAGACTCATGCTTTTTCCTCCTTATACGCAGTAATACTTGAGTCAGTAAATACTCTTACTTGTCCTATACCCGATTTTTATCCTGCAAACATGTTTTTCAGGATGTATAGGCTTTTATTCAATGTAGGTTTTAGCAGATTGTTTATAAGCAAAGTGGTATAAATAAATGAGTTTTTGCTTAAAACGCTAGAATGAAACAACTGAAGCAAGGACAAATATTTCGATCCAGACTACCGATAAATAAGCCCAAATAAGAAAAAGTCACCTGGAATTATGCCTGGATACCCATATATTACGAACGTGTGTAATGATTTTTGTATGTAAGAGCATGATCATCAACCCTGCAGAAGTGTGCACCAATAGTCGGGTCCATTGCACCATAATTGTTATTCTATTGTTGAAAGGGAGGTCATGATGATGGATTCACTGGAAAATATGAATGGAGCAATAAGCTATATTGAAGATAATTTGATGCATGAAATCGATTTTCAAGAAGTTTCAAGAATTGCACAATGTTCGGAATACCACTTTAAAAGAATGTTTTCATTCCTGGCTGGCGTGTCACTTTCAGAATATATCAGACGACGTCGACTGACACATGCTGCTTTTGATTTGAAGAATAGCACTGAAAAGGTGATAGATATAGCAATGAAATATGGCTATCATTCACCAGATGCCTTTACAAGAGCCTTTCAAAGCCTTCATGGAGTTACTCCGACAGAGGCACGCCTCCATGCTCATTCACTCAAAGCTTTTCCAAAAATGACCTTCCAACTAACAATAAAAGGAGGAACAGAATTGAATTACAGAATTGAGGAGAAAAGCGCATTTCGAGTGGCAGGTTGGAAAAAAGGATTACACTGGTGCCTGCAGGTACAAACCCTGAAATATCGGGGATGTGGGAGTCTATTAGTGATAAAACATATACACAAATTGAAAGCTTAGCTGAATTAGAACCTAGAGGGATCATCAATGTATGTACAAATTTTTCTGAGGAACGAAGTCAACATGGCGAACTGGATTACTACATTGCAGCTGCTACAACGAAACAATGCCCAGAAAATTTGGAAGAGCTTGAGATTCAAAAGAATACTTGGGCGGTGTTTGAGGTGGAGGGCGATTGGGATAAAGTGCAAGATGCCTGGGGAAGAATCTATTCGGAATGGTTTCCTTCCTCTGGATACGAGCATGTAGAGGGGCCGGAAATACTTGCGAGTAAAGAGAATAAAAGTGAGATATGGATGACAGTAAGGAAAAAATAGAGTAGTTAAAATAAAAGGTAGAGACCCGAGAACCAACAGATGTCTTTGTTGTTGATTTCGGTTTTCAAAGATTTGTCTGGCTTAAGGAACAGCAAAAAAATATGTAAAATTAAATGCTAAATACATTCAAATTTATATCAAAACCCGAGCTTCTTATGCTCCAGCTCCCGGTCTCCCTTCTTCACGATCTCTACTAAGGCACAAGTCCCCATAAAAACTGCAGCCACTCTCTATGGCTGCAGCACTACTCTTAGGTTATAGCTCTACCACTTTTCTTCCTCTTACCTTTGCTTGTAAAATCTCTGATAACGTGTCAGGCAGTTCTTCAAGAGTAATTGTATCCTCTATGGTTTCAAGCAAATCTTCTACCTTAAGATCACCTGCCAGACGTTCCCATACGTTCTGACGACGTTCCATTGGACAATGGACCGAATCTATTCCAACTAGATTTACGCCTCGCAAAATGAAAGGAAACACACTCGTCGGTACCTTTGTGCCTCCAGTCAGTCCACTTACCGCGACTGCCCCACCATACTTTACGGTGCTTAGAATATAAGACAATGTCTCCCCGCCAACAGGTCGACGGCTCCTGCCCATCTTTGTTTATCAAGGGGCCTGATTTTTTCAGGGTTGAGTCTTCACGAGACACAATTTCAGATGCTCCCAGTTCTTTTAAATAATTATGTTCTGATTCTTTGCCTGTGCTTGCTACCACCTCATATCCAAGCTTAGCAAGCATAGCCACAGCCATGCTTCCGACTCCTCCGGTAGCTCCTGATACTAGAACCGGCCCATCTTCAGGAGTAACACCTTCCTCTTGAAGCCTAATGACAGACAGCCCTGCAGTAAATCCAGCTGTGCCAAAAATCATTGCTTCTTTTAAGGATAGACCTTGAGGCAGCGGCACTACCCATTCCGATGGAACTCTTGCGTACTCACTGTATCCGCCGAAATGATCCACGCCAAGATCGTAGCTTGTTACAATGACCTTATCACCTTTAGAAAATGAGCTGCTATCCGATGACTCTACGACTCCGGCAAGATCAATGCCGGGCACCATCGGATAACTGGATACGATGTTTCCATTTTTGGTTGCAGCAAGTCCGTCTTTAAAGTTCACACTGGAATAATGGACTTTAATCAGTACATCACCTGCAGGAAGGTCATCTTGTTGGAGCTCTTTTACGTTGACACTTACCTCTTCATCTCCGCTTTTATCCACAACTAATGCTTTGAAAGAATTCATCATACGCCTCCAGTTTTCCTCGTATTTGTATGCATTTCTCTCTTTTTCCACTCCTTACAGACTCACCTATATTATAAGGCCTCTTAAGGGCATCTATCAATGAATAAGGGAAGCGCTTTATTTATACTGAACTAAAATTATTAAACTACAAAAAAATACAGGTGCAGAATGGCCACACCCGTATCCATAATAAAACGCAGCCCCCCGATTGGAGAACTGCGTGGTTTCATAAATTCAACTTGCTGTATTCAAGAATGTTCATTTGTATTGGTGGAGCATAGCGGGCTCGAACCGCTGACCTCCACACTGCCAGTGTGGCGCTCTCCCAGCTGAGCTAATGCCCCATTTTTCTCATTATATGATGAGATTCAGATCATTTGCGTTCTTTGTTATATTATCTCGCAAGAAGAATGTTTCTAAAATATAACAAGGTTTTCGACATAAGTCAACATTTATTCTATCCTTCTTTTTATTTTTTAAAACTTTTTATTTTCTCTTCACTTCCAGTATTAGAATAAAAATATATGGATTTTAAAAAGAGAAACAGAGCTCTTTTATTCCTTTTATTTCTTTTTTATCTATTTTTTTCTTGTTACACTGGTTGAAGATTATTCTACGAGATAATGGAGAGGGAAAATTGTTTATGTATGGCACGGATCTATTATTTTGGGTAAATTTGATTATTCTTTTAAGTGGTATTAGCCTGCTGTTTCTTATGTTTAATGCAGGGATGAGAAAATGGCTTAACCTGAAGAAGAAACCGTGGTTTACCAATGACTATGTCAACGATACTCATAAGAAAATCGACTCTTTTCTCCAATTCACCTTTCTTGGACTGTTAGCATTGAGTGTGCTTGTCACGGCTTATAACGGACGAGAACCAACAAAGCAGCCTGCAGAGCTCACCTGGCTGCACTCACCTTTGATTATACCTTTGGGCTACTACTTTCTGGTTGAAAGTGTTCGAGCGGTGATGGAGTGGAAATACGCGTCTCATCCAAAAGCCTGCCTTTACACAGTAAGTCAAATGTTCTTTTTTGCTGCCATTTTATTTCTTATGTTTATGACTGATTTTTTCGGTCTGCTGTAAAGCAATCCTTTGTACATAGTGAGATGCTCAAATTT
The DNA here is from genome assembly GCF_001310615.1 of Thalassobacillus sp. C254. Classification (NCBI taxonomy): domain Bacteria; kingdom Bacillati; phylum Bacillota; class Bacilli; order Caryophanales; family Bacillaceae; genus Thalassobacillus; species Thalassobacillus sp. C254. The sequence goes on along the minus strand of NZ_BAXQ01000006.1, from coordinate 37,536 downwards.
CAAGGTTGTCCTCCCCTTCTTCCCCCTCACCTGACTTGAACATTTTATCAAGATACAAAAAAGCCTGCTTCCTCAATAAGGGAAAGCAGGCAGGCATTTTATTTATTCTCCAAGAAAGATAAAGTAAGCAAGGAAAACAAAGAACAATAAAAACATGATAGGATGAACTTCCTTTGTACGTCCTTTCATTACCATCGTAATTGGGTAGAAAAGAAAACCAAGGGCAATTCCGTTTGCAATGCTGTAGGTTAAAGGCATGGCGACAACCGTTAGAAAAGCCGGAACAGCAATTTCAAGCTTCTTCCAATCGATAAGGCCAAGGGAAGCTGCCATTAACACCCCTACAATAATTAATGCAGCGGATGTTACTTCCTCTGTTACCACAGCTAATAGCGGTGAAAAGAACATAGCAATCAAGAATAATCCAGCTGTCACGACTGATGCGAACCCGGTTTTCCCTCCGGCAGCCACACCTGCCGATGATTCAATATAAGCTGTTGTTGTTGATGTTCCAAGCAGTGCTCCAATAGATGAAGCAGAAGAGTCAGACAGCAAAGCTTTACCAGCTCTAGGAAGCTTATTATTTTTTACAAAACCGGCTTGGTTTGCTACCGCATATAGTGTTCCAGCGGTGTCAAAAAAGTCCACAAACAAGAAAGTTAATATTACGATTAACAGCTGGACCATTAAGGTAGTGGTCCATTCGACTTCAAACAAGCTGGTAATCGCGACACCAAAGGTTGGTGCCAGGCTTGGTACAGAACCTACTACTTGGCTTGGCATATCAATTAAGCCAACAATGATTCCAGCAATTGACGTGATAATCATCCCGTAGAAAATTCCTCCACGAAATCCTCTAACCATTAAAATGACAGTTACCACAAGACCAAAGGCTGCCAGCAGTGTTGTTGCCTCGCTCATGTCTCCAAGCGTAACTGCGGTTGCTTCATAGGCACAACGATGCCGGCGTTTTCAAGCCGATAAAAGCGATGAAAAGACCAATACCAGCTGCAGCAGCATACTTCAACTCAGCAGGGATTGCATTAATGATAGCTTCCCTGATTCCTAATAATGAAATGATAATGAAGATAATACCTGAAACAAATACTCCAAACAAAGCAAGCTGCCATTCAATCCCCATTCCAAGCACGACTGTATATGCAAAAAATGCGTTGAGACCCATTCCAGGTGCAAGAGCTATTGGATATTTAGCAACAAGTCCCATAATGAGAGTTCCTAAAGCCGCAGCTAACGCTGTTGCTGTAAAAACCGCCCCTTCATCCATGCCTGCGTCCGCCAATATCAGTGGATTGACAAACAATATATAGCCATGGCCAAAAATGTCGTTAACCCGCCAACCGCTTCCTGGCGGTAGCTGGTGTTATGTTCTTTAAAATTAAAGTACCGATCCATGCTTTTCCCCTACTTTCTTTTCTCCAGTGCTTTTATAATATATTGTTCCTTACAGAACTTTTTTATTGCCTGCAGCCGTTGAAAGTATGTTCTATCTAGCACCATGGTCTCCTGGGAGCAATAAAAAATGCTTCAGGTATCTACCTGAAGCATCAACAACAAAAAATCCTTACAGAAAATAGTCCGTTCGTTTTTCTGCAGTAGATCTTTCGTAGTCAAGCCATTTACGGCAGCTTGGTAGAGACTCGCGGGCCATATTCCCGCGATTATACGAACATATTTACATGACGACTTTCGACATTTTTTACTTTATCAGCAATCACGTCGTGAGTCAACAGAAAAAACGAACAATATTTATATTTCCCTTGTAATTATTCGGTAATTTATTCCCACTCAATTGTCGCAGGCGGTTTTGAAGTAATATCGTACACTACTCGATTTACATGCTTTACTTCGTTTACGATTCGAGTTGATATTTTCTCAAGCACGTCATACGGGATACGAGCCCAGTCTGAAGTCATTCCATCAATGGAAGTCACAGCACGGATACCTACTGTATAGTCATACGTACGAGCATCTCCCATTACCCCTACACTGCGCATATCAGGAAGAGCCGTAAAGTACTGCCAAATCTCACGGTCCAAGCCGGCTTTTTTGATCTCGTCTCTAAGAATGGCATCGGATTCGCGGACAATCTCTAATTTTTCTTCTGTGACTTCACCAAGAACACGGATACCAAGGCCTGGCCCAGGGAATGGCTGACGCCATACGATTTCATCAGGCACCCCAAGCTCGGTTCCAAGCTTACGTACTTCATCCTTAAAGAGAGTGTTTAAAGGCTCAATTAAATCGAACTTCATGTCTTCAGGAAGGCCGCCCACATTGTGATGAGACTTAATTGTTTGAGCCGTATCTGTTCCACTTTCAATAATGTCAGTATAGAGAGTTCCTTGTGCTAAATAATCCATATCTGTCAGCTTGCCGGCCTCTTCTTCAAACAAGTAAATAAATTCATTACCAATGATTTTACGCTTTTCTTCAGGATCGGAAACCCCTTTTAGCTTAGAGAGAAAACGTTCCTGCGCGTCGATTTTAATCATATTCATATCAAAGTCACCGCTGAAGGTTTCCATTACACCTTCGGCTTCATCTTTACGAAGAAGACCATGATCAATAAACATACACGTAAGCTGATCGCCAATGGCTCTATGGATTAAAGCAGCTACAACTGAGGAGTCTACTCCACCGCTCAAGGCGCACAGTACTTTCTTTTCGCCTACAAGTTCTCTGATCAGCTCAACCTGCTCGTCAACAAAATTGGCCATGGACCAATCGCCTTTACACCCGCAGATTTCAAATGCAAAGTTTTTTAGCAGGTCGTCTCCAAATTGTGTATGTCTTACCTCTGGATGGTATTGAACGCCATAAAAATTCCGGCTTTCATCACTCATTCCCGCTACCGGCAGGATGGATTGGTTGCATCAACCGTAAATCCTTCTGGAGGAGCTTTAATTAAATCACCATGACTCATCCATACAGATTGCTCTTCTGGAAGATCTTTGTAAAGAAGGGAGTTGTTTTCGACAGTAATAAGAGCTTTTCCATATTCACGGTGAGAGGCTTCTTCTACTTTCCCGCCAAAATGGTGAGTCATAAGCTGCATGCCGTAGCAAATACCAAGGATAGGGATGCCAAGTTCAAAGATTTCCGCATCACAGCCTGGTGCTCCTTCCACGTAAGCACTATTTGGCCCGCCGGAGAAGATAATTCCAGTCGGCTTCATTTCCTTTACCTTTTCAGCAGATATAGAATTGGGATGAAGCTCACTGTAGACTCCCAAATCCCGAATCCTTCTTGTAATGAGCTGATTGTACTGACCGCCAAAATCTAACACAATGATTTTCTCATGGATGTTTTCCATTTTCTCTCCACCTTTATCTGTATTTCTTTGATATGAATAAGCTCTGTATAAACCGACATATGTTCTTATTATTCTCCACTATCCTAACGAAAAGTGAAGAAAAAGAAAAGTTTTCTTGAAATTCAGGATACTATTTTCAAAAATAACTCCCCTAAATAGAAAGAAGCCAGAATTACCTAATAAAACAAAGGCAGATTCTAGCTTCTCATGCTTATTCTTCAGCTATTATATCTCTGCCTCCGTAGTCTGGTTATTTACGGTAACCAGGTAGAAACTCTGGGCCCTATCCCCAGGATATACGAAGGTGTATGACGTTGACTTCTCTGCATTAAAACACGAGTTATATTCTATCAACCGCTTTTATTGCGGTCAAGGCTCGATTCGCTTCACGAGGCCTGCCCAGACATTCTTTTCACTGCTCCAGTCTGCAGGGCCTGTGGTTTTATTTCCATAATACATTTTTTCGTAATAGCTTGTCAGTAAGCTCATTTCCTTTGTCCCATATGCCTCATCGACTCTGCCAGCAAATTCTCGGAGTGTTTCTCCGTTTTCCCTTTTCATACCATTAAACCCTAAAAGCCAGAGGAGGGATTCAAAGGCTTTCATGAAAGAGGCCGCCTCGCTTGTTTCAACCTTTTTATATCGAAGGAGAGTCACTTGTTTCATTACCGAATGCCTAAAAATAAACGCTGTTAAAGCTAAAACAGCCAGAAGTGCAAAGACCCACCAGGGAATACTCCCCTCTACGGAAGCCGCTCCTGCTTCCTCTTCTTCCTCTTCTTCTGCAGCTCCCTCTTCTTGTTCTTCCTCAACGTCTGCCTCAGATGGATCCGTTTGTTCTGCTTCCCAATCCTCATCCTGGAAGCCTGTTTCTTCAAAAATATAATCAAAGGAAGATGAAAATCCCCGAGTCGGTTCAAAAGGAACCCATCCTACATCCGGAAAATAAACTTCTACCCAGGAATGAGCGTTTGCATTTGTAATCTCGTAGAGAGAACCTTCTGCTGTATATTCTACTTCTTCTCCCCTCGTAAACCCTTTGACCCAGCGCGTCGGAATATCAACTGAACGAAGGAGGACAGCCATAGAGGTAGAGAAGTTGTCACAATAACCCTCTTGGGTTTCAAATAAAAATTGATCAACATAATCCTGTCCTTCTTCAGGCACAGCAATATCTTCTGTCTCATAAGTGAACTCTGAACTGTTTAAATAACTTTCTACTGCCCGGGCTTTGTCATATCGATTATCGTGCCCGGAAGTCAATTCTTCAGCTAAATCTGCCACCCGTTCTGGAAGCTCGTCTGGCAATTGTAAATAATAGTGTTCAATATCATCAGGATCACTTGAAGCATTCTCCCTCATTCTCTCGATAGGAAATTGAGGGTAAGAATAAGATACTTCATAGGGGGAAGATTCAAGATGCGATCCTTCTGAGTGGACTTCCGCCTGGCCTGTATGCCGGTCAACTGATGGAGTGACGTCAGCACCGGGAACGTTCACATCTCTAAGCTCCCCTGGATAGAATAGCAAGCCGTAGGATCTTCCTTCCGCAAATTCTATCGTTGTGTCCAGCTCCTCTACAGGAATGCCTTCCTCATAGTGCATGCTTTGAGGAGCTCTTTCTTCCGGAGTATCAGCATCCCAGCCGTGACCTGTGTAGACATTCTTTGACTCACCGCGCCAATAGTGGCCTCGTTCTGCCCAGGCTCGAAAGACAGGGGACTCATCCATCTCAAATCCTCCGCCCAACCTTTCATCATTATCTCCGTAGCCAATGCGCTGTGTGCCTTCTACCGTCTCTCCACTCCCTCCTGGGTTCACCCCAGACTGGTTTTGTAAAACGGCATCGGATCCTCCCATTGAGGTTCCTCTTTAGGAGCAGCGATTCCCACGCTTCCTGCTACGAACAATAGAACCAAAGCCAGAGATGTCCACTTAACCCACAGGCCGGACTTTACCCTGCCAGGAAATTCCCCTGTCACACGGTCCCACTGGAGGACAGCAAGTAAAAGAAACCCTATGAAAAACACTCTTAATATACTAAACGTTCCGTCGTATGGAAGGAAAGTATCCATAACCGCAATATACGTTACTGTCACTACAAAAAAGAAAAAAATACGCCGGACGTAAATCACCCAGAAATAAATCAAATAACTCATAATAGCCATTAAAATAAAAAAGAGAAAACTCCTGAACATTTCCGTTAGGAAAAACCATTCTCCACCTGCTATTAATGAAAGGTTCGCTCCTATATCAGAAAGGAAGAACTGCCACCAGGGACCACTCATAAATGTATACGGAAAAAATATAAGATGGAGCCCGTACATAATAATGATCCCCATTAAAGGGATGAGAGCCACCAGGGAATTCTAAAAAAAGTCAGCATAAAAAAGAGCGCTGTTGCCCCTACATACAAAGAGATGAAACCTGTATCCGATACAGCAGGAAGAGGCATCAGCCACTCAGTTAACAGTAAAAAACCAAGCATATAAACAAAAAAGTGACGGGGTGTACGCAAGGACCCTACTAATCTCCTCATATTTTCCCACCTGTCCTTACCTAGCATCTATATTAAATTGATAATCTTTCACATGAAACACCTGTGCACCCTGAAGCTTTATATTATCCAGTATCTTTAATTCACCGCTCTTATCATCGAAGGACCGTGTATTTACAAAGATTACGATAACCTCTCTTCTCTGGTATAAAAGCTGCTGTATATGATCTTTTACTTTCTCATTTACATCAGTAACTACATATACAACTCCATCTTTCTTCTCGAGGCTGGGCGGGGAATGGAGCACGGATGAATGTAACTGGGGAGAGGCTTTTGAGAGCTCTTCAAAAACCTCTTTAAAATGAGCTTTACTGCTTGCCTTTTCCAGTTTCTCTTTATCAACCTGCATCAATAAGAAGCCCAATGGTATTCCTTTCTTTAAACAAAAATCAGCTAATGAAGCTGAAAACTCTATGGCAAGTTCAAATGACGTATGGTCCTTTGTTTTTTGAAATGGATCGAAAAACAACGTGTAGCCTTTTCCCTCTTGAGCCTCAAATTCCTTTGTTACCAGCTTTCCAGCCCGGGCAGAAATTTTCCAGTCAATACTTGTCATTCTGTCCCCAGGTACGTATTCTCTGACCCCTGCTACGGATAAGGCTTCTTCTAAAACTTTTGTTGAAATAGCCTCAGTCTCAGCATCCTTCTCCATGTGAGTCTTCCAACTACGCAAAGGGTGAATAGAAGGATAAACGAGGAGTGTTGTCTTTTCTTCTGCTCTTCTTTGCCTTTTAAAGAAGCCGAACATGTCTCCTGCCTGAAGATCAATTGAAGAGAAAACATATTCACCTCGTTGTACACCCTTTACCTCATAGGAATAGGTGAACGTCTTTCCGATGGGGAAAAAAAGACCATGCCTGCAGGTTTCCCAGTCCCCTGCAATCCTTCAGGCACATTGTCTTTAACGGCGAAATAAAGAAGGGGAAACGGAGCTTTTTTTGTAACAGTTAAGGTAACCTCACAAATTCCTTCGCTAGGAAGCGTCGTTGTCTCAATACTTCTCTTGACCTCTACCATCCTCCAGGGAAATAGAACAAATAGAAGATTTATCCCTACCAAAGAAACAGCACTGTAAAACAAAAACCAGCTTACAAATCCGCCTTGAAACATGGCATAGGCATATAAGCCAGCAAGAAGCAAAAGGAGGAAAAAGAATTTCATGGCCTTTACAGCCTGGCGGCCCTTTTCCTCCATTAGCGAACAGCTTCTTTCCTGGTGGCAGGCACCTTTAATTGTGAAAGAATGTCCCTTACGATATCTTCACCAGTCCGATTAGTCATTTGGAGATCTGACCGCAGGATCATACGGTGACTCAAAGTATAAGGAGCTAATTCCTTAACATCGTCTGGAATCACATATTCTCTTCCATTAATGTAAGCAAAAGCCTGGGCAGATTTCATTAATGCAATTGATCCTCGTGGGCTCACTCCAAGATAGACTTCTTTATGTTCTCTTGTTTCATTCACAAGTGAAATAATATAGTGTTTAACAACCTGATCCACGTAAACTTCTTTCACTTCATTCTGCATATCTATGATTTCTTCTATAGTTAACACTGGTTCAATTTCTTCAATGGGATGACCTTGTTCGATCCTGTTTAACACTTCCAGCTCTTCCTCATAGTCTGGATAACCCATTTTTAATTTGAATAAGAAGCGGTCAAGCTGTGCCTCAGGAAGTGGATAGGTGCCACCATATTCAATAGGGTTCTGAGTGGCCATCACAAAAAACAATTCCTGAAGCTTTCTCGTTTCTCCATCAACCGTTACACTGCTCTCTTCTAACGCTTCGAGTAAAGCGGCTTGAGTCTTAGGAGATGTTCGGTTGATTTCATCTGCCAGAACTACATTGCCCATTACCGGTCCCGGGCGATATTCAAAGCTCATAGACTTTTGGTTGTATACAGAAACCCCTGTAACATCCGATGGAAGAAGGTCAGGGGTAAATTGAATCCTCTTAAATTCAGAGCCTATTGAACGGGCAATGGCCCGAACCATCATTGTTTTCCCCACCCCAGGAACATCCTCTAGCAGTACATGTCCTTTAGCCAAAAGAGCGGTGAGACTTAATTCTATTTCTTTCCGCTTACCTACAACCACACGCTCTATATTCTCTATCACTGTCTGAAGTGCGGAACGATCTATTTTCACATCTATTCCTCCATTTTTCACTTTACCTGCGAGCACAACTGCTCCACCTTATCATAACATTCTACTCGTTTCTTTGGCTTCTTTTTTACATCCAAAAATTGATAGAATTAAAAAAAACTCTCTATTCAATTTCACCCTTGAAGCAGGTTCATAACCTGGAGGAACACTAGTCTACGGAACCGTTTTGGTAAGATTCAGGTAAGATAAACTCTGCTATCAGGTTCTAAGTTTTACTTGGTAGAGAAGCTGATATGGGATGAAAGCAGAACAACTTCAAAGAACGGTAAAAAAGTTCTATAGAAGAAAATATTCCTGAAAAAATATTTGAACATCCTACATTTCGACAGAATTTTTATTCGGCAGCATGTATGATGAGCTATGTGCTTTTGAACAGCTGAGTTTTTTTCAGATATGCCTAGACCAAAAGCAACTACTAGCTGGAGGAAAAGGAAATGAATGAAAGGAAATATTTATTACAGCTTTTGATCAAACTAAAAAGAAAAGAAATGCTCTATACAGCGAAACGTTTCGGTCTGACTCACACCAAAACAGTAACCTGTAGTCAAAAACTTGATGTTCTCTTAAATGAATATCAAGGAATAGACCAAACAAAAGAAAGCTTCAGACCTGTACTTAAAGATTATTAGAGCTTCTCTTATAGAAAGCTCTTATTTTTTTATGTAAAAAAAGCCAATTCCATATAGGAATTGACCTTTGCAGATAAAGTTTGGCCGCTATGCCGCTTAATAATAGAGTTCCAAACCACCACTTCAGAAAGTGGGTGTTTGCAGAAATACTTCCGTCTTCCTTCTTACTTTCATGAAGGCTTGACTTCCATACCTCAATGTAAAACTCCCTATTTTAGCTTAAAGGTTGAAACATATATTAGTCACGCACAAAGCAGCTTGTGAAAATATAATACACCACCTTCATGAGATAATCAATACCATTTTGAATGAAATTTAAAAGCAAAATTGAACCAGTATCAACGGCTTTTAACTCTTTTCTTATACAACCATTTTGTCTGATTTTTCTTCTTCTTCCCATGCTTCCGTATTTTCAATCCCTAGTTTAGAAGGAGAAAATACAGGATCAAGTCCTTCTCTACGCTGTTCTTCGTAATCCCTTAGAACCTTGAATGCAATGTTACCTAACAGCACAATCCCGACTAAATTGATAATTGTCATCAAGGCCATAAATACATCTGCTAAGTCCCAAACCAGTCCTAGACTGGCTGTGGAACCAAACATTACCAACGCCATAGTTAATAAACGGTAAATGTTCACAAATGCTTTGTTCTTTCTTATAAATTCAATATTTGTTTCACCATAGTAGTAACTTCCAATAATGGAGCTAAACGCAAAGGTAAATATCGCAAAAGCAACAAAGTAACTGGCCCAGCCGCCTATTTGAAGGCTCAGGGAATCTTGCAAAAGGCCAATCCCTTCGGCTCCTGTTCCAGCAAAGTCAGCATTAAGCAAGATAATAAAGGCAGTAGCTGAGCAGACAATCAGCGTATCAACAAATACACCTAAGGTTTGAATAAACCCTTGCTTAGCCGGGTGAGTAACGTTTGCTGTAGCAGCTGCGTTCGGGGCACTTCCCATCCCCGCTTCGTTGGAAAAAAGTCCCCGCCGGACACCCATCATAATTGCTGCGCCAATGCCTCCACCCAATGCCTGCTCAAGGCCGAAAGCACTGCGGACAATCAACCCAAGTACAGCTGGAATCTCACTAAAGTTCATCGCAACAACCACCATAGCAATGGCTACGTATACTACAGCCATGATTGGCACAATAATACTCGAAAACTTTGCAATTCGGTGGACACCGCCAAAGATAATAGCGGCTGTCAGAACTGTCATGACGATCCCCATCACAACAGGTGGGATACCAAACGCATTATCAAAAGCGCCTGCTATGGTATTACTTTGTACAGAGTTAAAGATAAGACCAAACGTAATAGCAATTAATATAGCAAACAAAATACCAAGCCAGCGCATATTTAACCCTTTCTGAATGTAGTACGCAGGCCCTCCGCGATAAGCATCCTTATCCCGAACTTTAAATACCTGGGCAAGAGTACTTTCAATGAAACCTGTTGCCCCGCCGACTAAAGCCACCAGCCACATCCAAAAAATCGCCCCGGGTCCTCCAAGCGTGATCGCCACCGCCACCCCGGCAAGGTTTCCTGTTCCAATTCTCGTTGCTGCTCCTATACAGAAAGACCGGAAGGAGCTGATACTCTTCATCCCTTCAACATCCCTTGTTTTGTCAAACAATACTCTAAACATTTCGCCAAGGTAGCGAAACTGCATAAAGCGGGTACGTACAGTGAACCAAACCCCAGCGCCAAGTAAGCCTGCAATCAGCACATACGTCCATAAAAAATCGTTTAACATATCAATTATTGTCTGCAAAACAAATCCCCTCTCTTTGTGGAATGTGTGAAAAGATACTTCATACTTTACATGGCTGTTGTAAATTTGTACCGTTTATTGTCAGATAATTTATCGGTTTTTTACAAATTTTACATTTCGACTGTCCCTTTTCACCATAAAAAATCCCTGAATCACAGGATTCAGGGATTTTTGTGTTTACTCTTTTGCTTTAGGGAGAAGGGTCCGATAGGGTACTGGTGAAGTTAAAACGACAGAGGTATTAATATTGCCATAAGGAATCAGCCGGTCAATCAGAATCCTCATACTGTCCATATCTGTTAACGCCGCTTTAAGAAAATAGCCTACGGTGCCGGTCACACGATGACATTCTATAATATCGGTTTCTTCCTTAATCATTTCCTCAAAATCCTTAGGAGTTATTTTGAGATCACTCACCTGAATAAAGACCATAACTCCTCGTCCAATTGCTGCTGGAGAAACCTTAGCCCCGTACCATTCTATGACACCGTTTTCTTCTAAACGATGCAGCCTTTCTGCCACACTCGGCCTGCTTAACGCTAAACGTTTTGAAAGGTCGCTGATCTTTATACGGCCATCCAATTGCAGAATTTCTAACAATCTAGTATCAATTTCATCCATATGGGACACCCACTTTCCATAATGAAGGATTTTAAAGTTATATTATATTAAATTGAAGGCTTTGGGAATGAAATACATTCTTTTTTGTATGTAATTTACCCAAAATATATTCTAACATTGATATATGAGAAAAAATTCAAGGAGGAGAACACAACACATGGTAAGAATAATAAATATTTTGTTTGGTTGTTTACTTACAAGTGTGGGCGTTGTTATTCTTAACCATGCTGAAATTGTGACCGGCGGTACTGCTGGACTTTCCTTAAACGTATCCTACCTTACCTCATTACAGTTTGCTTTGGTTTTCTTTTTAATTTAATATTCCCTTTTATGTGTTTTCCGTTCTTCGAATGGGATGGCACTTTACCCTGTCTACAATCTTTGCAGTCACTGTTTTATCAGTAATGACTGGCAGCTCAGCTTTTATTCTCCCGGACTTTTCAATTGAACCTTCGTAGGGGCAGTTGTAGGCGGAATGAGTATTGGGCTTGGTATTTCCATACTATTTATAAATGGCGCCTCTCTTGGCGGTGCTAACATTCTTGCTCTGTTCCTTCATAAGAAATTTAATTGGAACCCTGGAAAAGTAAATTTTCTTTTTGACTTCTTTGTAGTCCTGACTGGCATGTACGCAATAGGATTAGTAAGCGGATTCGCTTCTGTTTTATCAATCATCGTTACATCGTGTATTATCAGCTACTTTAAAACAAAAAATTGCCGAGAAAAACGAAGCAGAAGAGAAAGCTAAGAGCTTTGGAGATAAATCAAAAGAGCTTTCTTACAATAATTGATCAGATCCCACGCGCCCTCTTGTATGGGGGCTTTTTTCATGTTACCTGTTTAGAAAACGTTGTGATTGGGAAAATACATGATAATGTGAAACCCCTCTTCTTCGGCTGGAAAACCAGCCGTTTTTTTATTTTATACCAATCAAGAACAGGAGGGAAAAAGAGTGAAGAATAAAGCTGATTTAGAAGCCATGTACAAAAGAAGCGACCTTACAGAAAAAGAAGTGACATCCTTTTTTAAAAGGCTGGAATGTGTGGATCGTACTTTTATGCATGGAACCTGGAAAGGAAGGGAACTGAAAACAAAACACCCTCTGAACGGCTTACTGGAAGCAGTTCCTTGGTACGGAAAACGATTTATTAACAATGAAGACGTTCATCCCCTCGTGTTTCAAAAGAAATCCGGCTTGCTCTACAACGTGAATCCCGGTCTGCTGCCTTTACAGCTCCCTCTAGAGAAAATCCCTGAAAAAGCAATGAAAAAAGCTTTTCCTTTTTTCTCCCCTCTTCTCCACACAACAGAAAGCAAAGCAAGACTACGAATGGATGAAAACCATGGGAAGCTGACAGCCGCCATGATTTATGATCAGCACCCTATTCAGGACCTTTTTAAAAAAGTAGATGACAACACCGTCGTGGGAATGATGGACTTTAAAAAAGAACAGAAGCCCTTCTTTTTTACTCTAGACAGAGTTTCCTATTATTAAAAAACGGGACCCTACAGTGAGTCCCGTTTAGTTAGTCAGCTGGATAATCTGTAATATTGTTACCTTCTCCCTTTTCTTTATTCCTGCCCCTAGCATCACCGATCCTATCGTAAGCAGACAACTGTCTACATTCTCTATTTCAATCATTACCCATTTCTACCCGCTTCAACCACTTTCTCGTTAGACGTGTTTTCCCATTAGATCGACACATCTCTTTCCGGTTACCTAGACTCTTTACCATGCATGAAGAGAGAATTGGAGGTCTGCCTTCAAGTGGTCTTTCATTAGAATTTCAGCTTTGTCTGGGTCTCTCTTTTTTATTGCATGGTACATCTCTTCATGTTCCTCAATGAGGTTTGGGCGATTATGATAAACAACAGTTTTTCTAAATAAAAAGATTATTGATTGCATTCTCTCAATCGTATCAATTAATATTTGGTTTCTGCTCGATTGAACAATAAGATCATGGAAGCGCTTGTTGGCCGCCATTATCTCATCATTTATACCCTCTCTTGCAACCTTAATACAGTTATATAATTCATCCATTTCAGCAGGCGTCATAAAGGAAGCCGCACTTCTCGCCGCGTAGCTCTCAAGGAGTATCCTTACTTCAAACGTATTTATCAAATCTTTCTCAGTAGGATTAATCACTCGTTTTTTTTGAATCAATCCCTCTTCTTCAAGTTTCCGAATGCCCTCTCTTATCGGAGTGCGGCTGATACCCAGCTCCTTTGCAAGCATTACTTCAGTTAATTTCGTCCCTCGGGGAAATGATCCATTTAAAATTTGATCTCTGATATATACATAAGCAATTGACGAAGCAGATTGTTTTTTTTCCATATCATTCTAGCCACAAGATACCTACCTTGCGCTACCCTCCAATCTATAAAGCTGGTTTCTATATTATACCGTTGAAAGTATAAAGTTAAAAGCTTCTTTTGTATACTATTATTTTCAAAATGTATACATTATTAATTAAATAGTATACAATATTACATATCCTTGAAAGCCTTATCATTTGAAAGGGGTAAGAACTATGAAATTAGGATTTATCGGATTAGGAATTATGGGTAAACCAATGACTGAAAACTTATTAAAAGCCGGTTACCAAGTGACTGTTTTTGATATAAACCGGGATGCGGTAGATTATCTACAAAATAAAGGAGCACTACCTGCTAAAAATCCAGGAGACGTGGCAGTTAAAAGTGATGTTATTTTTACTATGCTGCCCAACTCCACTCATGTCGAAGAAGTAGTTACCGGAACCGACGGATTAATTCACAGGCTTCATTCTGACCATATTGTGGTTGACTTAAGCTCAATTTCTCCTGTCATGTCTCGTAAATTGCATGCACGACTTCTGGAAATAGATGCCCAATTTATTGATGCACCCGTAAGCGGCGGAGAACCAAAAGCCATTGACGGAACACTCTCAATCATGGCCGGCGGAGAAGAAGCTGCATTCAATAAAGTTAAGCCTATCTTAGATAGAGTTGCTGGCAGTGTCATTTTAGTAGGCGAAACCGGTGCCGGGACGACAACAAAGCTGGCTAATCAAATTATTGTAAACGCAAACATCGCAGCGATGTCTGAGGCTGTAAATTTAGCATCAGAAGCTGGAATAGATATTGAGAAGATGTTTCAAGCAATTCGAGGCGGGCTAGCAGGAAGTGCAGTATTAGAAGCTAAGATCCCATTAATACTAGAGGAAAATTTTAAAGCTGGTGGCCGCATTGATATTAACGCCAAAGACCTCACTAACGTAGTTGAAACGGGAGAAACACTAAATATTCCCCTGCCTGTTACGAATCAAGTATTAGATATGTTTAAGGAATTAGTAAATGATGGCAAAGCAGAACTAGACCATGCCGGTCTCCTAAAATATTACGAAAAGCACACCCCTTTACAGAAAGGATAATTCAAATGTCTTCAAAACTAGATGCAACGAAAACACTAGAAGCATTACCCCAACAGCAAAGCAAATCAATTCAACAAGAATGGGATGAACTTTACCGGCAATTCAAACATAAAATTATCGTACTGGATGATGATCCAACTGGCGTACAGACGGTGCACGGAGTCTCTGTTTATACCAACTGGGATCTAACGTCAATAGAGGATGGTTTCAATGAAGAAAACCAAATGTTTTTCATTTTAACTAACTCCCGTTCATTTTCTGTGAAAGAAACAGAAGATGTACATCAAACGATAGCAAAAAGAATTAATCATGTATCTCAAAAACTAGGTATTCCTTTTCTTATTATAAGTCGCGGTGATTCGACTATGAGAGGTCACTATCCTTTAGAGACGGAAACCTTGAGACAATCCTTGGAAGCTTGTTCAAAAGAAACTGCCTTTGATGGTGAAATTATTATACCCTTTTTTGAACAAGGCGGACGCTGGACAATCGATAACGTTCACTATGTAAAGCAGGAAAACACCTTGATACCTGTTGGTGAAACGGAATTTGCCAAGGACCCTTCTTTCGGCTTCTCATCAAGCGATTTAGCGGAATATATTGAAGAAAAAACAAATGGATTATTCAGCAAAGAAGAAGCTATTTCGATTGACCTGCCGCTCATACGAAGCGGTAATACAGAAGCAGTTAAAGAAAAGTTAATGGAAGCGACTTCTTTTCAAAAAATAATAGTGAATGCAGTTAATGAGGAAGACATTCGAGTTTTCAGCATTGGCTTGCTAAAAGCTCTTTTTAAACAAAAACAGTTCTTATTCAGAACTGGGGCTACTTTCACAAAAATCATCGGGAACATCTCTTCGAGACCTCTTTTGAGCAGCCAAGAGCTTAGAGACAGTTCTTCAAAAATGGGGGATTAGTGGTTGTTGGTTCTCATGTTAGGAAGACAACCGAACAGCTTGAGCAAGTAAAACAGCTAACAAGCCTGGCATTTATTGAGTTCGACTGCCACTTAGTTTTTAATAAAGAGGCATTTTCGGAAGAACAAAACAGAATTAGGAATGAAGCAGAGAAAGCGGTAGAACAAGGCCAAACCGCTGTAATTTATACAAGAAGAGAACTTGTTAATCTTGAACATTCTTCTGCAGATGAAAAACTTGCCGTTTCCGTAAAAATTGCAGATGCCCTCACTGATGTAGTAAAGTCATTTGCTGTTCGCCCTTCCTTTATCATTGCTAAGGGTGGAATCACATCCAGTGATATCGGTACAAATGGGTTAGGAGTTACAAAAGCGATTGTAGCCGGTCAAATTTCTCCTGGGGTGCCAGTATGGACAACCGATGCGGGAAGTAAATTTCCTGGCCTGCCATATATTATTTTCCCAGGAAATGTCGGTACAAAGGACACTTTGAAAAATATTATTGAGCACTTGGATACCAATGATAAAAACAGTAAGTGATCCAATCCTCTGAGTGAAGTGGAAGACCAATAACTACAGTAGGTCCCTTTTCTACTACATGGCATTAAAACAAAATCTTAACACTATCAAAGGTGCAGTCAGAAGTTGAAGCTATGCTGGTGTTTTACTGGGGCTATCTAGAGGGCATAGGTATTATAGGGGATATTGGTTAGGACGCAGGCAAAACCTTGGGCGATTTTGGGTTGCAGGCATTAATTGATGTATTTCTTACTAGTAATAGGCTTGAAAAAAAGGAATTAATAGAAGCTATTCAGCAAGTTGTTAAATCCTGCAAAAGATAAAACATTCTAATAGTCCTTTTAATAGTCTTTATAGACCTCTATTCTCCTAGGGGTCTTTCCTTATACCTAAAATACTCTAATCATGCGAAGGATGACTAATCAACTCAGTGGCATGTAAATTTGTAAGGTTTTTTAAGAGGGTGGTACTTTGCTTTACTAACGTTTCACTGTACATATGGAAATGTCATTATCTCAGTCCCTTACCAAAGAAAATTAAAAAAATACTTCTTATAAAAAATTAGTATTCGTCTGAATTAGGATATGGGCACAGATATTCACAATGGTTTCAATGTCTTTAATGGAAAATAAAAGCTTCCCACAAGTTCAGTGAACTCATGAGAAGCTTAAAATAAAATCTTCCTCAATGTGAGCAATTTGTGAGCAATTGCCCCACTTTCAACTCTTCAAGCAAGAGAATCCCTTGTTACATAAGGGGATGGGAAGCGACATTACATCATGCCGCCCATTCCGCCCATTCCGCCCATGTCAGGCATTCCGCCGCCGCCAGCGCCTTCTTCTTCAGGCTTGTCGGCAATAACAGCTTCTGTTGTCAGGAACATTGCTGATACGGAAGCTGCATGTTGAAGTGCAGAACGAGTAACTTTGGTTGGGTCAACGATACCAGCGTCAATCATGTTTACCCACTCGCCGGTAGCTGCGTTAAATCCAACGCCGACTTTTTCGTTTTTCATGCGCTCAACAATGACAGATCCTTCAAGACCCGCATTTTGAGAGATTTGACGAAGCGGCTCTTCAAGAGCGCGAAGCACGATGTTGATACCTGTAGCCTCATCGCCTTCTGCATCAATAGCTGCTACCGCTTTATAAACGTTCATAAGAGCTGTACCACCACCGGATACAATTCCTTCTTCTACTGCAGCACGAGTAGAGTTCAAGGCATCCTCGATGCGAAGCTTACGCTCTTTCATTTCAGTTTCGGAAGCTGCACCAACTTTAACTACGGCTACGCCGCCTGCTAGCTTTGCAAGACGCTCTTGCAGCTTTTCACGGTCAAAGTCAGAAGTAGTTTCTTCGATTTGAGCCTTCAATTGATTCACGCGAGCAGAGATTTCACTTGGGTCTCCTGCACCTTCAACGATGGTTGTGTCGTCTTTCGTGATAACGACTCTTCCAGCGCGTCCAAGCTGAGAAATATCAGCAGATTTAAGGTCAAGGCCAAGGTCCTCAGTG
This sequence comes from Thalassobacillus sp. C254, assembly GCF_001310615.1. Taxonomy (NCBI): domain Bacteria; kingdom Bacillati; phylum Bacillota; class Bacilli; order Caryophanales; family Bacillaceae; genus Thalassobacillus; species Thalassobacillus sp. C254. The sequence continues at coordinate 20,092 of NZ_BAXQ01000006.1, read as the reverse complement.
ATCACTTCTCCGCCAGTAAGCGCAGCAAGGTCTTCAAGCATTGCTTTACGACGGTCACCAAAGCCAGGTGCTTTGACTGCTACAGCGTTAAATGTACCGCGCAGTTTGTTCACAACAAGTGTAGCAAGAGCTTCGCCTTCTACGTCTTCAGCAACGATAAGGATTGGCTTGTTTTGCTGAACCACTTGCTCAAGTACTGGAAGAACCTCTTGAATGTTAGAGATCTTCTTGTCAGTGATAAGAATGTAAGGGTTATCCAGCTCAGCAACCATTTTGTCTGAGTCAGTAACCATATAAGGAGAAGCGTATCCACGGTCGAACTGCATACCTTCTACTACTTCAAGCTCTGTAGAGAAACCTTTGGATTCTTCTACTGTGATCACTCCATCGTTTCCTACGCGCTCCATTGCTTCAGCAATGATTTGGCCGACTTCTTCGTCAGCTGCAGAAATTGAAGCTACTTGTGCAATAGACTCGCGGCTTTCAATTGGCTTGGAAACTTTCGCAAGCTCAGCTACAGCAAGCTCAGTTGCTTTTTCAATCCCTTTGCGGATTCCCATTGGGTTCGCACCGGAAGTAACGTTTTTCAGTCCTTCTTGAATCATTGCTTGCGCAAGTACGGTTGCAGTTGTCGTACCGTCACCGGCAATGTCGTTTGTTTTGCTGGCTACTTCAGCAACAAGCTGTGCACCCATGTTTTCAAACGCATCTTCAAGTTCTACTTCTTTAGCGATCGTGACACCATCGTTAGTGATAAGGGGAGAACCAAATTTCTTTTCAAGTACTACGTTACGTCCTTTTGGTCCTAGAGTAACTTTTACAGCATTCGCAAGTTCATCTACACCACGAAGCATCGCACGACGAGCATCTTCACGGAACTTAATGTCTTTTGCCATAATAAAGACCTCCTATTAGTAAATTATGTAGTAAGCAGTGTTCAAGTCTTACCCAATAACAGCCAATACGTCACTTTCACGAAGGATAAGGTATTCTTTACCTTCATACTTCACTTCTGTCCCAGCGTACTTAGAGAAAATAACAGAGTTGCCTTCACTTACTTCCAGCGCTACTCTTTCACCATTCTCTGTTACACGGCCGCTCCCTACAGCTACAACTTTTCCTTCTTGCGGCTTTTCTTTTGCAGAATCAGGAAGTACGATTCCGCTGGCTGTTTTTTCTTCAGACTCGATTTGTTCAATGATAATGCGGTCACCAAGAGGCTTTAACAAGATAAACACCCTCCTTTAATATTTGTTGCATGAAGCTGGAAGCCATCACGCATCCCTAACATTTTTAATTATTAGCACTCTGGTTTGTCGAGTGCTAATTCCAATTATAATAATAATCACTTGTAAGTTTTTTTGCAAGTACTGAAACTAATTTTTTCACAAATTTCCCTTAAACGTATTATTCATGGTAAAAAACACACCCCTATATTATTCCTCAAATACATACCATTAAACCTTTAAATGTACTCAAAAATCTTTAGACATTTTCCTCGTCTCCATGACACGGTTAGTTATAAGGTGCTCATTTCTCAAATGCTTTTCTCCCTTTTACGTAGGTTGCTTCTACTTCAAACTCATCATTTAAAACGGTAAAATCAGCATCTTTTTCTTCTTTTATACTGCCTTTGTAACTGTCTGCCCCTGCCTGCTTAGCAGGTTGAGTGATGCCATTTGAATGGCTTCCTCGAAGCTGCATCCGCTGAATTCAATCATATTTTGTATGGCTTCATTCATGGGAAGGATACTACCAGCCAGGGTCCCGTCCTCCAGTCTTGCTTCCTTTCCCACGTATACCTCTTGCCCGCCTAGCTCATAAATCCCCTTATTCATCCCTTTTGCACGGATGGCATCAGTAATTAAAATAAGCTTATCAGCTTTTTTGACCTGGTAAATAAGTCGAAGCATATAAGGTTCAATATGGACACCGTCAGCAATGATTTCAGCGGAAACGTCGGGATCCAACAGAACAGCACCGGCAGCCCCGATGTCTCTGTGATGAATCCCTCTCATTCCATTAAACAAATGGGTCGCATGGCTGATCCCTTTCCCAAAAGAACGTAACGCTTCTTCCCCGGTTGCATTGGAATGGCCGATAGATGCAATCACTCCATTCTTGAATAAGTGGTTTGTAAGCTCCTCCCCCTTCTCTTCCTCAGGTGCTAATGTGACAATGCTGATCTTTCCGCCAGCTGCTCCTTGAAATTCTTCAAATAATTCTATACTAGGAAGAACAATTTCCTGAGTAGGCTGAGCTCCTGCTTTTTTCGAGAAATAAAGGGTCCCTCTAAATGAACACCCAACAGCTCTGCTCCTCCGGCAGCTGTTCCAGAGGAAAGGTTTATTTGTTGTAATGCTGAGATGACCTTTTCCTTTCCCTGGGTCATGGTGGCCGCCAGAAATGAAGTAGTCCCTTCTGCAGGCAAGTTTTCCTGGATCGTTCGTATGGCCTCCTCCGTCCCGTCCATGAAATCCGAGCCGGCTGCACCGTGAATATGAAGATCGATAAAACCAGGAACCACCTTTACCGTCTTCTGAAAATGGAGAAGCTCTATGTCTTCCTTAGTAGAGAGGTGCTCCGTATTCCTGACTATTTCACTAATCCTTCCGTCTCTTATTATTAAAAGAGGGTTCTTAACCTTCTCTTCTTCTGCATATAAAACAGCATTTTGAAATAAGATGTTCTTGTTCATATTTTTCTCTCCCCTCTTTTTAGCCATTGCTGATGATTTAGTGACGAACGGGCCGTTTTACTCCTTTTATAAGAGCCATTATGATACAATATTCACTGTATTCATCGAGAAACATCATTTGTATGAAGGGATGACACAAATTTGAATAAACGCTACTGGTGGATTGTTATTACTTATATCCTCATTCATTTGTCAGGTATTATTGGTATCCCTCTTTTAATGGGATTAGGGTTTACAGATATAAACCAAATGGTCGCATGGTGGACGATCATCAGCTTTGTCATCGGGTTACTCATTATTTTATTGCTTCTTCTGCCAGAAAGAGGCTCCTCGCCACACCCTAATATGAGAGTAACAAGTAAAGGACATGCGACAAAATGGGCTATTATTGGTGTGTTTCTCGCCTTTATCGCTCAATATATAGCCATTTTAATTGAAACATACGCTTTGGGAATTGACCCGGGTTCAGAAAACACGCAAGAAATTCTTGAGATCGTTCGGATGATGCCTTTCTTTGCCATTATTGTTGCTTTGATTGGTCCGATCCTTGAAGAAATTGTTTTTCGAAAAGTCATTTTTGGGGCACTCTATAAGCGAATGAATTTCTTTTTCTCTGCTTTAATAAGCGCGCTTATTTTCGCTGTTGTACATCTGGACTTTGAACACCTTCTTGTTTATATGGCTGTTGGGTTTGTATTTTCTTACCTTTATGTAAAAACAGGAAGGATTATCGTTCCTATCTTAGCCCACGTCGCAATGAATGCTTATGCGGTGCTGATGCAGGTAGTGCTTGGAGACAGGCTTGAAGATATGCAAAGGCAGTTAGAGCAGATGCAAGGATTTATTGGAGGCTTATTTTTATGAGATTTTCCCCAAGATTTATGGGAACCATGTATATAGTGATTGGCATTATGTTTATCGTGTTAGCTGTGCAAAATGTCCGGGAAAATTCCTGGAATGTGTGGACATGGTTTTTTGCCGCTATTGCGGCTGTAGATATATTAGTGGGACTTCGTTTCTTCGGATTAAAACGTGCCGATAGCAAGGAATGATACAAAAAGCATAGCTCTGTACAGAGCTATGCTTTTTTTCTTTCTTCTTCTTTTTCTATTTCCATTTCTGCCTCTTTTGACTTCTTACCAAGCATAAAAGCTGCCGGCACCGTCAAAAGAGTAAGAATGCCAATAATCAAAAACCCTTCATTAATCGCCTGCAGGCTTGCTTCTTCAATGGAAAAGCCATTTTCAGCAAAAAGCTGGGATCTCCTCACTTCAAAATAAATGGAGACAAAGACAATTCCGAGGGCATTGCTCATTTGTCTGAATACATTGTTCATCGCCGATCCCCTTGAAACAACCTTTTCCGGAATAGCATTCATCCCGGCTGTAGTCGCAGGAATGCTGGAAAAGCCCATCCCAACTCCTCTTACAGCCATCCAAAAGAAAATCCAGAACAAAGCTGTTTCCATAGACATAAATGAAAGGGCGATCGTACCGCCACCAAGAATAAGGACTCCGGAAGTAACAATCCCCGTCGCTCCCCTGCGATCAAGTATTCTTCCCCCGATACTCATGAAGATTCCGCTCAGCAGAGCTGCCGGTAAAAAGACTAAACCAGTGATGATCGCACTTAAACCATATACCTGCTGGATCAGTAAAGGAATTAAAAATATTCCTGCAAACAGACCAACGCTTGTAACCCCTGTTACCCAGATGCTGAGGGAATATGCTTTAATACGCAAAATAGACAGATCAAGCAATGGAAATTCCGCCCTTTTCTCCACCCTGACGAAAAAATAAATAGAAACCAGGCCCAGGAGAATCAAGGTCACGTTTAACGGATCCTGCAAATGTTCAAGAGAAGAGGTGTTTCCTAACGCAAACAAAATAGCTCCCACACCGAGAGTAACAAAAAGAAATCCCCAGCGGTCAAAGCGAATACCAGGATTAGTCGGCACTTCTTTTAAGTACATAGTTGCTACCACTAAGGCAAGCAAACCAAAGGGAACGTTGACTAAAAAGAGAAAATGCCAGGTTGCCATTTCAACAATTACTCCACCCAGAGTAGGACCTATCGTTGGCGCCATCATTGCAGCTACGCCCCATACTCCTGTAGCCATTCCTCTCTCTTTACGAGGAAATGCCTCAAAGATTAAAGCCATGGACAAGGGCATCATAATTCCGCCGGCAATACCTTGAATAGCACGAAAGAAAATAAGAACCTCCAGGGTCCACGAAAAGCTGCCCAGCAGAGAACCTAGAACAAATAACGAAAGCCCCATTAGATATACTTTTTTCTTCCCGAATTTATCTCCTAAATAGCCAGTAACCGGCATGGTCATTCCCATAGAAACCATAAAGATCGTAATGATCCACCCTGCAGCTACTGCATCTACTTCAAATACTTCCATGAAAAGAGGAATGGCAGGATTCAGCATGCTGTTATTTAAAATCATCGTAAACGTTCCAAACAGCAAGGATACAACAACCATCCATTTTCCAGATAATCTGTTCATAACTATTCCACCGCTTCGCTTCCCTAAATATCAATATTACTATACCACAGTTTCCACCATGTAAGCCTCGAACTTTCTCTCATCCACCATAACCCTGGCAGGTACACTCAATAAAAAACCACACTCTATACGAGTGTGGTTTCTTATTTTGCTTGTCTTTCTTCATCCTCTTTTGCCCACTGCTCCATTTTTTCCTGTTCTGCTTTCAAGACTTTCTTATAAGAAATTCTGGAAATAATAATGCTTATTTCATAAAGCAAAAACAGCGGCAGTGTCACCATGACGTGTGACAGCAGCTCCGGTGGAGTAATAAAGCCTGCAATGACCAACAGGACAAAGTAAGCAATTTTCCTTATCTTTCTTAGGTAAGCTGGAGTAACAATCCCAAGCCTTGTTAAAAACATGACCACGACTGGCAGCTGAAACAAAAAACCAAATGGGATCGTCAGCTTAAACAAGAAAGTGAAATATTCATTGATCCCATATTGCTCAGTAATATTCAACGTAGTAGCCAGCCTGCTTACAAAATCTATGACAAAAGGAAACAAAATAAAGTAAGCAAATGCAAGTCCGCCAAAAAACAATAAGGTTGAAATCGGTATATAAGAAGTGTGGCTTTACGCTCTTTTTCTAATAAACCTGGACTGACAAACGCCCATAATTGGTATAAGAGAAATGGAAATATTAGGATGAGTCCTGTTAAGAATGCAAAGTTTACGTAAACCATAATCGGATCCGTCAGCTTAAAAGCATTCATTGGAAAATCTTGGGCCTGAGGGGTGCTCTGCAAATACCCGATTAACACCGGAGCTAGAACAAATCCTCCAATCATCGCCACGAGTAGCAAAACCACAATCATGATCACACGTTTGCGAAGCTCTCCAATGTGATCATAAATGGACATATCGTTCTGTGACATTACTTTCCCATCCTATCTATTACTTTTCCTGATTAGCTTCTTCCTTCTTCTTGCTGTTATCATCATCGTCAACTAACCCTTTTGTAGCGCTCTTAAATTCTCTTAATGTATTACCTGCCGCTCTTCCAAGCTCAGGCAGCTTTTTCGGACCAAAAATCAACAGTGCTACTAATACGATTAATGCAATACTTCCCGGACCCAATGGCATAGGGGGTCACCTCCGCTTATAGTTGTTCCTCTTTTTCTTCAAGAGGATAGTTTTTTAAAAAGTAAATCAAGGACTGTAGTTCTACCGACAAATCAATATGATGAACTTATGTGCGGCGGCACAGTTAACCTTGCAGGAGTAAAATTCATGATACCTTTGATGCCCGCTTCCACAATTCTATCGGCTGTTTTTTGAGCGACAGCCACCGGCACAGTTAAAATAGCAACTGTGGCATCCAGCTCCTGAATGGAAGCGATATCTTTCATATCGTCAATTTTCACTCCACTGATTTCATGTCCTATAATATCATCATTTACATCAAATGCGCGAATAATTTTCGTGCTGTCATTCTTAGAAAAGTTGTATCTTAATAGTGCAGTGCCTAAATTTCCCACGCCAATCAAAACGACATTCGTCTGCTCGTCCTGTTCGAGTGTTTTTCGAAAAATGATAAAAGATAGCTTACATTATAGCCATACCCTTTTTTCCCGAGAGCGCCAAAGTAAGAAAAATCCCTGCGAATCGTAGCAGAATCAACCTTCACTGCCTCACTTAATTCTGTAGATGATACACGCTGCTTTCCTGAAGTATGGAGGTTCTCCAAAAACCGGTAATATAAAGGCAGGCGCTTTGCTGTTGCTTGCGGTATTTTATGTTGATCTATGTTCATAGCAGCCTCCAACGTATCGTTCATTCTTACGAGAGTAAGTAACTCTTGCACCGCCGCTACTTATAAAACTGCTAGGCTGGGTTGGACCTGCCGTTCACCTTCCTTATTGTACAACATTTCATTCTTGAATGTAATGGGAACAGAAGTCCCAGGCGACATAATTCACGAATATGTAAAAAAGATTGAGCCAGCTCAGACCGTTTCAATGTATCTCTCTCTTTTTGCAGGGACCTAAATAAGATACACTAAAGAGAAGTGAAACATGATTGCCAATTCTATAGCAAGGATGAAGAGACATGATATTGTTGCAATGCGTGAACCTTACCAAATCGTTTGGAGCGGAAACGCTCCTTGATAACATAAAGCTTGAAGTGAAATCAGGCGAAAGAGTTGCTCTCGTTGGAAGAAACGGAGCCGGAAAGTCGACCCTTTTAAAAATTATCTCAGGGCAGACTTCTTATGACAGTGGGGAGATTATTACCCCAAAAGGAATTAGAATGGGCTATCTTGCCCAGCATACAGGTCTTGAATCGCATCGGTCTATCTGGGATGAAATGCTCTCCATTTATACTGAGGTCATTCAAATGGAGAAACAAATTCGCCGCCTGGAAGAAAAGATGGCCACCCCGGCTGTGTACGAAAACACTGCCCAGTATGAAAAGATACTAAAAGAATACGACGAACTCCAGGTAGAGTTCAAAGAAAGAGGCGGGTACCAATACGAAGCCGACATCCGCAGCATTTTGTCAGGTCTAAACTTTGCCTCCTTTGACTACAGCACCCCGATTTCAAGCTTAAGCGGCGGGCAAAAGACCCGCTTAGCATTGGGCAAACTCCTTCTTTCCAAGCCAGAGCTTCTTATTCTTGATGAGCCCACAAACCACCTGGATATCGAAACCCTGACGTGGCTCGAACAATACTTAACCGGCTACAAAGGGGCGATTTTGATTGTCTCCCATGACCGCTACTTTTTGGACAAAATCGTTCATAAGGTATATGAGGTAGCATGGAAGGAAGTCACACTTTTTCAAGGAAATTATAGCTTTTACCTTGATGAAAAAGCAAAACGCTATGAGCTTGAACAAAAGGCTTTTGAAAAAAACCAGGAGGAAAGAGCCCGCTTAGTGGATTTTGTCCAGCGTAATCTTGCCAGAGCCTCCACCTCCAAAAGAGCACAAAGCAAGCGAAAACAGCTTGAAAAAATGGAAAGCCTCAGCCGCCCGCTGGGAGATGAGAAATCAGCCAAATTTTCCTTTGATATCGACCGGCAAAGCGGGAATGAAGTAGTAAAGGTAAATAATTTAACTGTATCCTATGATGGCAGCAAGCCTCTTTTCACTAACCTGAATCTGCAATTAAACCGCAAGGAAAGCGTTGCCCTCATTGGTCCTAACGGTGTTGGAAAAACTACTTTATTAAAAGCAATTATCGATAAAGTCAAACCTTCAGATGGTACGATTTCTTTTGGGAGCAAAGTTACAGTCGGTTATTACGACCAGGAGCAGACCCAGCTTACTTCGAATAAGACCGTCTTACAGGAATTATGGGATGAATACCCGTTAACAAATGAAAAAGACATCCGCACTGTTTTGGGTAATTTTTTATTTAGCGGAGATGATGTGCTTAAGCACGTCTCTGAACTAAGCGGCGGTGAGAAAGCTCGTCTTGCCCTTGCAAAGCTGATGATGAAAAAGGCTAACTTTCTAATTTTTGATGAACCTACAAACCATTTAGACTTAGATAGCAAGGAAGTGTTGGAATCAGCGCTTCTTGACTACCCGGGTACTCTTTTATTTGTGTCTCACGACCGCTACTTCCTGAATCGGATGTCTACGCGAATAGTTGAAATGACAAGCGAAGGGTTAAAAGACTATCTCGGTGATTACGATTACTACCTGATGAAAAAAGAAGAAGAGCGCCAGCGAGAGGAACTGCGCAGTCAAAGAGAAGCATCTTCCTCTTCTCAAGAGGAGCAGAATGGTTCGGATAAAGAATCTTATTTTCTTGATAAAGAAGCAAAGAAACGAGCTAGAAAACGAAAAAGAGACATTGAAACAATCGAAAAAGAAATTGAGGACTTGGAGCAGGAAATTGAAGAGATGGAGAATAAGCTCCTTGACCCTGAAATCTATGAAAGTCATCAAAAAGCACAGGAACTTCAGGAAAAGATAGATACATCCCGACTGAAAGCCGAAGAACTTATGGAAAAATGGGAAGAACTTCAGCTGGAAGAGGACCAATAAAACACTTAATCAAAAAGAAGCGCAGAAGGATCTACGCTTCTTTTTGCAGTTTCCAAATTAATGCTCCGCATATGAGAAAAAACATAGAGGTGGCTGCGGCTGTAACACCAGAATCATTTAACAGCAAAAGAAATATAGAACCAGCAGCTCCCCCTTTAATGACCACTTTGTCTCTGTCATCCCAAAGCTTGAATTTCCCTTTGATTAAGAGCAGCGCTGCTACAACATAACTTGTGACAAACAATGTGGTCCAATTTGAATAACGAAGTATTTTTAAATTCATCTCTGCTTTTCTTATCATGATCTCCAGTATATAAGAAAAGTTTCCCCCTTCAAGCTGTCGGAAAGCCTCTCCTATGTGAGTGACAGGACCTGCAAGCTGCACAATCTTTAAAAAAGAAAGAGCACCGATCAACGCTCCTCCTGCCAGGGCCAGCTTCTTTAGCTTTCCTGCTGAAGGAAATAACAGCTGAAAGAAAAGAAAGCTAAACATTAATCCAGCTGACAATGTGGCACCTGCATTTGAGCCAAGAAAGGAGGCTCCCAGGAAAAACAGCGTCAGGATTGCCAGAACCCCCCCTGCCTTCCAAAACTTTTTACGCAGACAATAATGAATAATAAACAAGGCAGAGATAACGTAAAAACCAGCATATTCATTGCCAATTCCGTAATACCTTGCCCCTATTAACGGATCATAACCAAGATAAGATCGCTGCATAAGAGGCGAACCTAGAAGCAAATCAAACGAAACCATGATAAAGAGCAATAAAGATGACAGCCAGACTCCCTTCTCAGACCTCACAGCTAAAAGAAGACCCGTTAAGAAAGACAGCAGGAATATAAGGCCCACATACCAATAGATAGAAATGGACTTAAGCAGGACAGGGGTAACTAAAAACCAAAAGGGTGAACTCATTCCTCCAAGTAGCACCCCTGGCAGCAAATACCTTGCTTTAGATGAATCCTCTCTTTTGTTCCACACGTAAAGAAATGAACTAAACAAAAGAAAAGCCAGCAGAATTATATAGGATAAAAGGACTTCAGGCCTTGTTGAATAAATAACAGCCAGCCAGTCAAAATGAGTAAACATGGCTTCCCTGCCATCCTCTTCCCCTTCTGTTTCCTTTCTTGTCAAGGGAGTGCCTGTAAGCTCTCCTGGAACCTCAATTTGAAAATAAGATAGAATAGTCGGCACAATGTCTACATTGGAAGAGATAAAAGGCTGCCTTGTCGTGTGAGAATACAGTGGCAAGCCATGCTGCTGGCCCTTTTCCCACAAAGCTACCGGTGCTATCCGGTACCCTTTATCATTTAATTCCTTAGGCACGGTAACACCTAGCACCATAAAATTTTGCTCGTTATTCCTTAAGGTAAGGAGAAAGGTTTGCAGCTCTTTTCTAAGCTGCTGTTGATAACTTCTTTGCCAGGAGGGATCCATCTTTTCTTTATCCTTATGAAAACGGTAGAATTCTCCCCATTCTATTACGCTAAATGACTTTTCGTTTTCTTGACGTACCTTCTCCAGCCACTCGGTTAAAGCCTCACGATCAACCTTCCAGCCTCCAGGAGCGTGAGGGACCTTTACCATTCCTTCCTTAAGCTGGCCCCTTGCCTCCCCTTTTTCATTCATTGTAAATAAAGAACCATATCTTACTTTTTTCTCTTCATAGTCACTGGTCCCTGCTACATTTGTCATAATTCCGTTCTCTTCTAACAGACCTCCTAACAAACCAGGTTTAGAACCAAATGATTCAAGGGTATTCTTTTTAGAAAGACTGTGGATAAGTGGATGAATAATAGAGGAAACAGGGGCAGTTCCTTGAAGCTTTCTATATTGTACTTCTGCGGAAAGGCTGCCTGTTGATAAAACCTTTTCCCCTCGATTATATGCATTCCACTCAGCCACACCTGTTCCTCTGGCTCCAGTACTTAATGTGATAGCTTCATTTATGTATGAAGAAGGCCCGGCTGCTTTTACATTTATACCTGTCATTGAAACTTCGTCCCATAAACTTTCATTATCAGCTGAAAGAAACTCTATGTCTTCAAGAGACAGTTCCGGAACAACTACGAGAGTGAGATGGTCCCCTGAAATACTTTTGGCAGAAATTGTTGTCGATATAAGGCAGGTGCTTAACCATAGGCACAGAATACTTATGTGGACAAATTTAACTCTCATATTTACAAACAACCTTATCTTTGTTAATTTTCTAACATATCCACACTATCCACATACTTATCAACAACAGTATACCCATCTAAAAAGGGTTTTTTTCATTTATACACAAACTTCTCCACTTATCCACAGTTTAATCCGTACACATCCAAAAGTCCCGTATATAAAGTTATTCACTGATTTATCCCCATTATCCACAGTTGTTTTTTCAACAGCTTTTGACAAAAAAAGACCCTCCCTATGATAAGGGAAGGCCAGGCTCTCCATTCAAATCCAGTTTTGCAAACTTGTTGCTTTTCCATCCTGTATACGCAGCTGCACCAATCATGGCTGCATTGTCTGTGCATAGCTTTAAAGATGGAATCCTTAGCTCTGCTTCACTGTTTTCTAATGCTTTTTCCAATGAATCTCTTAACCCTTTATTAGCAGCCACTCCGCCAGCTACAACAAGCTGCTTTACATTATACTCTTCTGCAGCTTGTTTCGCTTTTGTAACAAGAACTTCCACGACACTGGCCTGAAAACTAGCGGCCAGGTCCTCAGGCTTTACCTCTTCACCTCGTTGTGACGCATTGTGAAGAACGTTGATCACTGCTGACTTTAACCCGCTGAAACTAAAGTCATATGACCCTGTTTCCAGCCATGCACGGGGCAGGTCAATATTGGCTTCCCCTTTTGCTGCAAGCTTATCTATTTCCGGTCCCCCTGGGTACGGCAGTTTCAAAGTGCGAGCGACCTTATCATATGCCTCTCCCACTGCATCATCCCGAGTTTCTCCAATCACTTCAAAATGCCCGTCTTCTTTCATGTATATAAGTTCTGTGTGCCCTCCTGAAACTACAAGAGAGATAAGAGGAAACTCCAGAGGTTTCTCCAGCTGGTTTGCATAAATATGACCGGCTATGTGATGTACCGGGATTAAAGGCAGACCATGAGCAAAAGCAATCGCTTTTGCAGCATTAACCCCAATGAGCAATGCGCCAACCAACCCTGGTCCTGCAGTCACAGCCAAAGCATCCAAATCGCTAAATGTGAGATTGGCTTCACTCAAGCTTCCTCCACTATAAATGTAATTTGTTCCACATGATGTCTTGATGCAATCTCCGGGACCACTCCCCCAAAGCGCTTATGGCTCTCGATCTGAGAAGACACTACGTTTGAAAGTACCTCTTTGCCTCCCTTAATCACAGCTGCAGCAGTTTCGTCACAGCTGGTTTCAATGGCCAGTATGATTGGAGCATCATTTTTCGTTAATTGATTGTTCATGTAAATTCACCCACATCACTAAAGCATCCTCGAGATTATCCGTATAATAATTTTTACGGATGCCTCCCGGCTGAAAACCATATTTTTTATATAAAGACTGAGCAACATGGTTTGTTACTCTTACTTCAAGACTCATACGCAACGCTCCATAGGACTTTGCCATTTCTAACGCGTTAGCTAAGAGCAGTTCCCCTATACTCTTTCCTCTATGATTGGAATGGACTGCAATATTCGTGATATGAGCATCATCTATCACCACCCAGACACCACAATAACCAACAATCTCCTCTTCACAATCGGCTACAAGATAATGAGCAAATTGATTAGATGTCAGCTCGCTTTCAAATGCAGCCCTGCTCCACGGAAGAGTAAATGAATCCTGTTCTACCTCCAGTACCCCATCTATATCCTCTACCGTCATAAACCGCACGGATACCTTCTCACCCATTCGTCTTTCCTTTCTGATCAGCAAGCCACTTCTTCTCAGCTTCCGCAAGCTGAATGTACTCAGGGACAAATTCGTGAACAGATGGACCCGACTCAGCTTTTTCACCCAACGCTAACAGTTCACCAGGACGGACGGAATTTTCCTGCATGGTACCACACAGAGCTTTATCCCCAAGGGTGTACTCAATCAATTCACGGTGCTTTTCTATATCCTGACTTAAAAACAATACGTCCTTTTCTGTCTTTTTGAGTCCCTGCAGCCAATCCTCCATTAATGTAATCCGGTCTTTTTCCACCATTTCGCTCTCACCATGGCTGCCCTGGTAAAGCCCGGTGTACACCTGTCCCCGGCGAGCATCTATAAATGGGCAGACCAATCCTTGAAAATGCTTCCCATTTTGAGCCAGTATTTTCAAGCTGGATATCCCTACGACCGGGATATGTAATGCCCAGGCCATCGACTTGGCAGTGGTCACTCCTATACGAACCCCAGTATAGGAACCAGGTCCTTTTGCTACAGCAATTCGGTCCAGTTCGTTTGTCTTTATGGAGGCTTCTTTTAAAAGGTAATCTATAGCTGGCATCAGCTGATAGAATGATTCTTCTTAAGGTTCGTTATTACCTCTCCTTTGATTTCTCCCTCAGCAGAAACCCCTACCCCAAGTGTATATGTTGTTGTATCTATAGACAGGATCTTCATTTCCCCTGCAGCTCCTTGCTTAGTTGAATATATCTCTCCCCATAAGGGGTAAAAGTAAATGTCCTTTGTGTATCGCTGTCTCTTCTTATTATAATATCCAGAAAGTGATCAGGGAGCTGTTCTTTAATAATTTCCGCCCATTCAACTACCGTGAGGCCCTCACCTTCAAAGTATTCCTCAAAACCAAGGTCTTCTCCCCCTTGTTCTTCTAAACGATAAACGTCCATATGATACAAGGGAAGCCTGCCCTTATACTCCTTAATTATGGTAAAAGTCGGACTGTTTACCACTCGTTTCACTTCCACCCCTTCAGCAATTCCTTTTGTAAAGTGTGTTTTTCCCGCTCCTAAATCTCCTGAGAGGGTAACGAGATCACTTGGCTGCGCAGCACGGCCCAGGCGTTCTCCTAACGAAATGGTTTCCTCAGGTGATCTAGTGATAAACGTAAAGCTTTCAGCCATTACCCTCACCAACTTCCCTTACCTTTATGATTTAAAATGATTGTAGCCTTTTTTATTAAGACGAACCAGTCCGTTCTTCTCTTTTTTAAGCCACACTTCCCCACGGCCTTCTTTCACGGTCCCAATCTTATATAAAGAGAGGCCTTCTTTTTTCATCGCTTCCGATAGCAGCTCCCAATCGTTTTCCCTAACCGTTCCTACAAGCTCAAAATCTTCACCGCCAAACAGCATCCATTCAAGCCGCTTGGCCGCATCTACACTCTGCAGTTCCTGGGCAATAGGGAAACTGCTTTCATCCAGCTCTATGGAAACATTACTCGCTTCAGCTATTTCATGCGCTTCGCTGCCAATTCCATCACTTATGTCATTCAATGCTCCCCGAGTATTCAAAGAATTGATCACCCTTGCTTCTTCTACTTTAGGCCGCGGACGTTGGTGAGCTATCGTCAGCCGTTTTTCTCTTGCTGTAAAGTGCGCGTTTCTTGACCTCTTGAGCAAAAGAGCAAGTCCGGCCGCGGACTTCCCAAGAGAACCTGTGACAAACACTATATCTCCAGGCAGAGCATTTTTTCTTAATAGGCGTTTTCCAGCTTCCACACGGCCGGTAACCGTGACAGAGATCACCAGTTTATCAGTAGTGGAGACCGTATCACCGCCAATTAAGTCCATTTTGTACCCCTCTGCCAAGGATGACATCCCTTTATAAAGCTCCTCCATTTCTTCCTCCGACCAGTCAGAAGGAATAGCAACAGAGACTAAATAAAAGACCGGCCACCCTCCCATCGCGGCTACATCACTGATATTTACGGCCAGTGCCTTGTGCCCTATATCAAATGGAGAGAGAGTAGTCTTCTTAAAATGCACATCCTCAACCAGAGTATCAACACATATAATTTCATCATAAGATGCATCGGTTTTATAAACAGAAGCATCATCGCCAATACCTTCAAGCAAATGGCTTTGATAGTGTGATTTTGGCTTAATTTTGTTTATCCAATCAAATTCATCATGAATCATAAGGTCACACTCACTATTTCTTAAGGTTAGATGCCCGCATAACAATCCTAATCTCATTCTTTCCAATATTAGAAGTGTCAACGGTAATATTGTTGAAATCATCCATTTTCTTTCTACAGTGTAACGTATTCTTTTGGAAAATTCACTTCTCGATAGCCGTTTGCACAAAAAAAGCAAAACAATACTTTGATTGCTTTGCCGGCTTTGAAATATATGTACCTCATTTTGAAACCAATAAAAAAAAGCCTCTTTCAGCTTATTAATAAATGATTATTTGGTTGTACTCTGACGAGTACCACTGATATTTCCTGACAATGATGTCATTCGACGTAGTGGCGGAAATTATTTTGGTTGCGGGGGGAGGATTTGAACCTCCGACCTCCGGGTTATGAGCCCGACGAGCTACCAGACTGCTCTACCCCGCGATATTATAAAATTAGATAAGGCCTGGCAACGTCCTACTTTCACAGGGAGTTGCCCCCCAATTATCATCGGCGCTGAAGAGCTTAACTTCCGTGTTCGGCATGGGAACGGGTGTGACCTCTTCGCTGTCGCCACCAGACCTTTTATGACGTTCTCAACGTCACGTATATAAATATACCACGGTTCTTAATGCAATGCAAGCACTTA
Organism: Thalassobacillus sp. C254; assembly: GCF_001310615.1. Classification (NCBI taxonomy): domain Bacteria; kingdom Bacillati; phylum Bacillota; class Bacilli; order Caryophanales; family Bacillaceae; genus Thalassobacillus; species Thalassobacillus sp. C254. The sequence goes on along the minus strand of NZ_BAXQ01000006.1, from coordinate 4,142 downwards.
TATATATTTTCATTACAAGTTTGTTTTTTTTGCAAAAGTTACTTGTTTTGATATTATATTAATAAGAATATTTAGAATATTATTATAAATGAGGGTTTTATCATGGATCTTATCCAATGTGTAAAAGCTGCGATCGGAGCTAACATGGCGTTACTTGCGACCTTTCTTTTCCTGCCTATATTAATATTCAGTGACAATATTTCTGTCTACCAAAATTTTCAGGACTGGATGAATACAAAAGACAGCCGTTTTTAGACGGCTGTCTGTTTTTATTTTTTAGCAGCTTGTAAGGCTCTGTTAAATGCTTCAATAATATCCTTGGACTCTTCTATTCCAACCGAAATTCGTACAATTCCTGCTGTGATACCTAACGACTTTCTTATTTCCTCTGGCACTGTCCGATGTGAGGTTCCAAGTGGATAGGACACAGTTGTTTCCACGCCAGCTAATGTAGGAACAATTTTCACCCAATCTAATGAGGAAAAGAAGGTATGCAAATCAATGTACTCTTCCAGCTCAATACTAACCATTGCCCCGTTCCCTCTTTCAGAGACTGCTTCCGGATAGTAAACTTTCTTAATATCCTCTTGCTCCCTAAACCAGACAGCAAGCTCATTAGCATTGGCGCATTGTCTCTCCATTCTTACACTTAAAGTTTTTAACCCTCTACAGGCAAGCCAAGCTTCAAAAGGACTCAAACTTCCCCCTAAGTTAATTATCTTTTTCTTTGCTTTTGCTATCAGCTCTTCATTGCCCACTACCACTCCAGCCGTTACATCACTATGACCGCCTATGTATTTTGTAGCACTATGTACCACTATGTCTGCGCCCTGTTTGTATGGCTGTATTAAATAAGGTGTAGCAAACGTGTTATCAATCATTACGGTTAAATTATGAGTTTTACCGAGCGAGACCAGCTCTTGCAAATTTTCGGCTCTAAGCAGGGGGTTGGCAATGGACTCAGAGTAAAGAAGAACAGTATTATCTTTAATCTCCTCTTCAACATTCTTAATACTTGTAAAATCTATAACTGAAATTTCATATCCAAATTCTTTTAATTCCTGTTCAAATAATTGGTACGTCCCTCCGTATAAGTCTTCTGGCACTATAATATGCTCACCCGGATTTGCAGCTGCCATAACGCCTGCAAGAATTGCAGACATCCCTGAAGAACTGGCTGCGCCTGCGGGAGCTCCTTCTAATTGAGCAACGCCTGCACCTAAGTCATCAGGGTTGGGATTGCTGTAACGAGTATAAAGATATTCCTTCTCTCCGCTAAAATAGCTTTCCATGTCTTCTAAGCTCTCAAATGTGAAAGCTGAAGTTTGGTAAATAGGCTTTGTTTTACTTACGTTCTTCTCCCCATCCCCCTTTTGAAAATGTACAGTTTGTGTATTAAAATGCTTAGTCATAACGTTCTCTCCATTCGCCTATGTTTGGTCGTTCTTTTTCATCATGATTCCGAGTTGAGAAATTCAATTTGTGTAAGAGTTTTTTCTTGTTTTTTCATCAAAGAATGGGCAGTCTCTACGCTCACTTTTTCAAATGAGATTTTTTACCAGGGAGAAGCTGCGCTAATCGAGGAAGGTCCGTGCTTATTACATTGGCAATACGGGTGTATCCGCCTGTAGTCTGTCTGTCAGCCATTAAAATCATAGGCTGTCCGTTCTTAGGCACCTGAATGGTACCGTATGCTACGGCATCCGATAAGATATCAGCTTTGTCTAGATGCTTTATCGGTGTCCCTTCAAGTCTCATACCCATACGGTCGGCTTCCTGAGTGACAATATACTCAGTGTTATAAAAAGCATGAAGTCCATCCTTGGTAAAGTCTTCTTCCTCTGGACCTGGAACGACTCTCAGAGGGGAAAGGTCATCATAGTCAGGAATAAAAGAGTAATGAAGTCCTTTGCCCGGCTTTACGGTTCTATCCTCCACGTTTTTATAGATCGTATCTCCCTTTACTGCAGACCTTCCTTCAATACCTCCCATTCTTGCTTTCATATAAGTTGACTGACTTCCAAGTGTTTTCTCGCCTGCTATGCCACCCGAAATACATAGATAAGCTCTTACTCCCTTTTTCGCTCCATGAAATATCAGCTCATCTCCTTCTTTTATAGAAAAAGATATCCACCGGGAAACCGGCTGGCCATTTAATTGAGGTTGAAGGTCAGCACCTGTAATGACTGCCACAGCATCACTTTGGGCAAGTAAATGCGGGCCAGCCATGGTTATTTCCAGTGCAGCATCTCCGCGGTTGTTACCAACTAATAAGTTTCCTGCTTGATAAGAAAATTGATCCATCGCCCCAGAAGCCACTACACCAAACTGCTGATAACCCGTTCTCCCTTTATCCTGTATAGTTGTTTGCATTCCTGGCTTTTTCACAAGGAATAGAGGTTTACTCATTTCCATTCACCTATTGGCTGGACAGTAATATTGTTCTCTGAAAAAACCTTTCTGACATGTTTAACAAATTCCAAAGCTTCCGGCTTATCTCCATGAACGCAGATTGTGTCAGCGTCTAAGTCAATAACCGTACCATCTAACGCTTCCGTCTGCTTTTTTGTAATCATTTTAATCACCCGTTCGACTGCCTCTTCAGTGCTATGGATTAAGGCCTCAGGATTGCTTCTTGGAGTTAATGTCCCATCAGGCAAGTACGTACGATCAGCAAATACCTCATTTGCACATCTGAGTCCCAATCGCTTCCCTGCCGTAATTAATTCTCCCCCCGCTAAACCAAATAGTATAAGTGATGGATTTACATCGTACACTGCTTCTGCTATCGCCTCTGCCGTTTTTGTATCCACCGATGCAATGTTAAACAAGGCTCCATGAGGCTTCACGTGCTGAAGAGAAACCTGGTGAACCCGACAAAAGGCCTCTATGGCTCCAATCTGGTAAGTCACAAGACGATGGACCTCACCAGGTGTCATCTCCATCTTTCTTCGTCCAAATCCCGCAAGATCAGGAAATCCGGGGTGCGCTCCTATACCTGCTCCTTTCTCTTTAGCTAATTTAACCGTCTTGTCCATAACGTTATAATCTCCTGCATGGTATCCACAGGCTACATTTGCTGAGCTTACAAACTCCAGAACCTGTTCATCTTGCCCTATGGTGTAAGCACCAAAGCTCTCTCCTAAATCACTGTTTAAATCCACTTGATAATTCATGTGTCCCCTCCATGACCCTTGTGGTTAACTGGTATACTCTTCTATCGACCTCTATTTTTATTTTTTCATATTCCTCATTTTCTACCGGAACAAAGCGAATATAATTACCACTTTCCACTAAAAAAGGGTGCTCTCTATGTTGATCAAATAATTTTATTGGTGTTCTGCCAATAATGTTCCATCCTCCAGGACTCTCTAATGAATAAATACCAGTTTGCTCTCCTGCTATTCCAACGGATCCCTCTGCTACTTTTCCCCTTGGCTTACTTAAACGAGGAGCAGCTATTTTTTCAGACATCCCCCTAAGTAGGGAAAACCAGGTGTAAAGCCAATCATGTAAATAAGATAACTTTCACTTGAGTGAATACTGACTACTTCCTCAGGAGATAAGTTGTTTATTTCTGCTACCCTTTTTAAATCAGGGCCACTTTCTCCTCCGTAATAAGTAGGGATATCATAAATAACAGGAGGAGGCAGTTTTACTTTCTGCAAATGAGCAGACAGCTCATATAACCATTCTGCTGCTTTTTCATAGCTTATTAAAAAAGGATCGTAAAAGAAGGTTATCGCTGTGTAACTTGGTACCCATTCATTAATTCCAACCATTTTTGTTTCTTTTAATAAGTATAAGTAGGCTCTAATAAGACTGTTTGTTTCTTTGGATATTGTCTTACCTACTTCCATTCTTATTGCACTGTCCCCTAACGGAAGCATTCTAACTTGGTGTGACACCTCGTTTTCCTCCTTTCTGAACTCTGATTTTCCCTGCCTTCTCTTTCTGTTAATTATATTGTACCAATAACATGTTAAATAGAGGTGCTCTCTTTTTATTCTTTTAGACTTGGTAAAAGATTCAAACAAAAGAAAAGGTAGTTCATTTTACTATTTTAGCTAAGGTATGACTCTAAATAAGATAATTTAATACAAAAAAAGCACCCGTCTTGTGGGTGCTTTCATGATTGGCCT
>NZ_BAXQ01000005.1:0-171786 GCF_001310615.1 Thalassobacillus sp. C254 | reverse complement strand
CTCATCTCTTCTACTGCGTCCTCATCTTCTTCTACTGCGTCCTCATCTTCTTCTACTGCGTCCTCATCTTCTTCTACTGCGTCCTCATCTTCTTCTACTGCGTCCTCATCTTCTTCTACTGCTTCGTCATCCTCTTCTACTGCTTCGTCATCCTCTTCTATTGCATCTTCATCCTCTTCAACTGCATCTTCATCTTCGACCACAGGGATTGTAGCAAGGGTCCCTGTAACTCTAGAACTTCAGCTTCAGTTTCAGAAATATAGTTTTCAGCCTCCACTGCCTCATCGCTATCAGCATCAATCCTGTTGTTCGTTAACCCAGATAATTGATTTGAGGAAGCGTTCAATCTATTTAATAGAGAGTTTAAGTTTCCGCTATACTCCTCATATTCTTCTTCCGTTAATTCAGTGCTCTCATTTAAGATGGAAGAAAGTATGGCAACTTCATTCTCTACAGAAGCTACCCTTTTTTCAACACTTCCTAAAGGACCTTGTCCGTTTGCTTGTGCCTGTGCTGCTTGATTACCTTGTGCTTGAGCATTTGGATTTTGAGCGTCAGCCTCGCTTGCTCCAGAAGTAGCTGCCAGTCCTAAAGCTAAACTCGGTGCTGCTAACCACATAATTCTTTTGTTCATAAATATCTGCCTCCTTAACATTTTGTAAAGAAATGCTACACCAGCAGATATCCCCCATGAAAAAGCGAGACAAAACTAATTTTTTAGCAGTAATTTCCTTTTAATCTTCATGTAATACACGGCATTTCACTTGTGAAAAGTAAGTAATAATTACTAAGATATGTTCAATCATCTAATCTTTTTAATCCTACATTTTCTTTACAATTACGTTACAATTAGTTATTCTAGTATAATAATTAATTTTGCTTTCAACATTAAAAAGTACCCATAATGACAACTATCTATCTATAGTCTTATTATAATATCCTATATTTATATATTAAAAACGTCCCTTTTAACAGCAACTGAAATTCGTATTCTATTCAATCATGAAATATGGCCTGCTAAAATTAAAACCAGATTCCCCGCCTTCATCAAGCTTTAGATGAATGTAGTAAAGGTGTATTCTTTTTTATCTATTTCATATATTGAATGGAGTATAAAAAGTAAGGAGGGTTATTTTCGATTCACCACATATCTTTAGGGAATAACGTTATGCAACAACGTTCATAAAAACCGAGAGGATGGTTTAGATGGATGGACGCGCAGCATAGACAACAATGGAGGTCGGTCAAAGCAATGCTTGGCCGTTACCTTTTTGTGCATCGAGAGACGATGTGGCTCCCGCTTTTTCAGCCGAAGCCTATGTAAATGGGCAAATACAAACGATCAATTTAGAGGACTTTCGTGGAAAATGGGTGGTGCTTTTTTTCTATGCCAGTGATTTCACCTTTGTTTGACCGACAGAGTTAGCAGCAGTTGCTGCTCTGTACCCTCAGTTAAGGGAAATAAATGCTGAGGTTTTTGGTATTAGTACGGATAGCGTTTATGCTCATAAAGTATTTAAGGATATTTCACCTTCTGCACGGCAGGTTCAATTTCCCTTGATTAGTGATCGGAATCAATATATAAGTCGCTCTTACAGGGTACTAGATGAACAGTCTGGAGCCGCCGTTAGAGCAACAGTCATTGTAGACCCTGATGGAATTATTGTATCTAAATTAATCTATCCACGGGAAGTTGGGAGAAACACTTATGAAATCCTAAGATTACTCCAAGGCATTCAATTTGGAAGACAGACTAATTTAGGAGTGCCTGCGAATTGGGTTCCAAGCATGCCGGGCATTGAACGTAGAACGGAAGATATTGGAAAGATATAAAAGCAAGCTCGCTCGCTGGTAAGCCTTTTTTGCTTTTATGAATGGTATGCATCCCTCTTTTCAATGATCTGTTTTGATGGCTTTTCACTAAATAAAGAGACAACATACATGGAAACTAATGACACTGGAAGAGCGATTAAGATCTCTGAATTATACGGCATCGAAAAGAAGATAAAGCAAATGAGAAAACTAATCGAACCTGTTAACAGCCCAATAATTGCTCCTGCTCGAGAGGCTTTCTTCCACCAGATCCCCAATACTATTGGACTGAATAAACTTGAAACCATAAATCCTACTGCCGCCGTGTATAATACAATTAAGAAGGCGGGCGGATTAAGAGATAGCAGCATAACCACAATCCCAACCACCCAGGTGAACGCCATCGATACTTTCACCACTCTTTCTCTACTGGCATTCGGGTTCAAGACTCCTTTATATAAATCATATGAAAAAGCACTACTCACCGCTAAAAGCAGGGCATCGGTTGAAGACATGACCGCAGCCATTATACCCGCTGTAATAATTCCCATAAGGACAGGACCGAAAAATTGTTCTGCAATTAAAAGCAGCCACATATCAGGTGGTGAGTTTGAAAGCAACGTTGCATCCATAGTTGGAATATAGGGCACGATGACAAGACCCATCCCGATCATTAAGATACCGAATATCAACATACTGATATTTAAAGATAATTTTGCAGACCTTACATTACTCGCCGTAAAAATTCTCATTACCAAATGGGGCGTAACACAGACCGCCGTTGCCCACGTAACAAAGGCTCCCATGTAAGCAGCAACAGGCAGCGTAGCACCAACGGAGGCGAGAGCAGGATTCTCACTCGTTGTACTCACAAAAAACGACGGCCAGTCCATTGGAAGATGAAACACCCCCGCAATGACGATAGAGGAAATTAAAAAAATCATCATCGCTCCTTGAAGTATATTCGTCCAGGTGACAGCCAGCATACCACCCAGGGATACATAGAATATAAAGACGAGCACAATAATTATCAGGCCCCACTCATAGGATAACCCCGTTACATAGGAAGCTATTAATCCTCCAGCAGTCATTTGTGACATTAAGTACATAGCAGAGCCAATAATAATGACCACGGGAATCGCAATTTTAAAGAAATTTCCTCCAAAGCGATCATTAATAAACTCAGATACAGTAAATTTCTGTGAATTGCGCAATGGCTTGGCTACTAATACACTTGCTACAGAGAACCCGACAACAGATCCAACGGTCATCCAGGCCAGGAATGGAAAACCTAAGTTCCATATCGTCCCGGCCCCGCCATAAATGACCCCCCACTACCAAGCGCCGCCAGCATAGCAAGAGAATTCACACCGGTCCCAATCTTACGGCCTGCTACATAATAATCTTCTATACCAGTTTGAGATTTCGAGATACGCCTTTGGTGTATAGTCCAAGGACTACCAAAAAAGTAAATACATAATCATGATCGAAAGCTCAACTGTCTTCACTTTTACTCCCCCTATTAAATACTTAAGTATCGAAGGAGCGATTAGATCGCTCGCTGTCGATGTTCACCTCTTTGGACTTGCTTCTTATAATCAAATAAATCGCCACAACCGGAGCAATAAGATGCAACGCATACGCTCCCCATGCCTGAAGCGTTAGGTGAAGAATCATTACATCATAACTCCATGGTAAAAAGAAGACACCGGCATAAAGAAAAATTCCAACCAGGAACCACCCTTCCCCTTTTGGCAGACGGTACCAATTTCCCATTACGCTTCACTACCTTCTTTTAAGAGTCTCCGTAACACTTTTCCTGAGCTTGTAGCCGGAAGCCGTTCGCGAAACTCTACATACCGGGGATATTTGTAAGCTGCCATTTTCTCCTTAGACCACTTAATAATCTCTTCTTCAGAAACCTTTTCGACTGATGGATTCAAGATCACAAATGCTTTAACACTTTCACCACGGACAGAATCTGGTACACCAACCACTGCGACTTGTGCAATCGCAGGATGTTCCATTAACATTTCCTCGACATCCTCAGGAAAGACACTGTAGCCGGAGCACTTAATCATTTCTTTGACTCTGCCGCTAAAGAACAAATAACCATCTTCGCTGAAGTATCCAATATCTCCCGTGTGGACCCACCCATTCCTGAGTGTTTCTCTTGTCGCTTCAGGGCGGTTCCAATACCCTTTGAATACACCAGGATTTTTAATGACAATCTCCCTTGCTCTCCAACAGGCTGGTCCTCTCCTGTTTCGAGATTAACAATCCTCATTTCCGTATCAAAAACAGGAATGCCGCAGCTGCCGAACTTTATGTTGTCTGCTGGCATAAAGGTATCACACGTGTGTGTCTCACTTAATCCATAGGCCGCTTCATACATCTGGCAGCCGCCTGTCACGTCCTTCCATTTGTCAGCTAACTCTTCAGTGACTGGCATACCAAAACTAGTAGCCAGATTTCGTCTAAGAGTATTTAACTTTCTTTCCTTCAGCCCCGGGTATTGGAGAAGTCCGGCGTTCATCGGAGCCACACTATACCAAAAACTTATTTCATATTTCTCTATAGACGTTATCACTGGCTCTGGTTCAAATTTGGTCAACAGAACACATGGCGTCCCTGAATAAACTGGAATATTGACTCCCATCACCATGCCTGCAATATGACATAACGGCATCACCGCAAGCATCTATCATCAGATCGTGCCCCGTTTGTCAGTACTGCGGCGGCCGTTTTAAATAAAGCGTTTTCATAAGTGAGCATCGCTCCTTTTGGTCTACCGGTTGTCCCGGAGGTGAAGACCATTAAAGCTACGTCTTCGTCTACTTTCACAGAACGTTTCATGAGGTTCGCTGGATACTTCTCTAATTCTTCTTTCAAATCAAACACGCCTGACGCTGCTCTCTTCTTTTCATACTGAAAATCAGCAGGAAATGGGTACGGACTCTCTTTTCCCATAAAGTCCTGGTAATTCGTTGTGACAGCCACTTCAAGGGACGGAATGTGAGCACGAATATGTTCGATTTGGGGGTATATTTCATCACCAGCTACAATGACCCGCATACTCGTCTCATTGATTAAATACTCCAGTTCGGTTTCCTTATACATCGGGTTTAATGGACAGACTATCACTCCGAGCTTTTGTGCCCCGTAGTGAGCAATAATGTACTGTGGACAATTCTGCATAAATAATCCAATGCGGTCTCCCGTTTCAACTCCTTTTTCCAGTAAGAAATTTGCAAATTGATTGCTCGCGTCGTTTATATCCTTCCAGGTTATTTCATTCCCGTAATAAATGTAGGCTACCTCATCAGGTCTATTGATAGCATGATCTTCTACATATTCGTGAAGGGGTTTCTTTCCTAATCGGTAGGTTAATTCCTTCGGTACATCCTCCGGCCAGTTTTGCATCCACACGTTTTTCATCCTTCCATCCTCCCTATCATTTAGAAACTTGTCGGCCAATCAGCTAACAATCGTTTACTTTTTGAACCTTTATTTACACAAGCATATTCAAGCATTTGACATAGAAACTTTCTTGTATCTCGAGGATCAATCACATCATCGATGAGAAATTTGCCCGCCGCCTTATACGGTGAACTGTCAAATCCCCAGGCAGCAAGAAGTTTTTCTCTTTCTCGATCCGGGTCCTCTGCCTCCTTCAGTTTTCTGCCATAAACTACATTGACTCCCACTTCCGGACCGGTAAAATTTATTTCTGCACTCGGCCAGGCTACAACAAAGTCTGCTCCCATGGTCGGTCCGCACATATTGCCATAGGCTGCTCCGATGCTTTTTCGAATCACAACTGATAGTTAGGTACAGTTGACCTGGCCAAGGTTGATTCCACTGCATAATCTTGCTTGGAACCTTCTTTTTCTCAGCAGAGCCGCTCACTCTGAAACCTGGAATGTCATGTAAGAAAACGAGGGGAATATGAAACGAGTCACATAAACAAATGAAATCCGTTGCTTTATCGCATTCCTCCGGACCGCTGGAACCAGCAAATTTCATAGGTTGATTGGCAATCACCCCTACGACCTGCCCATTTAAGTGTGCCAGTCCTGTTAGCAATGATTGTCCAAATAATGGCTTTAACTCAAAGAATTCACCATCATCCATAATTAGCTTAATAAGTTTTTTCATATCGTAGGCTCTTGTCCGCCTTGTAGGAACCAGGTCAACGACCTCATCCAGCCTTCGATCAGGATCATCTTTTGTTGCTTTTCTTGGCGGCTCTTGTTCAGCGTTAAGGGGCATATAGCGAAAGAAATCTTTCATGGCCTCAATTGCTTCTTCCTCTGATTCCGAGACATGATCAATTTGTCCAGTCACCTTTGCATGAACCTCCCATCCACCTAACTCCTCTGGAGAAATCTCCTCTCCTGTTGCCATTTCCAGCATTCTGGGCCCGGCAACCGCCATGGAGGTTCCTTTTACTTGAGAGACAAAATCAGAGGAGACGGCAAGCCAGGTCGGACCCCCGTAACTATCACCCAGGATGCTTGATATCATAGGGATCTTTCGTCCAATGGTCAGGAGGTTTTGAGGAAATAGCTTATCACTTATGCCATCGGATCCCATCCCATCAGGCATCCTGAGACCCCCGCCTTCCCCCAGGTTAAAAACTGGAAACCCCCGCTTAAGCATACTCGTGCAGTGCCTCTGATTTACGAAGATGAACTTCCCCTTCTGTGCCGGCAAACACAGTCTTGTCAATCGCTTCCACCACTACAGGCCGTCCTTCAATTTTTCCAACTCCGCATACCATTCCATCGGCAGCACTCTTTTCTTCTGCACCAGGAAACGTGGAATGGCTTAAGGCGCCAAATTCTATGAAACTGCCAGCATCCAGGAGTTTTTCGATTCTTTCTCTAGCCGTGTAAAATCCAGACTCATGGTGTCTATGAATTTTTTCTTCTCCCCCCATTAACAGAGCTCGTTTTCTTTTGTCTTCCAACTCCTCTATCAGTTGGTTAATGGTCACTTCTTCGTGCATGATATCTCTCCTTTCAATCCCTTTCCAAGATACACATTCTTTTCCATTTCAATCGATTCTTTGCCTGTAATAAGTAGGCAAATTGAAAACGGGATGATGAGTAATGATCCATGGAGGCGTCTGACACAATTCGTGAAAATCAGTAAGGAGTTGACGTAAGCCTCTTTTATTATCAGAGTACGTAACCGATAAAAAGGTAATCCCCTCAAAATACTTGCGGCTTCCAATCACCCCCGAGAAGAAACGAGTCAGAGGGTCTCCTGAAACATAAATCAACGTAATGGTCATATCATCAGTTTCAAGTAAAATACTTTCATGCATAGAATCGTACATATAAAAAGGAGGCCGCCTCTTCTCCTTAAAAGGGATTTTGTTTTGAGAAAGAACTCCTTTAAACAAGTCGGCAGCCTGGTTCTGGGGGATACCCACAAACGTTTCCCATTTACGACGATGAATAGCTAACACCAAAACTCCTCCTCTTATTTCACCGAAAGGGCCGTCCCTTCAAACGAGCTTATTTTATCTACTATTTCTTTTGGTATCGCTTTTGCCTTTCCGGCTGTACTATCAAAACAAACTTGTATGGATTCAGCCTGAACAAGGACTTCTTCATCACGACTGATGACATATTCAAAGGTCATGCTTGAAGTACCGATCTTTTTCACCCGGCAATGAACCTGTAGCATGTCATCAAGCTTTGCTGGAGCAAAAAATTCAAGTGTCATTTTTCGAACGACCAGATCAAATACATTTTCCTCTGCTAATTGCATCCAATCGGGCTGATCACTGTACGAAAATATTCGGTTACTGCAACATCAATATAAGTTGAATAATGGGCATTAAATACAATTTTTTGACCGTCAATTTCTGAATAACGGACTCGTATTGGATGTGAAAAATAATAATCTGATAACAAAAGTTCTTCCTCCTTTTAAAACATACTAACCGGTTAGTATGTTTTACTCATAGGTATTAAAAAAGGGTGTAACAAGGATTTTCACTTACAACTAAAGTTATGAATAAAGCCTTCTTCTACAGAGGAAGTCATGCCGTGGCTGTTGAGGTGTCTAATTATTAGGGTAGCATCAAAAATTCAGAGATGCAATAAATAGTCTGAAAATTTTAAATAATGGATGCCACTTGCTTCACCCATAGCAAATTTATCAGAAAGGCTTACCTTTTTTGTAAGCCTTTCTTCTATTAAGAAGCCCTATGTGCATAAATACTTTACTGCTATCTTACTCGTTTTTTTCTTGTTTTCTTTTCATCATTATCACTTTTACACCTTCCTGGGTGATCTCGTCGTCCTGGTTGATTAATTGAACGGAAAATTTTATAATGCCCCGGTCATCTTTGCTGCGACTATGAACTTTTTCCTGAACGGTAAACTTTGCGTGAACCGTGTCACCATAGAAAATAGGTGCAGTAAACTTCCAATTTTCCACATTCAAAAAAGCAATGGCCGTCTGCTCAAATAAACCAAGCCTAAACATTAACCCATGACAAATGGAAAGCCCAAGCAAGCCATGAACAATAGGTTTTTCAAACTGAGTATGTTTTGCGTATTCCTGATTGGTGTGCAGTTCATTCATGTCACCTGACAAAGACGCAAACATGACGACATCTGTCTCCGTAATCGTTCTCCCAGGGGATATAAATTCCTGGCCAATTTCCAGCTCATCAAAATAGATAGAATTCATCTTATCTCTCCTTAAACTATCATTTACGTACGAGCCTGACTTACTTTTGTATGTGTAAAGCTGCTAATCAAGTTACTAATCTAAGATTTCTAGAATCGTCGCATTTGCCATTCCATATCCTTCACATATTGCCTGCAGTCCAAATCGCTTCCCTGTTCTTTCAAGTTCATGGAGAAGTGTGGTCATGACTCTTGCCCCGCTTGCCCCGAGTGGGTGACCTAACGCAATAGCCCCGCCATTTGTATTGAGTTTATTTATATCTGCTTTTAATTCCTTTTGCCAATAAAGGGGCACAGAGGCGAAAGCTTCGTTGACTTCATATAAATCCATATCATCTAATGATAAACCAGCTTTGTTGAGGACTTTTTGGGTAGCTGCCACAGGACCGGTAAGCATGAAGGTCGGATCAGAGCCCACAACACTGCGCGCCAGGATTTTAGCACGGGGTTTCAAACCCAATTCATCAGCTTTTTGTCTGGACATGATTAACAAAGCTGACGCCCCGTCACTAATTTGGCTGGCATTGCCCGGAGTTATCACTCCATCCTCTTTAAAAGCAGGGGTAAGCGTACCAAGCTTTTCCAAACTTGTTCCTTTTCTTGGTCCTTCATCAGAATCAAAGATTATTCTTTCGCCATTTTCATCTACCGTTTCTAGAGGAAAGATTTCATTTTGAAAGCGTCCTTCTTCCTGAGCCTTTAATGCTTTTTGATGACTCCTTAACGAAAATTCATCCAGCTCCTGACGAGAAAGATTCCAATGTTCAGCAATTCTCTCTGCAGATAACCCTTGATTGATGATTTCATAGCGTTCTGTTAACCGAGTGCTAGGTTTCACTCCCTGAACATTAGAATTCATTGGAACTCTCGTCATACTTTCTACCCCGCCTGCCACCACGACATCCATATCGCCACTGAGCACAGCCTGAGCAGCGAAATGAACGGCCTGTTGACTTGATCCGCACTGGCGGTCAATGGTAACTCCAGGTACTTCTATAGGAAGCCCGGCAATCAGTGCGGAGACCCTGGCAATATCTGGTGCCTGCTCCCCTGCTTGTGAGACACATCCTGCAATCACATCCTCAACTTGGCCGGCATCAATTCCTGTTCGATTAATTAATTCTCTTAACACCTCAGCAAACATATCATCAGGACGCATGCTGCGTAACGACCCGTTTTTTCTTCCTATCGGCGTCCTCACTGCTTCTACGATCACCGCTTCTCTCATATTGCATCCCGCCTTTTCCCGGAAATTATAATACTCTATTTTCTTTTGTCTGCTGAGCCATGTGGATTAAGTTAGCTACATTCTGATTTAACTCTTTAAATCTACTATCATCTATTTCTCCAATTTTCCACCTGTAATAGATTTGCTGGAGAATGACGGCAAGCTTGTAAAACCCGAATGTTACGTAGTAGTTTATATGTGACAGATCTCGATTGCTCTTTTTTGCGTATGATTCCAAGAATTCTCTTCGACTGTAAAAACCAGGTTTATTCGTAACGATATTTATCCCCATATCAGGTCATCTGACTGGCCCCAATAAGCAACAGTGGATCCCAAGTCAGTTAATGGATCACCAATCGTTGAAAGCTCCCAATCCAGTACTCCCGTTGTTTTACTTGGATTTTCTGCATCCAGGACCATATTATTTAATTTAAAGTCATTGTGTACGATGGTAGTCTCAGAAGATGCAGGAAGATTTTCAATAAGCCACTTTTCTACTGTATTTACCGTTTTATTTTCCTCGGTTTTTGCCTGCTCGTACCGTTTGATCCATCCGTGCACCTGTCGTTCAAGGTAACCCTGGGGTTTGCCAAGCTCTGCCAGCCCCCCTGTTGATAATCAATGGATTGAAGCTCTGCCAACGTACCAATTACGTTTTCTGAAAGTAAGGCGCTAGTTTCTTTGTTGTCTTCATATTCGGGTGGAAGCTCCCCATCTACAACAATGCCCTCTTTCTTCTCCATGACATAGAAGTGTTTGTCCATGATAGCTGGATCCTCACAATAAAGGTAAGGTTCAGGAGCGTAAGGAAAAACGGGATGAACTTTACTAAGCACCTGTATTCTCTGCTCATATCATGGGCTTTGGGAGGGACATATCCAAACGGTGGACGACGAAGCACGCCTTCCCAATCCCCAAATTGAAGTAAGTACGTTAAATTCGAGTAGCCCTCTGAAAATTTCTTTACCTTCATTTTTCTATCTGGTAAATCGGGAATAGTAGATCGAAGATAACTTTCTACCTTTGACCAGTCTATCCTTTGTGTATCTGCACTACTGTGAGTCATAGATACCCTTCCCCCTGTCCTTGAATACTATTTTGTTCTTTATTGATAGTTGAAAAATCCTTCGCCTGTTTTTCTGCCAAGCTTTCCTGCTCTTACATATTTTTTCAGAAGAGGGGCTGGTCTGTACTTTGAATCATTTGTTTCAGTATACAAGGTTTCAATCACAAAAAGCATCGTATCTAATCCGATTAGGTCAGCCAGAGCTAAAGGTCCAATTGGATGACTTGCCCCTAACTTCAAACCATTATCAATGTCTTCAGCACTGGCTGTCCCTTCCCCAAGAACAAAAATAGCTTCATTAACCATTGGCGCGAGGACTCTGTTAACTGCAAACAAGGGAGCGTCTTCCACTGTTATCGCAGTTTTTCCAAATTCCTTAACTAGTTGATGTGCCGTATTAAATGTTTCTTCGGATGTCTGCTCGCCTTTCACGATTTCAACAAGTTTCATCACTGGAACCGGATTAAAGAAATGCATGCCGATCACCTTACCACTTCTTTCAACACTGCCAGCCATTTCTGTAATGCTTAATCCTGATGTATTCGAGGCAAAAATCGTTGAAGGCTTACAATGCTTATCCAGTGAGGTAAACAGTTCTTTTTTCGGTTCTATTTTTTCAATAATAGCCTCAAAAATAATATCAGCATCATATAAATCGTCTATATCAACTGATGGATGTATTCTTTCTTTGACCTCCTCTGCTCTGGCTTGATCTATCTTTTTCTTTTCTACATTATTTCTAAGTGTCTTCTCAATTCGATTCACTCCACGCGTTAATCCCTTTTCATCTATATCAAAAAGTGTTACCTCATATCCTGCTTCGGCAGCTACCTGTGCAATCCCGTTTCCCATGGTTCCTGCTCCGACTACTCCTGCTTTTTTCACGATAAATGGACTCCTTTCTCCTTGCTATTTTCCTGTGAATTCCGGCTTTCTTTTATTTAGGAATGCTTCGACTCCTTCTCTTTTATCCTCTGACACACATAGCTCGCCAAATAATTCTGTTTCAAGCTTCTGGCCTTCTTGCAGGCTTTTTTCTCCTCCCCTGTTTATCGCATGTTTTGCCTTCGACAGAGCCAGAGGGCTTTTTGCTGCGATCTTGTTTGCTATTACTAGAGCTTCATCCAGTGCTTTACCTCTTGAAGCTATATGTTCTATTAAGCCTAATCGAAGAGCCTCTTCCGCTGAAATAGGCTCCCCAGTATAGATCATTTCCTTTGTTTTTCCTGGACCTATAAGCCTCGTTAACCTTTGTGTCCCTCCGTATCCAGGAATAATCCCGAGGCCGGTTTCAGGGAGACCAAGCTTTGCCTTTTCATCTGCTATTCTCATGTCACATGCCATAGCAAGTTCCAGCCCGCCCCCAAGTGCTAACCCATTTACGGCACAAATGACTGGAAAACGTGCTTGCGCGATTTTGTCAAAAATATCTTTTCCTTTCTTTACAAGTTCTTTTCCAGTTGCTTCAGTAAGAGAAGGAAATTGTTTTATATCAGCCCCTGCAACAAAAGCCTTTTCTCCTTCACCATAAATTATTAATGCCCGTACCTCTTCAGAGCTTGCAACCTTATCGAAGGCTGTATCTAATTCATCTAAAAGGCTGTTTGTTAAAACATTTAATGGCGGGTTATCTATTTTTAACTTTACGATGTATTGTTCCCAGGCTAGACTAATTAAAGAATTTTCAGACATTTTTTCATCTTCTCCCTTATCCTTTTGGTTTTAAAACGGCTCGTGTTCAATAAGGTAGTTACTTTCTTACGACGTCCACCAAGGATAAAACGGTGGCATATCGGAGCTTACCTTCATGGAAAACACTGGTTTCCTTTTTTCCAGGAAGGAATTAACCCCTTCTTTTGCATCAGCACTTCTTCCCATCCAATAGATCATTTTTGATTCAAGCTCATGAGATTCTTCAGGATGGGGAGAACCCAGCATTCTCCACATTAACTGTCTTGATAATGCTACTGATACAGCAGATGTGCGCTCAGCAATTTCTTTTGCTTTTTCTATTGCTGCAGGTAACAACTCCTCAGGTGAAACGATTTCATTTACCAGACCTGACTCAAAAGCTTCCTCAGCCTTTATTATTTTGCCGGTGTACACCCACTCACTGGCTTTACTAATGCCAACGATTCTGGGAAGAAACCAACTGCTGCAGGATTCGGGAACGATGCCGCGGCTGGCAAAAACGAATCCCATCTTCGCACCAGTGGATGCTATACGAATATCCATTGGTAACGTCATCGTAATCCCCACACCTACAGCCGCCCCATTAATCGCCGCAATCACCGGCTTTTGCATGTGATATAGACGAAGGGCAAGAATGCCCCCTGTATCTTTGTATTCCTCAGGGTCAGTGGTTGTATCTTCAAAGGCTGTTTCTCCTTCTTCCAGATCAAAGCCTGCGCAAAAAGCTTGTCCTTCCCCTGTAACAACCAGAACTCGAACTCGGTCATCGTGATCTGCTTGATCCAACACAGCTAAAAACTCTTCAAGCATTTGTTCGGTAAATGTGTTTAATTTTTCAGGCCGATGAAAGGTAAGAACCATCACTCCATCCTCTACTTCTGTCCTTAAAGTGTTCATATACCAGCCCTTATCTCCACTTATTTTCCTTTAAACGCTGGAGGTCTCTTTTCCAAAAAAGCAGCAACCCCTTCTTTATGGTCCTCAGTTTTTAATAGTAAGGCCTGAGCTATGCTTTCCTGTGCCAGTGCTGAGTCAAATGAAAGATCACTTGCATGCTGAAGTAATTTCTTTTCATAAAGCTGGCTTAGTGGTGAGCCATCAATTAAGAATTCAGAAAATTCTTCTGTTGCCTGAATAATATCCCCATCCGTTATTCTGTTAATTAATCCCCACTGGAAAAGTACCTCAGCCGAGACAGCTTTGCCTGAAGCCGCCCATTCTTTAGCCAGGGGGAGCGGGAGACTGTCAGTTAACAGCTTTGTCAAACCCAAATCAGGAATAAGGCCAATGTTAGAAAAGCTGCTTGAAAATTTAGCAGAACGATCGGCTATGAGAAAATCAGAAGCTAACGCCAGGCTGAATCCTGCACCTGCTGCAAAACCATGAACTGCTGCTATCACGTACTTTTCCAATTCTCGTATGGTTTTGGTTAATGCAAAGGCTTTATTAATCCATGATGCAATGTCAGCACTGTCCATTAAGTCTTCCATGGTTCCTATATCCCCGCCAGCGGAAAAAGCCGGACCTTCGCCAGATATTATGATGACTTTCACCTCTGAATCACTTTCCATTTTCTTAAGAGCTTCTATCGTTTCAAGGATCACACTTGTTGAAAGAGCATTTCGTTTGTCAGGCCGGTTAAATGAAATATATCCTCTTTGCTTTTCCACCTTAACGTTAATAGCGTTTGACATCCTCTTCACTCCCTCTTTGCTTCTGTTCTTATTCAGGGGCAGTAATAACTAGTTTTCCGGAAGATTTCCGGTTACCGAGCACTTCAAGTGCTGAAACCACATCCGCAAAAGAATATTCTTTTGATACGAGTGGAGAGATATCTCCCTTTTCATATAGATCCATAAGTACGTCGTGTGCTTCTCTTACTTTTTCAGGCTTCTTTTTTCTAAATAAACCAAAGTGAACCCCAACAATTGAATAATTTTTAATGAGCGCATGGTTGATCGGGGCTTTCGGTATCGTGCCACTGGCAAATCCTATGGCAAGGATTCTCCCTTCAAAAGCAATACACTTACGTGACCGGTCAAACACTTCACCACCTACAGGATCAAAGATAACGTCTGCGCCGGCTCCATTTGTATACTCCTTTACTTTCTCCACAAAATCCTCATTACGGTAGTTAAGAGCATAATCAGCACCTAACTCCAGACAAATACTTACCTTTTCCTCACTTCCTGCAGTTGCTATGACGGTAGCACCTGCCGCCTTTCCTAACTGGATAGCAGCCGAGCCGACCCCTCCTGCACCTGCGTGAACAAGCAGGGTCTCCCCTGAACCCAGGTTCCCGCAGCGGTGTAATGCATAATATGCCGTTTGATAGGTGATAAACATGGATGCCGCCTGGTTATAAGAGAGGGAATCAGGGATTGGAAAGGCATCCTCTTCCCTGACCTTAACAAACTCTCTCCATCCCCCTTCTGGTAGTTGGGGAGTTGCCAATACCCGCTGCCCGGTTTTAAATGTCCTGCTATTTCCGGTATTTACAATTTCTCCAGATATTTCTGCTCCCGGGACAAAGGGAAGGGGAGGATTCTCTTGATACTTTCCCTGGCATTGTAATATATCAAAAAAGTTTAAAGCGGCTGCTTCCATTTTTATTACTACTTCCCCTTCCCCTGGTGTTGGTACCGCCGCTTCAGTTAACTTAAGAGCATCTTGAGGGTCACTATGCTGATAGACTTGCCATTCCTTCATCCTTATTCCTCCCCTGCTTTCACCTTCTTGGTTAATTTTTTTAACGTACGTTCATAACCATTTTTCAGGTCGGTAACAATCTCTTGAACTCCTTCGATCTTATTTATAGAACCCACGCCATGACCAGCAGACCAGATATCCTTCCACGCTTTTGCATCAGACAAATGATGAAGGTTCTTCCCTTGGCTGCTCTGTTGAAGTTCCGACATTTTTATTCCTTTGTTTTCAATGCTTGGAACCAGATAATTTGCGTTTACCCCGCTAAACACATCGGTATAAACAATGTCATCCATGGTAGAATCGATTAGCATTTGTTTATATTCAGACGGGGCGGAACTCTCAGAAGCTGCAATAAATTTAGTTCCAATGTACGACAAATCTGCTCCCATTGCTTCAGCAGCCACCAGGTCCTCCCCTTCGGAAATACTCCCTGCCAGAATGGTTATCCCATGGAAAAATTTTTTCACTTCCTTAATAAAAGCCATCGGATGATAGGTTCCAGCATGCCCTCCTGCCCCGTTACAGACAAGAATTAACCCATCTGTTCCTTTTTCAGCAGCTTTACGGGCATAAAATACATCGATAACATCAGTAAACACCAGGCCGCCATACTCATGGACAATGTCAATCACTGGCGCCGGATCACCCAAGGAAGTGATTACAATGGGGGGCTGAAACTCTCTTATTAATGTCAAGTCCTCGTCGTATCGTTTGTTCGCTTTTTTATTAGCGATAAAATTAACCGCCCACGGAGCAATTTCAGGCGCTGTTTCATTTTCTTTTTCCTTTTCCAATTCCGTTTTTATTTCACTCATCCACTGGGAAAAGATGCTTCCTGTCCTTGCATTCAACGCAGGGAAAGAGCCTATAATTCCGTTCTTACATCCTTCAATTACCATTTTGGGATTCGACACCAGAAACATAGGAGCCATGATAGCCGGTAGTTGCAAGTCATTTATAAAATCAGCTGAAATCTTGGTCATATTGTTCACCCTTTAGTCGTTTTTTCACGTAATTCCAATTTTCCGATATCTCTTAGATGAACCTGGTCTGGCCCATCGACAATTCGCAGTGTTCTGGCGTTGGCCCAATGTTCTGCAAGAGGGGTATCTTCTGTTACCCCGGCACCGCCAAACACTTGTACAGCTTTATCGATCACATCAATTGAAACACGAGGAGCAGCAATCTTGATCATGGCTATTTCTTTTCTCGCTGCTTTTGCTCCGTGAGTATCAATCTTATGAGCGGCATGCAATGTCAATAGACGGGCTTGTTCTATGCTTATTCTAGATTCTGCAATGACTTCTCTAATGACGTCTTTGTCAGCAATCTTTGTTCCAAAAGCCTCTCGATCATTCGCTCGATCGCACAGAAGATCAAGTGCTCGTTCTGCTGCTCCGATAGCTCTCATGCAATGATGTATCCTTCCAGGTCCTAAACGGGACTGAGCGATTTCAAACCCTCTTCCTTCTTCATAAAGTAAGTTCGAAGCTGGTACTCGGACGTTATTATAATGAATTTCTGCATGACCATGGGGAGCATGATCAAACCCGTATACAGGTAAATGACGTTTTACCTCCACTCCTTCGGCATCCAAAGGAACCAGGATCATAGATTGCTGTTCATGCTTTGCCGCTTGTGGATCGGTTTTTCCCATGACTATGGCGATCTTGCACCTCGGGTCCATTGCGCCTGATGACCACCATTTCCTTGCATTTATGACATACTCGTCGCCTTCTCTTCTTATGCTTCCTTGAATGTTTGTGGCATCAGAAGAAGCTACCTCAGGTTCAGTCATGGAAAAACAAGAGCGAATGTCTCCTCTTAACAAAGGAGTCAGCCACTTTTCCTTTTTGTTCCTCGGTGCCAAATTTCATTAATACTTCCATGTTTCCAGTGTCTGGCGCATTGCAGTTAAATACTTCTGGAGCAATTAACGATCTTCCCATTTCTTCACATAAATGAGCGTACTCGTAATTGGTTAACCCAGGTCCGTATTCAGTTTCATGGGTAAATAAATTCCATAACCCTTTGTCTTTTGCTTTTTCCTTTAACTCTTCAATAATTGGAGGTACGTGCCACCTATGATCCTTCTCATTTAATTGCTCCTCGTACACCTTTTCATTTGGATAGATTTCTTGTTCCATAAATTCAGTAAGTCTGCTCTTCAAGTTTTTTGTCTCTTCAGATAATTCTTTCAACAATGGAATCACTCCTTATTTTTAATTAAATCGTTGAGTTTTCTTTTGTTTTCAAGTTCTGTTTCAATATTTTTCCTGAAGCATTTCTTGGAAGCTCTTTTACCCATTCAATGTCTTCCGGCACCTTGAATTTTGCCAGTTGGCTGCGGCAATACTCTTGTATTGTTTCATTCTGAAGTTTATTGGGACCAGATGAAACTAAGAAAGCTTTAACCTTTTCTCCAAGAATCGAATCGGGAACCCCGATGACAGCTGCATCTAAAATATCTGGGTGGGCTTTCAAAACATCCTCCACTTCTATGGAGAATACTTTTTCTCCAGCCCGGTTAATCATGTCTTTTTTTCGATCTAAGATATAGATAAATCCATCATTATCCTTCATGCCGATATCTCCAGATTTCCAATACCCGTTTTCAAGGACGTGTCGTTTGCTTTTTGGTTTTGCCAATACTTCTCAATTACCATTGGTCCTTTGATTAATACCTCCCCTTCTTCCCCTGGTTTACATTCATTGTTCAATTGATCTATTATGAGAATTTCGGCTCCTGTTACTGGCAGACCTACAGAACTTGCTTTGGATAAAGGGTATTCCAGTGGCATAATCGTAGCAGGAGAGGATGTTTCCGTTGCTCCGTAAGCATTGTGAAAGCTGGCATTTGGAAACGCTTCTCGGAGCATTTCAAGCGTTTCTTTATAAATTGGTGATCCTCCATAAGCCACTTTCTTTACGAAGTCAAATGTATATTTATCAAATAAAGGGCTTGTTCTCATCATCATGAAAATTGACGGCACATTAAAAAGGAAGTCTACCTTATGCTTTTGAATCTCTTCAATATATTTTTCATTTTGATAATTGTTTAGAATAATAGACGTTCCTCCTGCATAAACCATGTGAAGCAATTGACCGATTAGTCCCGTCACATGAAAAAGTGGAACGGCTATTATTGTTTTCATGTTACTGTCGGTTTTCAATGTTTGGTGATAATTCATTAAATTGTGTATCACTCCTACATGGCTTAACACGGCTCCTTTTGGTCTTCCCGTTGTGCCAGAGGTATATATGAGAAATAATGGATCTTCTTCCTCTATGTTTGGAAATTGGTCTTGGAGGCAAACTTCGCTGTGGAATTAAATCTTCTACCGATTCAAATGAAAATACATCCATCTTTTCCAGTAGAGTAATTTCTGACTTTATTGTGGTGTGGTAATTCTTTTCCGTGATGAGGAGACTCGGGGAAGAGTCCTGCAAGATATATTCCATTTCCTTAGCTTTTAACTTTACATTAATAGGAACCATAATCGCACCTAGTTTAGCAGCGGCAAAGACAAGTAAAGGAAAAGCCAAGACATTTCCTGCAATCACACCAATGCGGTCTCCTTTTTTATTTGGTATTCATGATAGAGAATGGAGGCTAAAAGGAAGCTCTTTTCCTCCAATTCTTTATAAGATAAGCTATCTTCCTCAAGCCGTACCGCTTCTTTCTGTCCATACTCTGTGACGCTTTTATGAAGGATGTCATCCATAGAACGAGGACGATTGATATAAACCTCTATATTCTCTCGGTTAAATAACCTTTTAACCTCTGTGCTCATGTAGAAACCTCCTTGTTATCTAAATTAATTATCTTATCGCCAGCAAGGATAGGCAGAACAGGTACGCTTTCAAAATGATTGATTACTAGATCAACAGATTTTTTATAGCCAAATGAATTCAGCAATTCAGCCGTTTCACAAGAGTACAAGCCTGAAAATGACGTTGCTTTAGCCGTCTGAAATGATTCCTTTGCTAACTTTGCCCCATCCGATAAATGAAACTCCTTTGTCCTGGTTAAATGGTCAATGATGTGGCCGGCACCTATAAAATCCTCTAACGAAAATCGTCCGGCATTTCCAGAACAAATGATGACGATAGAAGAATGAACGGTCTTATTAAGAAGGTACTCAGCGACCAAATGACCATTAACAATAGAGGATGTAAGAATAGTTCCGGCCTGACCTGCTTTACCAATCGCTATTGTTCCATTTGTCGAACAAATCACTGCTTTCTTTGTCCTTGTACTCGGTTGTATAAGCACTGGGTCTGGATAATGGAACCCTTCAATTGGACGTCCCTTTGTTTCACCAAGAAGAAGACAGTCTCCTTGCTGTTGTTTGACTTTGAGTGCAGAGGAAGCGTCTTTTACCGCAAATACCGTGTCATACCCTTTGTTCATTAAAAAGGCAATGGTGGACGTAGCCAAAAATACATCAATTACCACAGCTGTGCAATTCGTTAATTTCTCTTCTCTCACTGCTTCTTTTTGAGGAATCACATGAATTTTTCTCATAACATCTTTCCTTTGCTATGCATAATGACTTGACTTCCAGATTCTTCAAGTAAGCATTTTTAAAAAATATTCTGAGTAGATTTGGGAAATTTCCTCTTTGCTCATTTTTCCATCCGGTGAATACCATTGCTGGATCCAATTCATAGCGCCAAGTATAATCATTCTCGCAAGCTTCTTCTCTTTCACAACAAAGTCTCCACTCTCGACCCCTTCTTCGATGAATTTATCGAAAATAGAAGCATACTTATCCCGTTTCTTTAAGATAGTAGAAATGTGTTCTTCTGAGAATGTCTGCTCGGGCTTTAAAATCATATTAAAGGTTTCTTTTTCATTTATAGCTGTTTCAATATGAAAAAAATATCGCTTTAATTATTTTTTGTTTAGGCGGAAGGTCTTCCTCGTATATCTCTTCTAACCTGTCCATAGCATCTGATAGAACTAAGTTATGACTTTGGAACAAAAGATCTTCTTTGCTTGGAAAATAGTAATAAAGAGCTCCTTTTGTCATTAGGAGTTCAGCAGCAATTTCATCCATTGTTGCTCCGTGGTAACCGCTTTTAGAAATAATCTTTAAAGCAGAACGTAAGATTTCCTCTTTTTTCTTGGCAGCCTTCTTTTCTCTTAATGTCATCTTTCTTCCTCCTCATGGTCAGTATCTGTATGATTTCAGAAGACTCCCATAATCTATTCCTCTTTTATTAAAAGAGATGATTTTTTTTCAGTGATATTCCGATAGAGGATAAACAGGTTCTCAATAAAGATCAAAAAGAATCCAATTGGAACTAAGAATAACAATGGATAGACGGGATACATTGCTCCACCTGCAGAAAACGCCATTCCCCTTTCCATCCTGTAAGGGCATAATTCAGGCTGAAGTAGACTACAAAGCTTAAAACAAAGATTTCAACAACTAGGAGCACGTATACAACAATGTGCTGTACTGAAGCTCTCGTTTTCGAAATTAACAGATTCATCCTCGGAAGCACACCAGAAGAATAAACATAGGCGAGCGCCGGGAAGACAGCCAGGGGCATAAAATAGTTTTGGACGATTTCAAACCCTCCCCTGACAGACCCGAATAATAAATTACGCCCAACCACATCGTAAACAATAAACATCATCATCCCCATGATACTTACAGCACTAATCCACAAACCGGCCAGCTTAATATAATTAAATATTTTATATGCTTTCCAGATGCCCTTTTCCTTCATGTTCCTTCCTCCTCTCTGTCATTTTCCTGTAATCAGTCCATGGAGCCTGGAAGCCAAAGAGCCAATTCCGGAAACGCAATCAGCAATCCGCCAACAATCACTGTAGCAACCAATGCGAATAACATGGTAAAACGAAAGATTGGTTCAGGAGGAATTTTACTAGCACCTGAAACAGCGTATACACTTAACCCGACTGGCGGTGTAATTAATCCTATCGTACAAATAACCGAGATAAACACACCGAACCAAAGAACATCGACTTGTATAGCCTGTATCACAGGCAGAATGACTGGTATAGACATGAGAATAACGGCAGCACCTTCGATAAACATAAACATGATGAACAAGACAATGGTTATAACAATTAAAACGAGAACCGGGTAATCCATGATTGGATCTAAGAATTCAATCAGCTTTCTAGGCAGTAAAGATAAAGAAACAAACCTTCAAATATTTGGGCACCAATTAAAATAAGCATGACCATTCCTGTAACTTTAATCGTTTCAGTTAAAGCTCGGTTAAAAAATCCGAGATTAACTTTACCGAGGAATAGTGCTGCAAGAAAAGCAGTAAATGCCCCGACTGCCCCAGCTTCCGTTGGAGTAAACAAGCCTGTGTAGATCCCTCCGAAAATAATAACAACGATTGAAATTCCTACTCCGTTAGCGATAATCAGCCTTAGTGGAGAAAGCTTTATATCTTCTGTTTGTGCCTCTTTGTGAACGATGTTTTTGGCTCTTTTTTTATAGCTGAGGTAACAAACCAGCATGACAAGTATGAACGAAATCATGACCAAGATGCTTGGAATGACGGCAGCCATAAACAAATCTCCGACTGGCGTTTCAGTAGCCACCCCATAAAGTATCAGTATTATACTTGGGGGAACTATTCCAGATAAGGAGCCGCCAGAAGCTGCGACAGCTGCAGCTAATTCAGGTTTATATCCATGCTTTTTCAATTCTGGAACGGCAACTTGTCCTAACGAGGCGGCTGTCGCTGTTCCGGAACCTGACACTGCACCAAGCAGACCTCCAATGATTATGGTCAGTGCTCCTAAAAGACTGTTTTTTCCTCTGGAGATTTTATGAATCATATAGAACATATCCTGAACTATACCTGACTGCAGAATAAACTGGGCCATCAGCACAAATAAAGGAATCGTGGTGAGAGTATAACTTGCTGCTCTATTAAATGGCTCATTGCCTAACAAGCCTGATAGTATTCCAAATCCTTCTAAAAAGATGAGGCCGATGATCCCGCTGGCGAATAGTATTGAATGTATATATAGGCCCGAAATCAGAAGGATTGCAAACATAGTTAAAATGATTAAGATAACCACATATTCCGGCATCGTTCGGCCTCCCTATGTATAAGTTTGAAGCACTGTGTGAACTCTTTAGGCGTAAGGTGTACCCTCCCGCTCCTCCTTTTTGTGAAGCGGGAATATACACTTCTCTTACTGTAAGCGATTGCAAAAAAAGTAGTTATTCAAGCTCCATAATCGCTTCTGGGACCTCTCCGCCTTCCTCTATTAAAATATCTCTCCACATGATAGCTAGTTCATTTCCAGGAAGTCCATTGGCTTCTAAAAGGTCAATATATTCATACCAAGTATCTTCAATCCCTTGAATAAAATGCTCCTGAACCTCTGGATCCAACTCATTAAAGTCTACAAATGATCCGCCTTCGTCTTCGTTATAAGCGATTGCTTCTTCAGCTCGTTCGAGCCATTCTTCAGCACCTGGAGTAAATATCTCGTCATGCGCCTGAGCCATCGCTTCTTGTACATTTTCAGGCATTTCATCCCAAGTAGCATCTGTCATTCCAATAAATGCATTAAAATGTCCGAAGTTCACTCCAGTTACGGTATAGGTAAATAAGTCTTGGAAACCGTATCCAGTCCAGTCCGCAATACTGTAGAAACTTCCTTCAAAAGCTCCGCGGCTTAAAGCATCGTACATCTCAACAGCCGGAATGGTTACACTATTAATTCCTGTTTTATCAGAGTATGTTTCGTGAATTCTAGATGGGGTGCGTAAAGAGGTTCCTTCGATGTCATTTACAGAATTAAATTCATGACCAGTAGTAGAAATGGAGTATTCTTGCGTTGTGGAAACAGGGAATACTTGAAAATCATCAAACTGCATTTCCCTGTAGGATTGCCCGTCAATTAATTCTTCATCACTTTCCATTAACTTTCTCCAGGCATTTGAGGCTATGATAGTATCTGAGTGGGTTAAAGGGAGCATGGTTACTTCTGCCATAGGGTACTGATCTGGTTCATAGATTGGCAAGACTAACGCAACGTCTACTGTGCCGCTATGCAAAGCTTCGGCTTCATCCGGGACTTCAACCAATTCGCCGCCAGTAAATGTGTCAAACGTTACTTGCCCATCTGTTAATTCTTCTACACGTTCCATCCATGGGACCATAGAAGCTTCCCACCAGGCATGCTGGAACTCAAACCAGTAGCTGCCCTTAAAGTTATTGGGTCCGAATTACCTGCCGCAGCTTCGTCATCTCCGTTTCCAGCAGTAGTTTCCGTATCACCTCCACAGGCTGTAACAACGAGTGACATAGCAACCAGCTGGTAAAGAAAAAACTTTTCTTCTTATACATTTCCCAATCCCTCCCGTATTTAAGTTGTATCTATAAGTTTTTTAAAGAACTGCCTAAACATTAAGAGGCTACCAAGCTTGATGTTCAAGACAAAGATTTTCCATATTAACAACCACCTCCCTATCTTTACAGCGGAATTTGTAAGGGCTTACATAAAAGGTAAGTATGATACTAAAATTATTATTCTCTTAATTTAAATTCATTCTATATGTTTAAAATTTAAATTTCAAGTATAATTTTAAATATTTAGAATATTTTTATAATAGACATTAGTTTTTACCTTTGTTGCTACTTTTTTACCAGCCATAAAAAGAAGCAGAAGAAAAATTCCTTCTGCTTCTTTTTATTACACCTATGTAACCCTCTGAATGAGTGAAAGTGTAACGTTGAGGCTCAACAAAACCAAATAGTAAAGGGGAGTATTTTATTCCTAACCTGGCATTATATCCGCCAAAAATGGGACAAGTTGTAGAGATAACCGACAGACTAAAAGCTCGTCCACCTTCTCTCTGTATAAATCAACAACCATTCGGTCAAGATGATAAAAACCGATCCTTGAGGAGGCAGAAATGATGAGTAAATCTGAATCATCGAAACAAATGGATGAAATGATTAAGCAAATGAAGGAAAGAAATGAAAAAGCAAGGGAAAAAGGGAATAAAGCGCTGGGAAAATAAGCTCTATGTAACGAGTTTTCGAGGTCGGAATCCGGAGACTAACATCCTACATACACCCATATAAAAAAGACGAAACCACCGGGGTTCGTCTTTTCTTCTAGTTTCCTGTCTTTTTTAACTCATTATTTTTCAATGCTTTAAGTGCTTTCTCTCGTGCTCTTTTATTTTCAAGCTTGCGTTTTTTCATATATTTGTCGGAGAGTTGTTTAGAATAAGGCTTTTCTTTTAGCGCTTCTCCCATCGTTACTCCTCTCCTTTCTTAGGGGCTTGGCTATTTTCTGAGAACTTGTTTAATAGCTCGCAGCAAATCCATAGAATCTCTTGGATAATCGTTACATTTAGTTTACCAGTTTCATCCTTAATGTTCAACTTGTCCCGGTTTGAACGATCAAGGTGCAAGGAAAGCACCCATTGCGACCCATCCTGCAGCGTACGTGTCCAGGAAATAAAGTCTTCTTCAATATAGGGGTTTGATTGGCTCCTGGTGGTAGATCGTATGTATTTGTTATTCCCATCATTTATCGGGATAAAACGATCCACCTCTGCAATATTGATTCCATAGCCGCCTACAAAGAAAAGGCCAGCGTCTTCTATTCTATAAATAGTATAACTAGAACCAAAGTTAATATGATCGAGGTTAAACTGATCATTGACTAATAAATTTAACTTCCCTTTTAACTGGTACAATATATCAATCATAAAGTCTGCTTTTTCTTTAAAGAACACAGCTGAGTTTTCAGAGTGATCGAGTTCAATAAGCAGTGTTTCGATGGCTTCATCTTTTACTTTTATTGAGTCATTTTTTTCTTCAATCCACTCATTCTTCTTCCTTATTTCTTCTCTCAGCTTTCCGATATCCTGTTCTAATTCCTGCTCTAATTGTTCTTTCAAGATATAAAGGAAATCTTTTTCTCTTGCCATAGGGATAAGGGATCTATATTCCTTTTTCTTTCTTTTTTCATATACTTCAAGGTGGAACATGTCACTGTCTACACTGCTCATTTCATGTAAAACAAGGTTTCTCAAAAGAGCTCCTGCCAATACTATGGCTATGAGGATCAGGACGAGCATAGAACTTAGGGGAAGCTCAATTATGGGTTGGAAGGCATTCGTGGCAGCTGCAGCAAGCCACCCAGGCACAACGATTACCAGAATCCCGGCTAATCCTCTAAGGGAGAGGAAGTCATCTACTCTTCTCCATAAGTAACGAAGAGAATTGAATAAGATAAGTTTAGAGGAGACTGTTTGTTGCTCCTTGGATGATTCATAAAGTGCATTTACTAGCTCATTTAGTTCATTAGACAGGATGCTTAGTTTATATTTAAGCTTTGGATTCATCACAGCCCCCTTTCCTCTTCCACTTTTTTCTATTATACATGATAATGGGAAAGAATGAGAATGGGTGTTCTGTATTTTCCGTTGAGATTGTGTTGGTTCTATTAAAATATCCCCACCCGTTAGATGTTGTCTAACAAGTAGGGTACAGTCACATCATTCATTCCTGCTCTTACTAGTTTCTCTTAAACTTACTTCCTTTCCCCTTTGCACGCACCTTTTCCATCTTATTTCGGATGCGTTCACTCATCTGTTGAGCGTGCTCTCTGTCAAAAGAGAGTTTGGTTACCTTATCTTCTTCTATTGTCAAAACAAACCAGTCGCCAGTCGAACTGCCTTGTGGCAGCTCTTCTTTATTGATCACATACTCTTTTCCTATATCTTCTGCTAAAATAACAGCATACTTATCATCTACAATTCGATCAAGTACTCCTTTTGTCTCCATCCTTACCCTCCTACACAGGCCAGCCCTTCCGCCTTAATTTCATTGATTCTTGCAGGACCAATCCCGCTTATCCTGGTCATCTCTTCTACAGAACTAAACGGGCGGTGGCTCTCCAATTCCTTTGCCCGATCCGGACCGATTTGATGAATCTCCTGCAGCTCTTCAAAGGATGCTGAGTTTATATCAATACATTCATTTATATCTGTTTCTTCTTGCACAGATTGATCTTCCACTTCCTCTTCTGATTGGGAAAGGGTGTCATTCGAAGATTCTTCAGTAAGGTTGGATTCACCTCTGTCATCATCGCTTGTATCACTGTCAGATGTTGATGATGGCGATATGGTCCCATCCTGGTTGCTAGCTATATCATAGCTTTCTCCATCAGTTGTTACAATGATCGTTCCATCGATATCTGTCCCGTAAATTTCTACATTTCTATCCGCTAAGCGTTGAATGACGGAATCGTGTGGATGTCCGTATTGGTTATCTTCTCCTGCCGAATAAATAGCAGTCTCGGGGCTTACTTCATCTAAAAAAGGGGCAGTGGTTGAAGTATCGGAACCGTGATGACCTAATTGAAGAATGTCAGCCTCTAATTCATGGCCTCGCTCAATCATCGCCTTTTCTGTTTCTTTTTCTGCATCTCCTGTCATTAGCAGCGAAAAGGAATCACCATAAAGAAAGCGAGCAGATAAAGATCCGTGGTGAAGGTCTCCATTAATACTGTCTGGATTAACCATTTCCAGTGTCAGCGGACCTATATCATAAATTTCACCAGCTCTTGGTTCCTCATAAGAAACGTCACTGTCATCAACTGCATCCATGACCCGTTCAAATGTTTGTGAATCATGGGTATCTCCAGACATCCATACTTCGTCTACTTCAAACTCTTCAATAATAGTGTCAGCCTGGCCAATGTGATCAGCGTGGGGATGACTTAGCATCATAACATCAAGGGTTTCAATATCGTGTGTATGTAAATAATGTACTACGTTATTTTGGTTCCAGTTCCCGGCATCAAAAAGAAGGTTGTATTCTTCCCCTTCATGGCTGTATTCAAAAAGTGTCGCATCTGCTTGCCCTGCATCAATAAAGTGTATTGCCAGCTCTTCTAATTCCTCAGAAGCTTCGGAAGCACCAGATGAATTTCCATTCACCTCTTTCGTTTCTCGTTCTGTTTCTTCGTATTGGTCTCCTTCATGTGCAGGGTCTTCCGGGCTTTCTTCTTTTTCCTTTTCGTGTTCTTCTTGCTCATTTCCTGGGCTCTCTTCCCCTGTTTCTTCACTCGCAGTCTTTTCGGCTGGTTGATCATCTATTGTGCTTGCCCGCACCCAGCTGTAACCATAATAGAAAACGCACCCACATAAAGTAATAGTTTAATTTTCATCTGTCTGTTCTCCTTCCTTTTTATTAGAAGCTTAAAGAGGACGGAGTAAACATAGATTCTACCTAACTAAGGTCTTCTCCCTCACCATTCTCTAGTAAACTAGCTGTATACAGAACCCACTGTTGTTTCCTCAATCAGTGAATAATTTGCCATGAGTTTGTTACTCCCCAGCACATACCGTGGATTTACTCCGGTTTCACTATGTATTTGCTGAGCTATATCTTTAACATCTTCTGTTAACCGCTCTGGAATCCATTCATCAGGATTCTGCCAATTCACTGTTTCCTAGGGTGTACCGGTTAAATTTCATATGGTTTGATTCATTAATTTGTATTGTCTAATGCTCTTGTTATGAAGAAAATGAAGTAGTGTTTTAACCTCCCAGTATGGTCGAAAACCAGGTGTACGGTTCTATTCATAAAACTGAACGTTTCTATTATAAAATAAAATAATAGTTTTATGGTTTGTTCAGTCACAACATTTTTCTCTCGTCAGAAAGCGGCAACGTAAATTATATTTTCATCATGAAAAATCTAGAGTTAAAAGACGATGAAGAAAAAACACAGAAGATCCCTTGGAGTCTCTGTGTTTTTACGTTTCGATTATTATTTCTCCTTCTTTAAAAGTGGTCGGGTCTGAAGATATAAGTCCAGATCTTTACTCGCTCCCGTTACAATATTCTCGGTTAGAATTTTTATTATGACCAAATGCACTGGGGGTATTCTTAAAGGCAGATCACACGATTACAATTAATACTCCCCTCCATAGTTGCCAGTATTTCTTTTACGTTTCATATAATTTTGTATATAAAAAGGATAATCGGCCCTCATATGGACGAATTATCCTATATTTATTCACTTACTTTCACCCTAGCAGGTCTTTTCCCTGCCTGGAAAAACTCCCTATACTTCTATTTGATATTTTTTCAGTCGACGATATAACGTACTTCGAGAGACCCCCAGTACTTTCGCTGCTTCACTCATATTATGACGGGAAGCTTTAATAGCTTCAATTATTTGATGCTTTTCCCCTCTTTCTGGTGCCACATCGTTTCTTTGCTCAATCCATGCATCATCCTCTTGCGAAAATGGTTGATGACTTTCCTCTCTAATTTCATCGGGGAAATCGCTTTCATAAATTTCATATCCTTTTGCATATAAAGAAGCATACTCGATGGCATTTTTCAGCTCCCGTACATTTCCTGGCCAATTATACTGCAGGAGTGCGTATAATGCCTGTTGATTGACTGATAAGCTGCTTCCTTTCTCTTTTAAAAAGAATTGTACAAGATGAGGGATGTCAGACTTCCGATCACGAATAGAGGGAACTGTTAAGCGGGCGACGTTAAGTCGATAAAAAAGATCAGCTCGGAACCTTCCCTTGTATATCTGTTCCTTTATATTCAGGTTGCTTGCTGCAATGATACGGACATTAATTGATCTACGTGAATGTTCTCCTATACGCGTTACCTCTTGCTCTTGCAATACACGCAGGAGCATGGCTTGTATAGATAAGGGCATTTCGCTTATTTCATCAAGAAATAGAGTTCCCCCGTCGCAGCTTCGAATAACCCTCTCTTCCCCCCTTTTAAAGCCCCTGTAAAGGCTCCAGACGTATAACCAAAGAGTTCACTCGCTGCCAAATCAGGGTGAAGGGTGGCACAGTTTATAGCAACAAAAGGCTCTTCTTTCCGGCTGCTTTCATCATGAATTGCCTGTGCCAGTAACTCCTTCCCTGTTCCGCTTTCCCCAGTAATGAGTACAGGAACGTTATGAGTCGAAACCACTCTGGCATTCTCTATTACTGTACGCCACTTTTCACTCTCGCCAATCAAACGATCAAAGGCGGAGGGTGCTGATTGATTTCCTCTTCTTCTATATTTGCTTTGTTCTCGTGGGAGGTGAATAATGACTCCTGCTGTTCTTCCGTTCCTTTTCACCGGGAGGATGCGCCCGTCAACAAAACTATCCTTCCCTGCTTGTATCCTTCCTTCAAAGACTTTATTATCAACATTTTCTATATCCAGAAATGTAACAACACCATCTTCCATAGGTGAGGCATAATCATTTCTGTCTATCACATACTTTGACCTGTCGACAACAATTACTATATCTTCTTTCACACCTTGAATATACGTCTTGAAAGCTTCTTTCAGCTTTTGATTATCCTGAAGGATTTCAGCATGCCAAGCCGATTCTAAAGATTGTACAAGGACAGAAGTTAAACCTAGAGCATTTTCCGGAAAAGTATTGTTCATAGACGTTAAATCCAATACTGCTTCTGTCGTTTTATAGACTGGATGGCGGACAGGAACAGCAGCACATGAGAATGGATGCCAGGTCTCACAGAAGTGTTGGGAAGCTCTTATGACAACTTCTCTATCAGCAGCGAGAGCTGTCCCTATTGCATTTGTTCCTACAGCTGATTCATTCCAAAGTCCTCCGTTATAAAAATGAACTTCTTTAAGAGTTTCTTTTAAATCCCCTTTTACAAATGAAGAGATAATTTGCCCTTCCCTGTCTGCAAGATTCAAAGAGAAATCATTTAGATTGAAATATTTTTCTATTTTTTCGTGAAACTGGCTGAAAATATAATAAAGAAGGTGATGAGACGTATAGCTTTTTATTTCTTTACTGGTAAGTACCTGCGGAGCTTTCATTACGTCTGTTCGTATACCGGCCCGTATGCTCCGCTGCCATGATTTCACGATATATTCTGGAAGGTCTTTGCTTATTTGGTTTTTTACTAGAAAATCTTCCCATACTTTTGGATTCATTTTTCGCCCCCCACCCAAATGAATTTTATGTATTTATTATAACATTTTGAATTTTATAAAAGTAGAAAATATAAAACAGGATGCCCTGGCAGGACATCCTGAATTTGGGTGTTTTTTATGTTAATTCATGTTAATCCATACACTCTTTACTTCAGTATAATTATCAAGAGCATAAGAGCCCATTTCACGCCCGCTTCCTGATTGCTTGTACCCACCAAATGGTGAGGCTGCATCAAACACATTATAGCTGTTGACCCAGACTGTGCCGGCTTGAAGCTTATTTGCGACATAGTGGGCACTTTTCAGGTTTTCAGTCCATAACCCTGCTGCCAGACCGTACATCGTATTGTTTGCTCGCTCAATCACTTCATCTAAGTCCTCAAACGGCATAGCAGTGACGACTGGCCCAAAGATTTCTTCTTTTGCAATTGTCATGTTGTCCTCTACTGCTGCAAACACAGTTGGCTCTACAAAATAGCCATTGTCAAATGGGTTTCTTCCTCCGGTTAACAGCTCGGCCCCTTCATCTTGTCCTTTTTGAATATAATTCATCACTCGGTTTTGCTGAACATCGGATACTAAAGGTCCCATTTGGGTATTTGTATCAAGACCTGGCCCCTGCTTAATTTTTTGGGAATGAGTAACCATATCTGCTACAAAATTATCATACGCTTTCTTTTGTACAAAAACACGGGAGCCAGCACTGCAAACCTGGCCTTGGTTGAACATGATACCAGCCAGAGCCCCTGGGATGGCTTTTGACATATCCGCATCTGGCAGAATAATATTGGGGGACTTTCCGCCAAGCTCAAGAGTTACTCGTTTAATCATGTCAGATGCCTGACGCATAATCTTCTTACCTATTTCCGTTGAACCAGTAAAAGCAATTTTGTTTACCTTTTCATGGTTTACAAGGGGCTCGCCAGCTGTCGGGCCATATCCCGGGATAACATTAATCACTCCATCTGGGAATCCTGCTTCTTGAGCTAACTCTGCAAGATAAAGAGAAGATAGCGGCGTTTGCTCAGCTGGCTTGAGAACGATTGTACATCCTGTAGCAAGAGCTGCTCCTAACTTCCAGGCCGCCATAAGGAGGGGGAAGTTCCATGGGATGATTTGACCTACCACTCCTACCGGTTCATGTCTAGTATAATTAAAATAATTACTTGAGACAGGGATTGTCTGCCCTACAATTTTTGTCGACCAGCCCGCAAAATAACGAAAGTGTTCAATAGCCATAGGAACATCGCCGTGACGCGTTTCGTTAATTGGCTTTCCGTTATCCAGCGTTTCTATTTGAGCTAACTCTTCTGTGTTTTCTTCCATTAAATCAGCAAGCTTATAAATGAGCCGACTCCGCTCCGCAGCTGACATTCTGGACCACGGACCATGATCAAAGGCTGTACGAGCTGCTTCTACCGCGCGATTAACATCCTCTGCCTCTGCTTCACTTACCTCCGCTAATCGTTCTCCATTCGCAGGGTTAATTGTGTCAAATGTCCTCCCATTCACTGAATCTACCCATTGGCCATTAATAAACAACTTCTTTTTGCCATCTAGAAACTTCGCTACCTTGGGATTTAGCTCAACCGTTTGTTCCATATTACCCCTCCTACATTTTTAATCCACTTTAGTAAGCGCTACCATTTATTAAGAACCGTAACTCCTACCGTGTTGTAAGTCCCCATTCCATTTATGACATCACTGACTTCATCTATAGACACATGACGTGTTACCATCTTGCCTGGGTTAAGCTTTTCCTGAGCAATCATTTCCAGCATGGATGGATAGTGAGGAGCCTGCATTCCAAATGATCCAATAAATTGTAACTCTTTCATAGTAATTAAATCGGTAGGAAGGGGGACGATCCCTTTTTCCTCACTTGTCGTTAAGCCAATTTGTACATGTCTCCCTCTTTTCCTAAGAGAAAGTACAGAATTTGTAATGGTTTCAGCGATTCCTAGAGCATCAATGGAAACGTGGGCTCCCCCTTTGGTGATTTCATGAATCGCTTCCCATGGCGTAGTCTTCCGACTATTAATCGTTATTGCGGCACCTACTGACTTTGCCAGCGCAAGTTTTTCGTCGCTTATATCTACTGATATAACGTTTGCTCCTGCTGCGTTGGCTATGTGTGTTGCCGCCAAACCAACTCCACCCACCCCGTAAACGGCTACCCATTCTCCAGCCTTTACTTTTGCCTGGTGGGTAACCGCATGAAAGGAAGTCATGAAACGGCAGCCAACGCTTGCTCCTTCTTCAAAGCCTACTGAATCAGGAAGGTGTACCATATTTAAGTCTGCATTTGGAATAGAGGTATATTCTGCAAACCCTCCCCAATAGGAAAACCCGGGCATTTCGAGGTTGTCACAAATATTATGGTGACCAGACAAACATTGTTCACAAGTGCCATCTCCCTGGCTGAAAGGAACAATAACCCGGTCGCCCTTCTTGAAGTTTTTAACATCCTTTCCCACTTCTTCTACGACACCAGTAAACTCATGTCCCAGCACCCATGGCAGCTCAAGATTTACATCCACCCAGCTAAGATCCCCCATCCATCCATGCCAGTCTGAGCGACAGATCCCATTGGCTTCAATCTTTACAATGGCACCAGTGGCATCCCAATCAGGATCCTTCACTTGACGGACAACCAATGGACTTTTTAACTGTTCCATTACTGCAGCCTTCATATCATACCCTCCCCTTTGTACTTTGGAATTGAATACCTCACTTTCCTAATAATGCAAGGTATGTGCCAAAATTTATATCTTTCTAAATAGGGTTTTTTCTGATTTTTCAAACAATATATGACACAGTTTGTTTCAACTTTTATATTTTTTTGTGTCACCCTGTGAGACAAGAAACATATTGTATCAGCCTTGTAGTGGGAAAATGTACTCCTCGTTTCTATCATGGAGAAGCTCATCCAATTTAAATTAGAATATTATACACCGAAAAGATAGAGAGCTGCAGCGATAATAACTCCGGTATAAAGAAGTGTAATAACAGTAAAGCCCATAATATCTTTAATTTTCAAGCCCGCGATTGCTAAAAGAGGAATGGCCCAAAATGGCTGAATCATGTTGGTCCATGCATCTCCCCATGCCACGGCCAGGACTACTTTTGAAGGGTCTACCCCCATCTCAACAGCCGCTGGAAGAAAGATCGGTGCCTGAATTGCCCACTGTCCGCCGCCAGACGGAACAAACATATTCAAAATACCGCTCGCAAAAAAATGTAAATAGAGGCAGAGTTTCATTAGTAGCTATATCAGCGAAGAAGGTAGACAGCCAAATGGCTAGTCCGCTCGCTGTCATCATACCCATGATTCCAGCATAAAAAGGATATTGCAAAGCGAATTGTCCTACACTTGACGAAGCTCTTAATAAGCCGTTTCCTAATTCTTTTACATTTCCGTACAACAAGAGGGCGAAGGACAAAAATATTAAGTTAACAATGTTCAAGTCTAAAATGAAACCGTTTACAATAAAGTGATTGCCTAAATACAAAACCCCCATAAGACCTGCAATCCCAACGATCCACCTGCTTTGATTCAGTTTATCATTTGGATTTTTCTTTGTTTCTAGTTTTTCTTCAGGCTTTTTCTTCTACTTTTTTATCCTCTAATAATTCTTGATCAATAATAAAACGATCATTTTTATTTTTGGGGTGAATTAATTTCATAACAAATGGCAGGGTCAAAAAGATAAAAAGCACAAGAGTAATATTTAACGCTGATAACAGTGTTTCTGTTGTAGGAATGACCCCAACCAGCTCCTCAAAGTTATGACCGCTGGTGGCCACAAACAATGAAGGGGTAGATGACAATCCGCCTTCCCATATTACAAACCCAGAATAACCCGCAGCAACCAATACTCTATAATCTACATCCCTTACTTGCCTTCCAACTAGTTTAGCCATAATACCTGCAACTACCAACCCAAATGCCCAGCTGATTAACGACGCTGCTAATGCTGTAAAGGTCACAACCAGAATAGCCATATTAGGTGTGGAGCATTTCTTGGCTATTTTCTCAAGTGTTCTTGAGACCGGAGGCGTTAATGCTAAAGCATAGCTCATAATAAAAGTAGTAATAATTTGTGCAGTAAATTCAAGAAGTGACCAAAACCCATCGCCCCAGTGTATAAGCATTTCATAAGGAGAGTTATCGACTATTAACATACCTCCTAAAAATGTGACTAACGTTAATATAACCGCAAATACAAAAGCATCCGGAAGCCATTTTTCCGCTATTTTTGAAAAGAACAGGGCTAGTCGGGAGACTATATTATTTTTCGGTTCGGCATAGGTACCCTTCTGTATCGTGATTTCTTTTTTGGCTGGTTCCAAATTGATCACTCCTCATGAGTATTATTTTGCTGTCCAACCGCCATCTACATATAACACTTGGCCTGTCACATAAGAAGATGCCTCGGAAGCAAGAAAAACTGCCGGTCCCTTAAGCTCGTCCAACCTTCCCACTCTTTTGACCATCGTACTGTTCACAATTTCTTGATATCTGTCTTTATCATCCAGCCATTGTTCTGTCATAGGCGTCTTAATATAGGCTGGTGCAATTGCATTCACTGTGATTCCTTTCTCTGATAATTCATCAGCCCATACTCTTGTCAATTGATTTATCCCCCCTTTACTTGCAGCATAACTGCTTTGGTAAGCCTTTCCCACACCACCAAATATAGAGGAAATGTTTATAATTCTTCCGCTTTCTTGTTTTGTCATCTGTCTTGCTGCAGCCTGTCCCATGAGGAAGATCCCTTTTAAATTCGTGTTCAGTACCAGCTCCCAGTCTTCCTCCTCCACTTCCAGGAGCGGTTTCCTTTTATTTGTTCCAGCGTTATTTACCAATATATCTAATGACCCATACTTGCTTACGACAAAATCTATTGCTCTATTTACATCTTCTTTATTTGTAACATCTAAAGGGTAGTAGCTTGCCTCGATGCCCTGTTGAATCAGTTTTTCATGAGCTTTTTCCAGGTCTTCTTTTCCTCTGCTCGCTATAACGACCTTTGCCCCATGTTCTCCAAGTCCTTGAGCCATTCCAAAACCAATTCCTTTGCTTCCTCCTGTCACTAATGAAACCTTTCCATCCAAACGAAATAACGACATTTGTGTATTCCTCCTTTTTAGTAGTCTGCAGTTTCTTTTCATCCTTCGCTTACTTGGCTGCTCTCCATTTTACTTAGACGATTTTTCAATACTTTTCCTCCTGGATTCCTTGGGAGTTGATCAATGGTTTCAATTTCAGATGGCACCTTATAATCTGCCAATCTACCAGATAAATAAGTTTGGTAGTCTTCTTTAGGCAATGTCTTTTCCTTAGGAACGATATAGGCCTTTACTCGTTCTCCAAAAAGACGATCCGGTACTCCTACTACTGCTGCCTCAAGGACATTAGGGTGACCATACAAAATGTTTTCAACTTCAGCGGAAAATACCTTCTCGCCACCCCTGTTAATCATGTCCTTTTTCCGATCCATGATATAAACGTACCCCTCGTGATCAATCCGTGCCATATCACCAGACTTCCAGAACCCGTTTATAAATGAAGCCTTGTTGTCTTCCTCATTTTTCCAATACCCTTTCACGACCATAGGACCTTAATCAGCAGTTCTCCTACTTCTCCTAACGGAAGTTCCTCCATCTCATCATTCACGACCTTGACTTCACCTCCCGGAACAGGAAGGCCGACAGAACCAATTTATCATCACTGTACTTCACTGGCATGATTGTTGTAGGGGAAGATGTTTCTGTTGCCCCGTATGCATTGTGAAGCCTTACTCCTGGAATTGCTCCTCTCAGTCTTTGGATCGTCTCGTAAGACATGGGTGCTCCACCATAAGCAATGGTTTCCACAAAGTCGAAGGTATATTTCTTAAATAGAGGGTGGGAAAGTAACATAATATAAATAGTCGGTACATTAAATAAAAAGGTGGCCTTCTCCCGGTGTAGTAATTTTATATATTTCTCAGTTTGATACCTGGGCATGATTACACTTGTTCCTCCTACAAGAAGCATATGGATGAGCTGTCCAATAAAACCAGTTACATGAAAAAGTGGAACAGCAATAAGTGTTTTGGCACTATTATTAGTTTTCATGACTTCTTTGTAGCTTAACGCACTATGAACAACACTTAAATGACTGCCTATGGCTCCCTTCGGCTGTCCTGTCGTTCCTGACGTATACATAATAAAAAAGGGGTCCTCTTCGTTAACAGATGTTTCCCATTCACTGCATAAGGGCAGCTCACCTGTGTACAAAGTGAAAGCATTCTGAAAACCACGGTTTGACCCTTCAGCGTTTGTAAATATTAAGGACAAATCAATAGACAGTTCATCTCGTATAGATAAAACGCTATCAATAAATTCATCCTCAGATATTAAAATCTTAGATTCAGAATGGTTGATCATGTATTTCAGTTCCTGGCTCGATAACCTCGTATTTAAAGGAACAATGACCGCTCCAATAAGGGAACAGGCTACCGTTACATGAATGAATTCGGGTCTGTTAGATAAAAGCAGCGATACTCTGTCTCCCTTCTTAACGCCAAACTCTTTCTTTAAATTTGTTGCAATCGTGCTAACCTTGTCTCCCATTTCTTTGTATGTTTCTCGATCATTTTCCGTAACGATGACTTCTTTGTCCGGATATTTTGTAAGAGAAGAGAAAAACAGTTCACCTACTGTGTGAGGTCTATCTTTAAAAACTTTTACCTCCCTGTCATGTACTCGTCTATTTTCCAGCATATTTCCACCCCTTCGAAAAAGCGCTTTCATTTCTTGCCACTTTTTTATAAGTATCAATAATGCAATAGACATGCCAAAAAAAGAACTCCTGTAAATAAGGAGTTAACTAAATTTTCTATAAATTATTACTACTTTTTTGATTACTTTTCGAATCAATGATTCAGTTTGTAATCAAAACATCCCCTTCGATATATTCAGCTTGTTCATTTTTTTAACAATACTGGATTGACTGATTCCAAGTTTCTCGGCAGCCTTTCTTGTCGTCCTTTGTTCTTTTAAACTTTGAATGATCATATCTTTTTCAAGGTTTTCGATAGCTGCCTTTAACGTACTTGGCTCATCCCTTGTTGCCTCCCGCATACGTGCGGGAAGGCTGTCAATTTCAATCATTTCATACTCTGAAGTCACAGCTAAGCGCTCAATCAAGTTTTCCATTTCTCGTATGTTTCCCGGCCAGTGATATTGCTCCATTATAGATATAACCTCTGGCTGAAACCGTTTGTTGAAATGATACTTATTATTCATTTTACTTAAGAAAAAATAAGCAAGAGGTGCAATGTCTGCCTTCTTTCACGGAGCGGGGGTATTGTAATAGGGATAATGTTCAGGCGGTAATAAAGATCTTCTCTGAATTTTCCTTTCTCGACCATTTCTTCTAGATTTTTATTAGTCGCTGCAATAACACGGACATCTATTTTTTTGGAAAGGGCGCTCCCTACTCTTCTCACTTCAAATTCCTGCAGAACCCTCAGCAATTTAACCTGAAGCTCTAAAGGTACCTCTCCTACCTCGTCCAAAAATATCGTTCCATTTTCAGCTTCTTCAAATAAACCTTTCCTACCTTTTTGATCCGCACCGGTAAAAGCCCCTTTTTCGTAACCAAAAAGCTCTGCTTCCAGCAGCTGACTTGGGATTGCCCCACAGTTGACTTTTATATAGGGAGATTGAGATCGGTGGCTTCCCATGTGAATCATGTTCGCAAAAACTTCCTTTCCTACACCCGATTCACCAAGTAATATTACAGTAGAATCAACTTCGGATACTTTTTTGGCCAAGGAGACAGCCTTGATAATTTCATTGCTTTGCGCAACAATGCCATCAAGGAGCAATTTTACTCCTTCCTTCTTTTTAAAAACTTCTATTTGTTCTCTCATTTTTTTATTAGAATCCTTTTGCTTCTTCAATTCCATCTTTGTATGATTTAAG
Source organism: Thalassobacillus sp. C254 (assembly GCF_001310615.1). Taxonomy (NCBI): domain Bacteria; kingdom Bacillati; phylum Bacillota; class Bacilli; order Caryophanales; family Bacillaceae; genus Thalassobacillus; species Thalassobacillus sp. C254. The sequence continues at coordinate 133,611 of NZ_BAXQ01000005.1, read as the reverse complement.
TCGGTTATATCTCGTACATTCGTAACAATATAGGAAATCTCTCCGTGGTCGTTATATACAGGATTGCCCGTGACTAATACTTCCTTTCCTTTCACTCGCTGTACAATGGTTACACTCTTTTTCTGTTCCAGAACCTTGAAAGTAACGGACTCTGAGACAATTCCATTCTTCACCACATCAGCCATGTTCTTACCCATTAACTCTTTTCTCTCCACCCTGTGATTCTTGTATAAGCTTCATTTACAAGAACGCCATTCCCTTGCCCATCAGATACATAAATCCCGTCGTAACTATTATGAATAATTGAATCGAGAAGCCTATGGTTTTGATGTATTTCATTTCCGTAGGCTGCAATTTCCATAGAATAGATTCCTCCTTCTTCAGTGGTCCCAATGTTATTAATTGTACTTAACTTTTAGTATTTTTCAATATTTCTAATATATTTAAAAATTGGCACGATTCCTGCATTATATATTCCGTAAAGGAGGTTGTTAACGTATGTACAATTTTAGTCCATCACCTGAACAAGCAGAAATGGTTCAAAAAGCAGAAAGAATCATGGAGGAATACGTATATCCTAATGAACAATACTTCGTCCCTCATCGCGGCCTTCCAGAGAATATTTTGAAACCGCTTCAACAAAAAGTAAAAGAAGCAGGATTATGGGCAGCTCACCTTCCAAAGAAATATGGTGGAATGGGATCCGGCTTCTTATCTTTAGGTTTGTTGTCTGAAGTAATTGGAAGAAGCCCCATTGCCCCATATATATTTGGTCCATGGCTCCTGATGCAGGAAATGGTGAGATACTCGTACATGCTGCAACAGAAGCACAAAGAAAAAAGTATCTTGAACCTTTAGCAAATGGTGAAATCCGCTCCTGCTTTGCAATGACTGAACCTGAAGTATCAGGATCAGATCCCCGTTTATTACAAGGGACAGCTGAACTTGAAGGAGACGAGTGGGTGATTAATGCACATAAATGGTTTACAACTGGTGCCATTGGTTCCTCTTTCGCACTGGTGATAGCGGTTACAGACCCTGATGCTTCTCCTCATGAGCGGACAAGCATGTTTTTAGTAGATACCGATAACCCTGGCTTTGAGATTGTCAGAGAAGTTCCAGTCATCGGTGATCACTTTACCGGCGGCCATTGTGAAGTCCGGTTTACAAATTGCAGAATCCCTAAAGATAATATTGTTGGAAATAGAGGAGAGGGATTTAAACTTGCTCAATTGCGCTTAGGTCCTGGAAGAATTACTCATGCGATGAGGTGGCTCGGAGTCTGCCATAGAAGCATGGATCTTATGGTAGATTATGCTCTGAAAAGAGAAACCAGAGGTAGAAAGCTATCAGAATTTCAATCGATTCAAAATTTCATCGCTGACTCAGCCGCCGAAACCCAGGCTGCCCGTTTGATGACACTTCACGCAGCATGGTTAATGGACCAGGGAGATGAAGCGAGAAAAGAAATCTCATTGATTAAATTCTATGGAGCTAATGTCCTTCATAACGTAATTGACAGAGCCATTCAAGTACACGGGGCTTTAGGAGTCACGGGGGATACTCCGCTTGAAGGATTTTATAGGGAAGCCCGCACTGCACGATTGTATGACGGTCCAGACGAAGTTCATAGAATGGTTGTGGCCCGCACGATTATTAAGGCTTTTCAAAAGGGACGCGAGGTGAATGTTTAATGAAGCTTGACATCACTGATCAAGCAAAACATAACATTCAGTGGGAAAAAGTTGATATCTATTTACGATCCCATTTTCCGGAAGAAATGGATAGTCCCTTACTCATTAAACAATTTTCGTCAGGGTATTCTAATCTTACTTTTTTTATTCAACTAGGAAAACTGGAAATGGTAATGCGAAGACCCCCTTTTGGAAAAATCCCGCCAAGGTCCCATGACATGAAAAGAGAGTTTGATATATTGAAGAAAATTCACCCGGTATTTCCGTTGGCACCGCAGCCTTTGTTATATGCGGATGATCCTCACTTAATGGACAAACATTTTTTTATTATGGAAAAGAAGCAAGGGATAGTCTTAGATGACAACATTCCTCCGTCTATTGAAAATATTCCTTTTATGCAAGAAAAAATATCTAATACGGTTGTTGATACACTTGTTAAACTGCATGATATTAATATTAATGAAAACGGAATAAAAGACTTAGGAAAACCTGAAGGATTCTTAAAGCGACAGGTGGAAGGATGGTCTAAAAGGTATTTTCATTCTACGGACGAACCACACCCTCTGGCAGAAGAGATCATTGAATGGCTGCAGTCTAACCTTCCCTCTTCCCCCCCTGCAGCCATTGTGCATAATGATTTAAAGCTAAATAACATGATGCTTGATTCCAATAACCCAGCAGTTGTGAACGGTGTGTTTGACTGGGAGCTTTGTACAGTTGGTGATCCTTTGACAGACTTAGCTACCTCTGTAGCTTATTGGACGGAGCCGAATGATAAAGAAACGGGATTGACCTCGGTTACCCGCCGTGAAGGATTCATGACAAGAAGAGAGTTTATTGAAAAATATGCGCTTGCAAGCGGGAGAAATGTTGATAATATCGATTATTATTTAACCTTTTCCTTTTTTAAAATTGCAGTTATTTTACAGCAAATTTATTACAGATGGCGGCAAGGAGAGATAGAGGACTCCCGTTTTTCAAGATTAAATACAGGAATTAACAACCTAATAGAACAATCTCATTTAGCTAGTAGAAAAGTACTTTTATAAAATGGTAACCAACATATGTGCCCAATGGTGCTGTGTCAAAAGGTCATATAAAATGATCTTTTGACACCCCTTTTTTTGATTCTATAAGATTTTTATTCGGATTCGCTTCCCCTCTCGTATGAATGGCTCTCATGTTCCCTTGCCGCGGGCAAGGCTTCAGCTAACGACGGAAGAGCACCGTCGGTGGACCTTCAGCTCTTGCTTTTTCCGCTGACGTCTCCCCTGATCGCCAATCAAAAATAATCGACAAAGAATCCTCCAAAAAAGCAACAAAAAAAAGCCTCTTTCAGTAAAATTGAAAGAAGACGATTTTTTACGAGTAACTTAACGATCATTTTCCAGGAGTCTACCATGAATCAGTTGTATCCCCTATGGATTTCTTGAATTTGATACTGAAAGATCATGTTGGTCGTCGTCAGCGATAGGAAGACGACCTGTCGGCCATGTTTTTAATGCTTGTAAAGGATGCGGGCTTTTGATACAGCTTCTCGCATTTAAAATATATTTAGATGATTTGTGCCTTGTACTCCTCTAATCTAATCCTTTTTGTTTTTTATATAATCCTTAATATTTACATGGTATTTATGAGCCATCTATACAAAGTGCTTGTGGACACACCCATTTTCTCAGAGGCTTCAGCAACATTCTGACTAGTTTTAAGGGCAGTCACTATTGTATCTTTTTTTGTTTCACCGACGATCGTGTGGTAAAGGCTTGTTTTCTCATCCTCCTTCTTTACCCCTGCCTCGAGATATTCAGGTAGAAATTCTTTCGTCACAGTAGACCCGTCACAAAACACTTCAATTTGCTCTAAAACATTTTTGATTTCCCTTATATTCCCTGGCCATTCATATTCATAAAAATAGGTAAGGACATCTTCCTGGAAATTTTTCGAAGGTAAATAATGGTTAATAAATAACTCTATATCTTGTTTGCGCTTACATAAAGGTGGAATATTGATGGATAGGACATTAATTCTATAAAAAAGATCTAATCGAAACTTATTTTCCTTTACCAAATTACTTAAGTCTTTATTTGTGGCAGCAATGATTCGAACATCAACCTGCTTAGGCCGGTTTGAACCAATTGGAGTAACTTCCCTTTCTTCAATGATTCGTAACAAGTACGACTGGAGATCCAACGGCATGTCCCCTATCTCGTCTAAAAAGATAGTCCCTCCATTCGCTGCTTCAAACTTCCCCTTTTTTCCACCTTTTGAAGCGTTGGTAAAAGCACCTTCCGTGTAACCAAATAATTCACTAGCCATAAGTTCTTTCGGAAGTGAGGCACAATTAATAGGCAAGAATGGTTTATCTTTCCGATTGCTTTCGTTGTGGATAGCTTGAGCTATTAATTCTTTCCCTGTTCCACTTTCCCCAAAAATTAATACACTTTTATCTGTCCTGGCAGCTTTTCTAGCTCTATTAACAGCATGAGTAAAAGATGGATCGGCGCCTATGAGGGAAGAAAAGGAGTATTTCGCAGACAATTTTTGTGCAGTCTGAAGTAACTTTTTTTTGAAAATGATTATATTCCCTATATGTTCAGTGCCAATGGTAATTCTTTTCGAAGTAAACGATATTTTATGTTTATCATCCTGAGGTGAAAATTCACCGTGTAAAATGTTATCTGTTTTATTTATATTCCCCTCTAAGAATTCCTGAAGAGTGTGAAAGTGTTTTACATCACTGAATTTAATCGTAGCCGATTGCAACGATGGAACTTTTAGCAAGGAACGGGCCTCACTGTTTAGTTGTATTATTTCCTCTTGGCGATTAATTACCATAATTCCGTCTGAGATCGAATCCATTGCAGTCATAAAATAATTATTGATCATGTATTTTTCTTTCTTGATTCCTTGTTGCTCAATCAACTTAGAGATTGTCTCAGAGGCTGTTTTCACCAGTCCAAGAGAGTGTGGGTGAGCTGAGTGCACATATCCTATTAACGTAATCACACCAATGACTTCATTTGTAAAAGGGGATACGATGGGAGCACTAGCACAATGAGAATGATGCCACGCTGCACAATAGTGTTCTGCCCCTATAACTTGGATTGCTTTTCCTAAAGCTAACGTAGTTCCTATAGAGTTTGTTCCAATTGAAGACTCTGCCATCTCTACACCAACTGTAAAGTTAACCAGTGCTGCATTCATAGCTATTTCACTATCGCCGCATAAATCCAAAACTACCCCGTGTTTATCAGAAAGAGCGATGAGACTGTCTGTTCCTTTTACAATCTCAAAAAGGTCATCCATAAACGGACGCATCAGAGATAAGAATTCCTTGTTTTCCTGCTGTTTTTTTATTAAAGACTCTGCACTGCATATTGAAGCTTGGATTGTATTAGGGTTTATATTATAGGTTTTTGAACGTTTCCAAGAGGATGCAATAACAGGTCTGACTCCCTCAAGATTTCCATCCTTTCTAAAATAATTTAACCACGTCTCTTTAAGTGGATGCTCTTTGTGAATAATGGGGGCTTTTAAAAGAATAAATATCTTTCATAGAATCACTCCACCATAAAATAATTCAAAAGCACTATACTTTTAACTGTATGGTAAAGTTCTATTCCCTTTTATAAATAACCTTCCCCTTGATTTAACTTTTTTGAGCTCTCGGCTGCTTTCCTGTAAACATAAGAGAGCAGCTACTTAAAATATATTAAGTAGCTGCTGAAGGGTTTCTTATTATTAAAATTTACCTGTTACTTCAAATCTTCAGATGTAAGGTTTTCAAAGGCTTGTTTTACTTTATTAGTAAACTGGGCTCCCGTGACTCCATCAATAAAACGGTGATCGTAACAAATAGATAGTGTCATGATTGGTGCAACAATAATTTCATTCTGAGCACTTACTACAGGCTTATTCTGAACAGCTCCAGCGAATAAGATGGTTGATTGGGGGGGATTTATAATTGGAGTGCCTGTCTCAACTCCAAGACTACCTAAATTTGAAACGGTAATTGTTCCATCTGTAAAGTCCTCAGTTGTTAATTTATTATTGTTAGCTTTTTCGTTTAAAGATTTTATTTCACTTGAAATGTCAGTGACAGATTTATTTTCTACATTCCTTACAACAGGTACGACCAATCCATCTTTACTATTTACAGCCACAGAGACATTTACTTCGTCAAATACTGTTATTTCATCATTTTCTAGTCGGCTGTTAACTATGGAATAAGATTTCACAGCGTTCCCGACTGTTTTGATTATAATATCATTTAAGCTTATATTGTCCAGTTCTTTTTTTACCTTTAAAGCGTTTTCCATATTAACCGAAACCATTTGAGTAAACTGTGGTATGTTATTCCAGCTGTCCGTCATATTTGCTGACATTGAACGCTTAATATGGTTTAAGGCTATTTTTTCTTTTATAGATATAGAAGAATTTGAGCCTGATGCATTTTTTACATCCTCGACAGTGATTAATCCCCCTTTTCCCGTTCCAATAACTTCTTCAATAGAGATACCCAGCTCCTTGGCTAGCTTACGAGCTTTAGGTACGATCTTACCTCCGGTATTTTTTTTGTTCGATTTATTTTTTTCCTCTGGGTTGATAACGGCTTGTTCAGTCGCGGCCACTTCCTCCTTGGAAGACAAGCTTTCTGTATAGGCCGACACATCAACTTCCTCATTTTCTCCAGCAATTATAGCAATAACAGTGTTAACTGGTACTTCTTCTCCTTCTGGAAGAAAAATTTTTTTTAAAACACCAGATTCCTGGGCTTCAATTTCAACGGTTGATTTTTCAGATTCCAGTTCAAATAAGAAATCCCCTTTGTCTACCCACTCGCCTTCCTCCACTAACCAATTAGAAACCGTTCCCCTTTGCATTGTTACACCTAGCCGCGGTAATTTAACTTCCAACATTTTTAACACTCCCATTTATATAATTATGAAAATATCTATGGATATAATGATGCAAAGGTTCTTATTTTTCGGAATATTACGCTTAAAATCTTTCTATCTTCTATAATGGAAAAGAATACCTCTTCCTCTTAATATTCCATGAGCTCATTAACCATATTTACTATTTGTTTTTCATTTGGTCTATAGAACTGCTCTAAATATATACTCTGTGCAATTGGAACATCTGGACTCCCTATTCTTTTAATTGGAGCTTGTAAATCAAAAAGTGCCTCATCTGCGATCTGGGCTGCGATTTCGGCTCCACATCCACCGGTTTTAGGTTCTTCATGCACTATTAAGACGCGGCCTGTTTTTCGGACTGAATCCAATATTGTGTTCATGTCTAATGGAGCTAAGGTGCGAGGATCAATCACCTCTGCTTCCACTCCTTCATTGGATAATGTCTTGGCCGCATCCAATGCAGTGTGCACTTGCAGAGCTGTAGCTATAATAGTAACGTCTGTTCCTTCCCTTTTTACATCAGCTTCCCCAAGGGGGAGGAGGTATTCTCCTTCAGGCACTTCGCCTTTGAGATCATATAACACTTTATGTTCAAAAAAGAGGACAGGGTTATTATCTCGAATAGCAGTCTTTAATAAACCTTTTGCTTCATAAGGAGTAGATGGTACGGCTATTTGTAAGCCAGGACCATGCATAAATAAGGCTTGAGGACTTTGGGAATGTTCGGGCCCGCTCCTCCCGCCATCCCAATAGGTAATCTTAACGTAACTGGTACTTCCATTTGGCCTCCGTGCATCCAGCGCCACTTCCCAAGCTTATGAAAAACCTCGTCAAAGGCAACACCAACAAAGTCTCCAAATTGCAACTCAGGAATTGGCCTCATTCCGCCTGTAATTGCCATTCCTAAAGCAGCTGCCACAATGTAGATTCAGCAATTGGGGTTTCAAATACACGGTCTCCAAATTTCTCATGAAGGCCTTTTGTAGCTCCAAAAACGCCCCCAAATTTACTCACATCCTCTCCAAATAAGACAGTACTTGAATCTCGTTCCATTTCTTCTGTGAGCGCTTCTATAATTGCGTCCCTCATAGTGATCGTTCTTACCTTCGTTTCATCTGTATGTTTTGATAGTGTACTCATTTATAATACCTCCTTAGAGAATAAACCTTCGTAAATTCTTTCTGCGCCTGGTAATGGCGCCTCCTCTGCTTTTTTAATAGCCTCTTGTATTTCCTGGTCTACACGATGGTCAATAGTTGCTAGTTCCTCTTCTGAACACATTCCTTCATCTAATAGCTGTACGACGTAATTCTTAATGGGATCTCTGTTCTCTACCCAATCCTTTAACACATTTGGATCTACATAGTTATAGGGATCTCCTTCGAAATGCCCTCGATGACGAAACGTTTGGGCTTCTATAAAGGTAGGACCTCCCCCATTTCTTGCTCTTTCCACCGCTTCTTTCATAGCTTCATGCATAAGAACTACATCGTTTCCATCTACCACACAGTTTGGTATCCCGTAACCTTCAGCCCAGTCAGCGATATGTTCTTTTACTGAATGGGTTTCTGACACATGACAAGATATGGCATATTCATTGTTTTCACAAATATAAATAACTGGTAGATTATATAAACCAGCCCAGTTTAAGGAACCATGTAAGGGTTCTCTAGAAGCTGCCCCATCACCAAAATACACAACGGTAACTTGATCAGTTCCTTGGAATTTAGATGAATAAGCCGTTCCCACACAAATACCTAGTTGAGAGCCAATCGTTCCAGCTTGTCCTAAAACTCCTAATTCAGGGTCTGCACTATGAACAATCCCCGCACCTAATCCTTTTGTTGTGCCCTCAACTGTTCCCATAAAATCACCGTATAGTTTTGATAACGGGACACCTTTTGCGATTTTCTGATTGCACCCTCTATGATTGTAGTAAAGATAGTCATTCTCTCTTAAGTTATGAACGATTGAACCTGCCGATAGGCTTCAGATCCAATACCAGAATGGTAGAATCCTGAAACCTTCCCATCTTGAATTAATTTTATTAAATTCTCATCAAACTTCCTGATTTTTATCATGGTTTTATAAAAATCCAGTAACATATCCTTGCTGTAATCTCTTACATTAATTTGTTTATTATAAATCTGTGCCACTCTTATCACTCCTCAGCGAATTTGTAAACGCTTTCATATTTTCCTTTATAATCTATCCCTAGACTGCGTGCCAGCCACCGTCCACCGGCATAATTAGACCCGTTATATAACTTGATTCATCAGATGATAAAATAAAGCTGCGTAAGCTACTTCTTCAGGTTTCCCTACTCTTCGCAGAGGTCCTGATTGGAAGTTTTTGGCGATTTCTTCATCACTTAAAACTTCTGCTATCATCGGAGTATCAATAGCACCTGGGCAAATACAATTCACTCTAATATTGTGTGGTCCATAATCCACTGCCATTACCCTTGTTAAAGAAACGACTCCTCCTTTAGAAGCAGTATAAGCATCTGCTCCTGTCACACCGAGCAATCCATTTAATGAGGAATTATTTACAATACTCCCTCCTTTTTGCTTAATCATAAAAGGAATGGTGTATTTGGACATAAGGTATACACCGTTAAGATTTATTGACATAATGTTATTCCAATCTTCTAAAGGCGTATCTAATAGTGGAGCATCTTATACTTTGAGCGTGAGGAAAATCCAATCCCTGCATTATTAAATAAAACATCTATCCTTCCATATTTTTCTATAACTTGATTAATCACAGATCGTACATTGTCTTCATTCGACACATCTGTTTTTATATAAACAGCCTCGTGGCCTTTCTCATTAATATCTTGTTCGACCTTCTTCCCGCTTTCTTCGTTCCATTCCGCTATTATCACTTTTGCTCCTTCACTGGCAAATAACTTTGCTGAAGCTTCACCTTGTCCACTTCCCCCACCTGTTACAATAGCTACTTTATCATTAAGTCTCATCTATCCTCCTCCTATTTCTTGAAACTTAAAGAAATGTAATTAATAATGTATTTCGTTGTTTGACTTTAACCTACTAAGTTTTCCCCCCTTAACTTAATTGAGGTTTGAAAATTCTAACTATTTTTTAGATAGTGGGTGTTTGATAGTTATTGAATCACCACTTACTATTGTTATATATGCAATATTTGTTCCAAAATAAAATGTGCTGATTTTCCAGTCTTTTATATAATAAAGAATGGTGATTTGTATCAATTTTGCGAATTTTCTTTTTCAAATTCTTATTTTTGATTCTGATTAAGTCACTTTTAAAGTGAATTACAAATTAAAAGAGCACGCAAAATTTAAAGGTGCTTAACGACGATGGGCTTTCCCTCGGTTTTCTACTATATTTAATAATTAGTAATCTCTTTTGTAATTCTTAAACTAGATCCGAAATCATTAATTTAACAGAGGAAAATGGTGCACTTTGGCGAACCTTAGTAGGGATCATATCTTTGATGGGGGGCTATTTATGGAAACGGTAGATAAAGCTATTCAGGATATTTATCCAGAGAGATTGCCTGGTGTTATGGCTGCGGACGCTTAAATGAAAAAGGCCACCACTTCCGTACAGGCTGGCATGGTGACCAGACAGTGACTATTTATACACCATCAGAAGAGCACACGGCGATTCCAGGGTTTGTCTATGGCGGTGTGATTGCGTCCTTAATTGATTGTCACGGGACAGGGACCGCTTCATTAGCCTGCATCACAAAAACGGAAATCATATTGGCGATGGCACTGAACCTCCCCGCTTTGTAACTGGATCATTACACGTGGATTTTCTAAAGCCAACGCCAAAAGATACACCACTTAAAGCCATTGGAACAATTGAAGAAATCCATCCAAAAAAGTGGAAGGTTCATACTGAAGTCTTTGCAAATGATGTTCTATGTGCGACAGGAGAAGTTGTAGCTGTCGTGATGCCTGGCACATTTTCAACACAACAATAGCCGCCCTGCTATGAAGAGACGGATCATTCCTCTTCATAGTAGGTTTTCGTATGTGTGGAGTTGTTTGTTTTTCAGTTCCTTTTACACTTTTCCCCAGCCGTTCTTGGATGGCTCTCATACAAACCAGCAAGAGGAAGCTTTCGCTCTAAGCCAGCAGTCCCTTCCCTTGATAACGAACGAATACGTTAACACGTGTTACGATCAGAAAAGGAAATCTATTCTAGATTAGGCCTTCAATTTCATACGATGTCATTCTTCCTTAATTCGTAAACTAACTAGCTAACTACTATTCTCATAATAAAATATATCTATCAAAAGTGGAGGAATCGTTTTGGCAGATTTACATACAATAGAGCTTTTAATCGTTATTGGCTGCGCTATCTTAATAGGCATTTCAAAAACCGGTCTCCCCACCCTTGGCATATTTGTCGTAGCTGTGATGGCTACCGTTTTCCCTGCAAGGGATTCCATTGGTATCGTTCTCCCTATGCTTATCACGGCAGATATTATTGCTGTAGCATATTACCGGAGAAGTGCTAATTGGAAATTGCTTTTTCGTCTTGTCCCATGGGTATTAGGGGGGTTAGCTGCAGGGTTTATTTTTCTGTTTTTTGTAGATGTCAGCCGTCCTATTGAAGTTACATTAGGAAGCATTGTGGTGGTAATGGCTATTCTTCAACTAATTAACGACCGCCTGGGTGCTCAGTGGATGAAAAATCTTCCTGACTCTGTGTGGTTTACAGCCTTCTTCGGAACGCTTGCCGGTTTTACTACGATGGCTGGAAATGCAGCCGGACCTATCATGGCTTTATTTTTACTATCCATTGGGCTCCAAAAGAAAGAATTCATAGGAACTGGCGCTTGGTTTTTCCTTACTGTTAATCTAATCAAAGTCCCCCTGTATGTTTCAATTGACTTAATAACTATGCAAACACTGACCTTAAACGCTTGGATGATACCAGCTGTACTACTGGGAACACTTATTGGAATTACAACCTTAAAGAAAATCCCTCAACGTCTTTTTGAATATATAATTCTAGCCTTAGCCTTTATTGGAGGCATACGTCTTCTGGTAGGTTCATAAAAAGAAAGTCCACTGCTTTGTTCCTAGCAACGGACCTTCTTTTTCTTTCTAGTATAGGTTCTTACACCTTTCCATGTTTTATAGTAATGCCTTATCTTAATGATGAATCATTATCTTTAACGCTTTCACAAAGACTCAAAGCTTCAACTCATTGATCTTGTGATAAAATACTTAATCCTTCTACTAGATTTTCTTGTTCTTTAACATTCATGCAATCTTTCCTTTTTATAATTGGTCTCTCACATCCTTGGTATGGTCTCTTCCTTTTACCTTTTAGACAAAAAAATGAACCCTAAAAAAAGGCTCAGTAACTATTGTTCTTCTACCCTTACTCAATAGGAATAAGCTTTACGGGAGCTCTTGATTCAATAACAAATCCATCTGTTACAAAGAATACATATTCATTTACCCCATGGTCACTCCGGTTACTTAAAATAGTATTTACTATGGATCTTCCATCATTATCATTTACAAATAGGTTACTACCCTGGCCTTCAGGCACGGCCTTGTAACGGCCTTCCGGGAGATCATGGCCCACCACAAACATGCCCGCAGGAAGGACAACAGGTTCTTCACTTTTTTCTTTTATTACGGTACCTATTGCTTCCAGTTCCTCTTTTTTCTCATTAATTATAGCTTCAATTTCCTCTTTTTCCTCCTTATTAGAATCTATTTTACTAGTTAACGACGCCAATTCTGCCTCCATTTCTTCTTTTTTTGCTGCTCCTTCTTCCTCATAAGAAGTCATTTCTTTCTGAACTTGTGCTTCCTTTTTTTCCAGCTCCTCTTCCAAGGTATTTATATCAGATTTTATCTCTTTTTTCTTCTTATTATAAATTTCAGCAAGCTCATTTACTTCATTGTTTAATTCTTCTTCAAATCCCGCTTTCTTTGCTGCTCCTTCTTCCTCATAGGAAGTCATTTCTTGCTGAACTTCTGCTTCCTTAATTTCCAGCTTCTCTTCCAAGGTTTTTATATCAGATTTTATCTCTTTTTTCTTCTTGTTATAAATTTCAGCAAGCTCATTTACTTCATTGTTTAATTCTTCTTCAAATCCTGCTTTTTTTGTTTCCAGTATATCTTTTATCTCTTGCAATTCTTCTTTAATGACGCTTTTTTGGTCAATAAGATTCATCACCTCTTTGACTTCTTCCTCTTTTGCTGTTATTTTTCCCTCTTCGGCTTTCAGCTTCTCTTCCGCTTCCGCAGTCTTTTCTTCCACTTCTAATAAGTCTGCTTCTGCCTCTTTGATTAATTCCCGGAGCTCACTGTAGGTGACCATTTTCTCTTCTATCTCTATGTTTCTCTCCTCTTCCGGTTCGGGTATGAGTAATGAAAGAAACATTACCGCTATACAACTGCCTATGACTATTAGCGGTTTTTTCACTTTGTTTTCTTTTTATCAAATGAATGATAAGCCACACACCGCTGCCAAACAAGGTGACTAAAGCGAGAAAGAACAGCAATCCCGCTGCTACGCTCCCCATTTTTTCTCCCCCTCTACAAAGCCTGTGACTATCCTGCTAAGCAGATAAAAATCTATAAAAAAAGGGATGTTTTCAAGAAAACATCCCTTAGCAATCGTTTTACCCTTTTCATATTTTTATCTTTTTAGTTCTTCTCTCCCCCTCGAATTCTTTATGATTCAAACAAAATATATGCTCAGTCAGAAAAAAAATTACTAGCTTCTGCTTTTCTTTTTAGCTCTTCTTTCCTGCTAAATCCCTTACTTCAAAGAAATTATTCAATGCTTCTTGTACACTCCTTAATTCTGTGGCACCGTTAATCACTTGGTAGATATCTATCCGCTTTAGGTATCATAAATTAGTTTTTTAATGATTCTTTTATCATCAAGGTAAAATAAACACCAGCTGCTATGGAAAATTTCTTTATATCCATTCCAGTGACATCAATAAATTTATCAAGTCTATATTGAAGTGTATTTCGATGAAGGTGAAGACGTTTCGCCGCTAAACTAGCATTGAAGTTAGATGCTATATAGATTTTTAGCGTAGAAAAAAGATCCTCTTCTCTCTCTAGCTCAGCAAAAACATAAGAAATCAATGAACGCTTTGACAACATATCATCATTATCATTCTCAACCATGACATAAGGAATACTCTCATAAGCTTGAAAGGTTTTCTTTGGACAAAGCTTGTAAGCATTAGAAAATAATTCTTTTTCCAGTTTAAACCATTTTATTGTGTCATCGTAACTGCAAATGGACCTTCCAAAAAATATGGAAATATTAACTAGGAAATCTCCCATAATCATCTCTGAAAGTTGATCTTCTTCTAGCATTTCTTCTTGTTCCTTTGCATTTGACAAGATGACTACCGCGTAGTCTGGTTTTTCAAATACTAATATAACCTCTGTACCGAAGTAATATGTTAAAGCTTCTTTTAGACCAGAATACTCACTTTGTAAATGATCACCCTTAAGGTGGATCATTTGAAAGGAAGGTTGTTTTTTATATGTATCCTTAAGAGGATGACCATGAAACAAATGATTGGACCACTCTTTCTCCTCTGTAGTATAGAGTGTGAATGAGTAATTTACCTTTGTGAAAAACAAAGATAAGAGTTGTTTTCTCTTTCAGTCACACCTTCTTTAGGAAGAGCAATGTATTTACCCTCTTTTGATTTGTAAAAAAGAAAAAGACTGGAGTGCTAATTCGTCTACCTCTTCAAGGTACCTAGCCTTTGGAAACAACTCCTTTATTTGTTCAATCATAAGAATACTCCTCTGAAATAAACTTAAATCACTACCTCTTGATATTAAACAAAAGACACCATATTCTCTTTTGTACTTAATTGAAAGTTTTCCCTTATTCTCTTAAAGCATTACTATTTCTCCACTAATCAATTCTTGAGAAAAAGAATATGGAAGGTATTACCCACGAAATTCTGCTAGTTCTTTTGTTATTCCTTTGGTATGGTGGTACACTTTCTTGTAAAGTGGATAAAGCTTTTCATACTCTTTAACATTCGATGGGTGGGGAGTCACTATTGTTCCTTCCTTCACCCAATTTTGGGCGGCTTCGTGGAGAGAACTAAACCACTGGCAACCTGTAGCCGCAATGATAGCAGCCCCCATTGCCGGGCCTTGTTCATTTGTAAGACTTACTACCTTTTTACCAAAAATGTCAGCCTGCATTTGCAGCCATACCTCCGACTTAGCACCTCCTCCAATAGCTATCACAGTGTCTATTTCCATTCCATTTTCTTGAATAATATCTAGCGATTCTTTTAAAGAAAAAGTTATTCCTTCCATGATTGCTTTCACAAACTCTTCTTTCCTATGAGAAGAATCCATTCCAATAAAAGAGCCCCGGACAAAAGGATCTATATGCGGAGTTCTTTCACCAACTAGATAAGGAGTAAAAAGGAGACCTCTCGAACCGACTGGTAAAGATGCAGTAGCAGCAATGCATTCACTAAAATCCTGTTCTTTTAAAAATACCTCTTTAAACCATTGCAAACTGTAACCAGCAGCAAGAGTTACACCCATAGCATAATACTTACCGTCTGGGGCGTGATTGAAAAAATGAAGATCTCCATTAAAATGCATCTTCTCCTCCCCTGCATAAGTTAAAAGCACACCTGAGGTTCCTATAGAACACATTGTTTTTCCTTTAGATAGTATCCCAGCTCCCACAGCCCCACATGCGTTATCTGCCCCTCCTGCAAATACCTTTGTATCTTTTGAAAGACCGATTTCTTCTGCAACTTCCTCAAGAAGTCCGCCGCAGTACGTATCTGATGGAAAAACAGGCGGACAAAAATAATGGGGAATCCCCAACTCTTCCAGGATCTCAGTACTCCATTCATTTTTGTTTAAATCGAGCATAAGAGTACCTGCTGCATCTGATAGATCTATTCCCATTCTTCCAGTGAGGCGATAACGAACATAATCTTTGGGCAGTAAAAAGGTTGTAGCCTGTTTATATATCAATGGTTCATTCTTTTCACCCACAATAACTTAGGCAAGTGAATCCTTCCAATGGGTTGTTTTTGTGATGTTCCATAATCTATTTAGGCCGATCACCTCTTCTATGTCTTTTGTCTCTTCATTTGTTCTTGTGTCATTCCATAAAATAGCTCGTCTTAATGGATTGTTTTCTTCATTTAATAATACTAAACCGTGCATTTGTCCAGAAAAGCTTAATCCCTTGATATCGTCTTTATTTAAATCATATTTGTTAATAATTTCACGTAATACATTTTTTGTTTCCTTAACCCAATCGTCTGGAGCTTGTTCGCTATACCCATCATGGTCATGAAAAATAGGATACGTGGCTGTCGTTTCACCTGCTACATTACCTTTTTCATCTACAAGTAAAGCTTTTACACTACTTGTTCCTAGATCTATGCCAATTACATATTCCATCCATTCCACTCCTACATTTTTATTGAATTTTAGACCTCTAGGTAATTCCCTCTATAAAAAGGAGCTGCTTCTTGCCTGCAGCTCCTGCTTTTGTTTTACACCTTTGCCGGCACTCCAGCTTTCAGAATATATTGATTCAATATTCCTCTTATCATTTCCTGATGTCCGGATTCATTTTTAATAGTGTTCTCCATTGCATACTCTTGAAGTTCCTTAAAGGAAACTTTATTTTCGATGATAGCTTTTCCAACGCCTTCCTCGAAGCTAGAGTAACGCTTAGCAATGATATTTTCAAAGACTTGATCTTCTATTAATTGTTGAGCAACCTTGCAGCCATAGGCAAAAGTGTCCATTCCTACGATATGTCCATGCACAAGATCAATCGGTTCAAAAGAAGGTCGACGAACTTTGGCGTCAAAGTTGAGTCCCCCGTTACCTAAACCTCCGTTTTTGAGTATCTCATACATAGCTAACACAGCACTGTAAATGTCAGATGGGAATTCATCAGTGTCCCATCCTAAAAGCATGTCTCCTTGATTAGCATCTACAGAGCCTAGGATACCGTGCTCTCTAGCATATCGTAATTCATGTTCAAATGTATGTCCTGCCAATGTTGCATGATTGGCTTCAATGTTAACTTTAAAGTGATCTGTCAGATTATAGTGCTGTAAAAATGCATAAGTTGTTGCCGTATCAAAATCATACTGATGCTTTGTTGGTTCTTTTGGTTTTGGCTCTATTAAAAATTGACCTTCATAACCTATTTCTTTCGCGTAATCAACTGCCATATGATAAAAACGCGCCAGATTATCAAGCTCAAATTTTGTATCTGTGTAAAGAAGTGTTTCGTAACCTTCACGCCCGCCCCAGAATACATAATTTTTCGCATCAAGCTCTTTTGCTATCTCTAATTGCTTTTTTACTTTAGCTGCTGCATAAGCATAAACATCAGCATTGTTTGACGTAGCTGCCCCAAACATAAAGCGGGGGTGGCTAAACATATTAGAAGTATTCCATAGTAAAGACACATTCTGGGCTTTCATTTGTTTTTTTAGAAGACTAACAATTTCATCAAGATTTTGATTATACTCTTTTAGGTTACTTCCTTCTGGAGCCACATCTACATCATGAAATGCAAAGTAATCAAAGCCAAGCTTATCGATGAATTCAAAATTTGCTTCAACTCTAACTTTAGCCTGATCCATCCCACTATACTGATCCCAAGGTCGCTGCATGGTAGGAGACCCAAAAGGATCGGAGCCATCCATGGTAAAGGTATGCCAGTAGGCAACTGAAAAACGAAGAAGTTCTTTCATTGTCTTTCCTGCGATTGATTCATCGGGATTATAATGTTTAAAGGCAAGAGGGTTATTACTGTTCATTCCTTCATATTTTATTTTTTCTATATTTTTGAAATAATCCATTTTCTTACACCTCTTAGTGACGTAATATTTTTATTCTTCAAAAGATTTACTGATAACTCAGACCCTTCTCTTAGAAAAACTGGTATAGACTCTAGTGGGGCAGAACATTCTATAAATTGGCCGCCTTCATAGGTCTTATGAGTGTTTACGTCTTTCCAAACCTGTCCTTCTGGCAAATACAACTTCCTTGAACGCTCACCTTCATAAAAAATAGGAGCTACTAAAATATCTGGCCCAAACATATAAGTATCTTCTATGTCCCATGCTTCTTTATCTTTTGGGAAATCATAGAAAAGGGGCCTCATAGGTGGTGTTCCATCTTGATGTGCTTCAACCATCAACTTTGTGATATAAGGACGAAGGTTCTCTCTGATGGTCATATACTTTTTGAATATGTTATATGCTTCCTCTCCGTAGCTCCAAACTTCATTATCAGCGCCACTATCCCTGAGACCTCCACCGCTAGTGCCTAATGGTTCGGAATGCGGTTCTCTATCTCCATGAAGCCTGAATACAGAACAGAATGCCCCAAATTGAAACCAACGAACAATACATTCTCTAAAAGAAGGGTCATCCGGGTAACCTCCATGAAATCCTCCTATGTCTGTAGTCCACCACGGTATACCGGCTAAGCCCATGTTCAATCCAATAGAAAACTGGTTTCTAAGAGATTTAAAACTTGAATCTATGTCACCTGACCAGACTAAAGCTCCGTATCGTTGACTTCCCGCCCAGGCAGACCTAACTAAATTAATAATCCCTTCATGACCTTCTTCTTTCATTCCGTCAAAAAAAGTTTTAGCGTACATAGCCGGATAAATATTACCTACTTGAACATTGGGACCTTTATGGTACCTATAGTTATCAAAATCATATATAGAGTATTCTGGTTCAGCTTCATCTAACCAAAATAAATTAGTACCTTTATCGTAGTAGTTTTTCTTTTGCTTTTTCCCAAACATATTTCCTTGCATCTGGGTTTGTTGCATCAAAGAATACCGTATTCCCTAGAAAATCCATAGTTGTTCTTATTCCTCTATCAGTTCGAACAAGCAACCCTTTTTGAAGCATCTCTTCATAATTTTCACTAGTTTTATCTACAGTCGGCCAAATTGAAATCATTAATTCAATACCCATCTCTTTTAACTCTTGGATCATCCCATCAGGATCAGGCCAGTAATCTAAATCAAACTTCCAGTCCCCTTGATTTGTCCAATGAAAATAATCTATAACGATCACTGAAATAGGAAGGTTTCTTCTTTTATACTCTCTAGCAACATTTAACAACTCTTCTTGTGTTTGATAACGTAATTTACATTGCCAAAAGCCCATCGCATAATCAGGCATCATAGGAACGGTTCCTGTAGCTTTTGCATACTGTTTTTCTATCTCTGCTGGAGTGTCACCAGAGGTAATCCAGAAATCCAACTGTTTTGTTGATTGGACAAACCACTCAGTGATATTTTTACTAAAAGCAACTTTCCCAATAGCTGGATTGTTCCATAAAAAACCATAACCTAGACTAGATAAGGCAAAAGGTACTGTTGACTGAGAATTCCTATGAGCTAGTTCTAATGTACAATTCTTTAAATCTAAATTTGATTGTTGATATTGACCCATTCCAAAGATTTTTTCGTTTGGGTGCGACTCAAACCGAAGAGTTAACTGGTAATCTCCACCGAGGATTGGCTTGAATTCTCTAGCTTCGATATTCAAGGCACTTTTAAACTCCTTGACATCATCTCTTTTATCCCTTTTTCGTACGAATTCTTCTAAAAGTATTTCTCCTTTACTATTAAAGAAAGTTATTTTTCCGCCGTTTGTAATTTCAGCACTGATTTTTCCATTCTTTATTACCGCTTTCTCTTCATAAATTCTAATATCTGCCTCAATGTCTTCAGGAGGAAGCAATGCCCAATCTTCATTTTGCATGGCTTCCATATGAGTGGCACGCACTCTAAAACTATTTTCTCCCCACGGTTCTACCCAGAGCTTCTCACTGTCATATAACCTGACTAACCTTTGATTTTCTACTTTAAAGTAATTGTTCAATTTCTATACCTCCAATTTTCTGTATGCTAGTAAAGGGTGGTTTATCACTTTTCAGACCCAGCTGTAATACCGCTAACAATGTACTTTTGCATAGCTATAAACAATATGATTATAGGAAGCGCTGCTACGGTGGCTACAGCCATTAAGCTTTCATACTGCGTTCCATATTGCCCTATAAACTGAGTAATCCCAACTGTTAAAGGTCGAACACTCTCATCTGAAGTAAGCGTTAATGCAAAAATTAGATCTCCCCAAGCAAATAAGAAACTAAATGTCCCAACGGTTAAGAGCATGGGACCCGTCAGTGGTAACACAACTCTTATAAATGCTGTAAAACGGTTACAACCATCAATTAGAGCAGATTCTTCAAGTCCTTTAGGGATTGAGAGAAAAAATGGTCGCATGATTAATACAGCAAACGGGAGCGCTATTGTAGTGTTGCCTAGTATTAAAGCTGGAAAGCTATTGAGTAAATTCAAATTACTAAAGAAAATAAACAAAGGCATTGCCATCATGATTCCCGGAACCATTTGCGTGACAAGAAGGATAAGCAAGAATGCTCCAGTCCCTTTTAACCTGTACCTTGCCATCGCATACGCAGCAGGAAGAGCTAGCAAGAGAGTCAAAATGGTAGTTCCTATAGCTACTATGAAAGAATTGCGCAAATACATTAGAACACTTTGATCTTCAATAACGTTGTTTATATAAGCACTGAAATCAAGAGTGTCAGGAATAATGACTGGAGGGATAGCAAATATATCTGATGATGGTTTAACGGAAGTGGCAATCATCCAGTAAATTGGGAAGAGAAAAATACCTGTTATAAATATTGCTGCTACAAATAACAAATATTGTTTAAGTGTATATTTCTTCACTCTGTCTCCTCCTTTCTACTTAAATAGATGTAGATTAGAGCCACAAAAGTTAAAATGACTAATATAACAGTTGATACAACCCCACTTAGACTAAATTCATAATTTACAAAAGCCAATTCATATGCATAAAAAGGTAGAACATAAGTTGAATTTACAGGACCGCCGCCAGTCATAATTAAAATTAAATCAAACACTTTAAAGGTATAAATAATACCTAGTACAAGAATTACTAATAGAGAAGGTTTTAACAGTGGCAATGTAAGAGAGAAAAATGATTTTATTTTTGAAGCCCCGTCTATTCTAGCTGCTTCATAGATATCTTTTGGCAAGGATTGAAGCGCTGCCAGGATTAAGATCATGTTAAAAGGGATTCCTATCCAAACATTAGTTACTATCACTGCGAACAAAGCTGTACTTTGCTGACCTAACCAATTAACTGATTGATCAATTATCCCCAATTGTATTAGTAAGTAATTGATAATTCCGTAATCAACATCTAACAGCCAAGTAAACAATGTTCCTGTTATAACCATTGGTGTCATCCAGGCTAACAATAAAATAGAACGAAAAAAAGTTTCTAAAAAGGGAAATCTTGATTAAAAAACAAAGCTAACAAAAATCCAATCCCAAACTGCAATACGATACAAGAAACAGTATAAATAAGCGTGTTACCTAGAGCTGTTAAGAATAAAGGGTTCTGTAATACTTGTACATAGTTTTCAATTCCAATAAATGATCCACCAGCTCCTAAATTCATTAAGGTTACATCTTGAAAACTAAGTATTATGTTATAGGCGATAGGGTAAATCATGAATATCAAGACATATAATAGAGCTGGTAAAAGAAACAAATACTTAAATAAGCTCTTTTTAAAAATCAACCTTGGAAGAAGCAAATTATTGCTCCTTCCAAGTTGAGTTACTCTTTTTTCCATCTTTACCCTCCTTATAGTGACGAGGTGATACTTGGTTAAGGTAACAGAGGAGTAACGCGTTCATCTGCTTCATTTAAAACTTCCTCAACATCTTCCCCCATTAAAGATCTTTGAAGTGATTCTTGAATGATTGTTGAAATTTCAGGATAGTTGCTTCCGTATGCCCTTGGTTGAGCCGTTTCTAGCTGATCTATAAAGACTCTTAATTGCTCATCTTGATTCCAAATATAATCATCGTCATCGCCTACATCAACTCTGCTTGGTAATCGCCCTCCATCCTCATGAGTTGGACCTAAAACTTCTGGCTGCTGAGTATACTTTAGAAATTCCCAAGCCTCTTCTTTATGTTCAGATGTCGAAGTAATCGCCCAATTTTCCCCACCCAGGATGGACGCTTCCTGATTTCCTGCAGGCATAGTAACCACGTCCCAATTTAAATCTTCAGCCTCGTTTCTTATATTTGGAACTTGCCAAGGGCCATTAACCATCATGCTACGTTTTCAAGCTGGAAATGAGTTCTTAAATCTTGTTGATCCCAGTTAATTACGTTTTCAGACATTGATCCTTCATCGATCATTTGTTGCAGAAACTCCATAGAAGATATAGCCTCTGCACTAGACAAGCTGTCTAAATCCGCTCCTGACTGCCAAAGAAAAGGAAGGTATTGGAAGGTGCCTTGTTCATCTCTTACAGCACTAAATGCAAAACCGTACGTGTCATCAGTGGTTAACTGATCAGCCGCGTCTTCCAGTTCTTCCCAAGTGGATGGAGGTTCAGTAACACCAGCCTCTTCCAACATATCAACATTATAAAAAAGAGCTAATGCATTACTATTATTAGGGATCCCATAGTTTCTTCCATCAAATATAGTAGATTCCCATGCTCCTTCATAATAATGTTCTGCCTCTCCCCACTCTTCCACTTCCTCTGTAATATCTGCAAAAGCACCAGCTTCAGCAAACGCTTGGTGAGCAGGATTATCTACTAAGACTATATCTGGTAATTGATTACCTGCTATTCCTTGTGATATACGTTGATTAAGATCTGCATTTGGTACATAAGTACGTTCAAAGGTTATGTGGGGGTTTTCTTCTTCATATGCTTCAAGCAACTCAATTTGTTGTCTACCATGGGCAGCATCGTTCTCAAAATAGTCCCAAACAGTCAAGGTAATTTGGCCATTACCCTCATTACCCTCATTACCCGTACTACCTTCTTCCGCTCCGTTTCCACAGCCTGCCAATAATACTAAACTTGAAACTGACAAAACTACTATTTTTTTTGTAGACGCTTTCAAAAAACACACCATCCTTTAATAAAGTAATTAAAAACTATAGACACTGTCCTTCAATTCATTAGTTTGTTTACTGTATAAACTAATTGCAGTTTAACTTATAATCCGGGCTTATGTAAATAGTTTTTTAATATTTAGTTATTTATTGATCAGTTTTTCCTAGAATATATAACCTTTAGTGTTGTTAAATTATTTTTAACATCTAATACCTTGCTTTTTAAACTAATAGAAAACCTATAACTTTGTTATATTATTAAACTAAGTTTATTGATTATTCCGTAATGGTTAAGGTATTATTACTTTAAACTTATAAATTATTTTTCATTTTTTTCAAATTCATGCTACTTTTTTCTAAAATTGTTGTTACAGGAGGGATACCTATGAAAACGGGAGATCACAGCCTTGTAAAAAAATAAATAAATCTATCGTATTAAATAAGATCCAAAATAATAGTCCTATATCTCGAGCTCAAATTTCTAAGTTAACAGGTTTAAATAAAGCTACTGTTTCCAGCCTTGTTAGCGAATTATTAGAAGAACAATTCGTTCAAGAAATAGGGTCTGGCATATCCAGTGGTGGTCGTAAACCTGTTATGCTCTACTTTAATAAAAACGCAGGCTTCTCAATTGGAATTGATCTTGGTGTTAATTATGCTCTTGCTATTCTTACTGACTTACAAGGAAACATTCTTGAAAGAGAAGAAATTACTATTACTGATAAAGAACCAGCAGCTGTGTTCCAACAATTAAAAAGCTTAATTGAATCTATTGGAGTAAAATCTCCAGACTCACCCTACGGAATTATTGGTATTGGAGTTGGAGTACCTGGAATTATTAACAATGAAGGAAGAATCCTTTTTGCTCCTAACCTCGATTGGCATGGCGTACATTTAAAAGAATATCTGGAAGAACATTTTAACGTACCAATAACAATTGAGAATGAAGCAAATGCAGGAGCTCACGGAGAGAAAATTTATGGTGGAGGGAGAGACTCTTCAAATTTAATTTACGTAAGCATCGGGGTAGGGATAGGAGCGGGTGTAGTTATAAGAGATCAGTTATATAGAGGGGCTTTAGGAATCTCTGGTGAAGTAGGTCACTTTACAATTGAATCTAACGGTAAACGATGTGAATGCGGGAATAAAGGATGCTGGGAACTTTATAGCTCAGAAAGTGCAATAATCAACAGATTAAACCCTCACTTTTCAGATGAAGATCTTACATTAGAGGTACTAATTAAGAAAGCTCAACAAGGAAATATGGAGGTAATCAATACTTTCTCTCAAGTTGGTGAATTCGTTGGGATAGGATTAGCTAATATAATTAATTCTTTTAATCCTGAACAGATTATCATTGGAAATAGGTTCTCAAAACTAGAGAAATGGTTGCAAAATCCTATAAAACTGGTATTACAGCAAAGGCTTCTTCCATATTTTTATGAGACTACTTCTGTTACCTTCTCAAATCAAGGTATATATTCATGCGCTTTAGGGTCTTCTGCTTTTGCAATAGAACGTTTTTTATCCGCTAACAAAGTTACAGTAGTATAAAACGTCCTATGTACTAAAGTAGTTCACCTTTCTGTTATACAACCTGCACAAACTATGAAACTTATTTTGATGCAGATGTAATATATTAAAACGCTTACATTGATTTTATACTAGAAACATACTTACACTTTAAAAAGGAAGTGAGAATATGGCTAAAATCAAACTTAATGAGATTTATAAAATTTACGGTGGAGATGTCACAGCTGTAGAAAATTTTAATTTGGATATAGAAGATAAAGAATTTATTGTTTTCGTTGGTCCATCAGGCTGTGGAAAATCTACTACATTAAGAATGATTGCTGGGCTCGAGGATATTAGTAATGGAGACTTGGTTATAAATGGAAAGCGAATGAATGATATCCCTCCTAAAGACAGAGATATAGCTATGGTCTTCCAAAATTACGCTCTTTATCCTCATATGAGTGTATATGATAATATGGCTTTTGGTCTGAAGCTTCGAAAGTTTAGCAAAAAAGAAATTAAAGAACGAGTGGATAATGCAGCAGACATTCTAGGTTTAAAAGACTATTTGAATAGAAAACCAAAAGCTTTATCTGGAGGACAACGACAAAGAGTTGCGCTTGGAAGGGCAATTGTACGAGATCCCCAAGTTTTCCTTATGGATGAGCCGCTTTCAAACCTTGATGCAAAACTACGCGTGCAAATGCGTGCTGAAATAATTAAGCTCCATCAACGCCTTCAATCTACAACGATATATGTAACCCATGACCAGACGGAAGCAATGACTATGGCAAGTCGGATAGTCATAATGAAGGATGGAGTTATCCAACAAGTAGGTACTCCAAAAGAGGTTTATGAAAAACCAATAAATGTATTTGTTGGTGGATTTATAGGCTCTCCGGCTATGAATTTCATTGAGGGAACATTAAAAAATAACAAATTTGTAACAGAAAACACAGAAATAACTATTCCAGAAGGAAAGCTTAAGCAATTAAAACAAGAATCTTTGCCACATAATAAATTGATTTTAGGGATAAGACCTGAAGATGTTCATGATGAGCTTGTATTTATCGATTCTTCACCAGATTCAAAGATCACTTTAGATATTGAGGTCGCAGAGATGAATGGAGCGGAAACATTACTTAACAGTACCATAGACGGCCAAAAATTGATTGCAAAGATTGATTCCCGAACGGATATCGCTAGTGCAGTAAATTAGAGGTTGCTTTCAATATGCATAAAGTACATTTCTTCCATCCTGATACAGAAGAAAGGCTTACTTACACTTCCAATGAAGAAGAAAAAAAATCAGCTATAAGCGGTTAACCATAACCTTTTCTTTAAAAGATTACGTTTATTAAGATAGACCCAAGAAAAGATCACTTGGGTCTTTTTATTTAGCTAGATTAGAATCAATAGAATAAGCTATACTTCCATGTAATATTTTAAAAGTTCCCCAAGAAGAAATTATCAAAAAAAGTACAACAAAGCTGTTGTACCTTCCCCTCTATTATAATTTTATTTTAGCAAATTTACGTTTTCCTACTTGTACGATTAAGCCATTACTCAAGGTAATAACAGCTCCCGTATTTTCTATTCTGTTCCCATCCACCTTGACACCTCTATTTTCAATCATGCGCCGGGCTTCGCTTTTAGACTTCAAAAGATTCAGCTGAACAAGGAGATCTATTACGGATACTTCGGGGTTGCCCTCCCATTCATACTCTTGAATGACTTCTGGTGTTTTCCCTTGTTGAAAGACAGAGACAAAGTGCTGCTCTGCCTGTTCAGCTGCTTCCCTTCCGTGATACATCTCAACAATCGTTTTTCCTAATAACATCTTGGCATCTCTTGGGTGAAGCTCCCCTGACTGTACCTTGTTCTTTATCGTTTCAACCTCAGTTGGGGATAAATTTGTAATGAGTTCAAAGTATTTGATGAGCAATTCATCTGGAATGGACATTGCTTTTCCGTACATCTCATTTGGACTTTCATCAATACCAATGTAGTTTTTCTTTGACTTTGACATCTTTTCTACACCATCAATGCCTTCCAATAGAGGCATTAACATCGCTACCTGCGGTTCTTTATTAAACCTTTCTTGAAAGTGCCTGCCCATAAGAACATTAAAGTGTTGATCGGTTCCCCCAAGTTCTATATCACTTTCTAAAATGACAGAGTCATATCCCTGCATGACCGGGTAGAAAAATTCATGAAGGGAGATCGGTTTACGAAATGCCATCCGCTCCTCAAAATCGTCTCTTTCAAGGAGCCGGGCAACAGTGACCTTCCCGGCCAGGTTGATCACCTCTTCAAATTGTAAGGGACTGAGCCATTTTGAATTATAGTGAAGTTCTACTTTCTCCATATCAATTACTTTTCCAAATTGTTCGAAGTAGGTTTTTGCATTTTGTCGTACTTCTTCATCGGTCAACTGCGTTCTGGCAACAGACTTCCCTGTAGGATCTCCGATTTTTCCAGTAAAATCACCAATAATGACCTGAATGGTATGGCCATTCTCTTGGAACTGTCTGATTTTATTGAGTACCACCGTGTGGCCAAGGTGAACATCTGGAGCCGAAGGATCTAATCCAAGCTTAATTTTTAATGGCTTGCCTTCAACAATAGATTTCACCAATTTGTTTTCCAGCTCTTCGGTTGGTATTATCTCACGAACTCCCTGCACATAAAGATCTAATTGTCTTTGGACTTCTCTTGCCTGTTCTTCTGTTAATTGCTTTTCACTTGTACTCATCATCGTCTTCCTTTCTCTAAATAAAATATAAAAAACCACGCCCCTGCTAAAGGGACGTGGTTATTGTTGTACGCGGTACCACCCTTTTTGAAGAGCATGAACTGCTCTTCCACTCATTTCGTTAACGGTATCACCCGTTCTTTGCTGCTGCACATTCACAAAGACATCTCTAGGAGGTAATTCATAGCTGCCTTTATGTCAGTTCACACCAGCCACTGACTCTCTGCAAAAGGGAGGTAGACTACTACTAAGTTCCTATCATCGATTTTTATATTTACTTTTACTTAAAAGTTGTTCCCTTTAATGACTTTCCGCAACAGTTCAGAGACTTGCTTTTTTCCTCTTCCCCTAAACTACTGACAATCTCGACCTCTCCCTGGTGAAAGCGAGGATATAGCTCCTGCATGACTTCCCTGCCCTTTTCGGTGATCGAAAGGTACGTCATACGCCTGTCACGATTATCTGTACTTCGCTGGCAAAGATTCTTTTTCTCCAGTGTTTTCGTAATGTTGCTAACCGTCGCTTTGCTCACTGCTGAGAGTTCTGCAGCTCTTTTTGTTTCAACGCTTTTCCATACCCACAAATCATAAAGGATGGAAACGCAGTCCAGGAGAGTCCGTAATCTGCAAGGACTTCACGCTCCATTTTATTTCTCAAGCCCTGTGCAATCCGATAAATATTTGTAACCACTGCGATAGATTCTAAATGTAACGATTCGATAGGCAGTTTCGTTAAATGATTGATCGTATCAATTTCTTCCGGAAGCAATTCACTATCATTATCAAAGGAATGGATGACGGCCACCTCGTTTTCATAATCATTAGCTATGAAACGATTTTAGCAAAAACATTTGCAGGTGACAATAACAACATAAAAAATCTTTTCTCAATAATTTTTTACTTTCTCTAATTGTTATAAAATGGTGACCATGGTTTATACAAACTGAGGAGATAAAAGAAAGGACCCTCTTCTTAAAGGGCCCCCTCCCCTTATTCATCCTGCTCCCCCCAGCATTGCCTTCTTTTGATACCCGCATCTTTTACAAACATACACACGAACAGACTTCAATTCCTGATCATAACCCTTGTGTTCATAGTGATGGAAACCCACTCTGCATAATAAAGGCTTGGCTTTTTTACGACAAGTGAAGCGATGACATGCAAGATAATACCAACGATCATGGCGCTCAATGCGTACATCCACATTGCCTCAAAGTCAATGAGGAGCATTATCGCTCCAATAAAAACCAACGTTCAGGCACTAAATTTCACTTTTTCAAACATAACATCCTCCCTCTCCTCCTTATGCTCTATACCCCCTTAACTATTCCTATAAAAGATACAACCTTCCCTCAATCTGCTTAAATCATGAATTGTTTCTCTCTTAATCATCCGATTATTGTGTCCCTTGGAACGGGTATTATAAAAGGACACTACGTCGCGGAGGTGAGGCATATGATTAAAGAGCTTCCCATAAGTGAGAAAGAGATTGTGGCCTTTGAGGCCCAGGAAACACTTACCGAAGAAGAATTCCAGCAGGTAGCCGAAACTGTTAAATCCCGTATTAATAAGTATGAAACCGTCCGGCTCATGATCGTTCTCCCCCACTTTGTATTTCGGAAAGTTACTACGATAGAAAGCCGGATCAGTTTTTTAAAAGATCATCTGGGTTATATTGAAAAGTTGGCCCTCGTAGGTGATGAAGACCAGAAGCTTTTTGATGCTGTTTCTAAAATTGTGGATATGGCAAGCGACACGGATATCCGTCGATTTACTTTATCAGAGCAGGAAAAAGCAAAGGAATGGATCGCTGGGTAGGCAGGCGGTGAGACGAAAAGTCCTCCCGCTTTCCTATCTTTTTAGATCATCCTCACTAATGGGCTCACACTCCTGTAAATTTTTCCTAACATTTATAATCATTGGATTTTTTCATAGAGCTTGTATTTAGTTCAGGATAATGGTAAGCTATTATTACTTAAGATTGTTCACTGCTTCAAGAAGAAAAAGGGTAACCCGCTTCGTCTTAACACCAAGTAGAGCAAGTTTAAGAATTATCGTGCTTAAAAGCACTAGGAGGATTTTTTCCATGGAACAAGGTACAGTTAAATGGTTTAATGCAGAAAAAGGATTTGGTTTTATTGAGCGTGAAGGTGCTGACGATGTATTCGTACACTTCTCTGCTATCCAAGGCGACGGATTCAAAACTCTTGAAGAGGGACAAAACGTAACGTTTGAAGTTGTAGAAGGACAACGTGGACCACAAGCTGGAAACGTTGAAAAACAATAATTAAATTCACAAAGACGCTGCTTACCGGCAGCGTCTTTTTTATGTCTCTATTTTGGAAAACGACTATGCCTATGGCTTTCCCTTTCCTATGAAAAGACTTCACCTTTTTACTCCATTTTCAAAGAAAAAACGGCCTTCCTTTAAATTAGAAAGACCGCTATACCAATATTTCCTTACAGCAGAACAAAAGTCAGGAGAAGACCTTTTTGAGGTCCCATTTTTTAGCGACAAAGCTGCATTTGTGACTGGATCCGAAAGTGACCTCACTATTCTTTGGATCCGGAAAAAATCTTGCCGAAAAGGTTTCCGTTCCCTCATTGATAAATACTTCAATAGAAGAGGTGTCAACAAATACTTGTAAGGATTCCAAATCATTTAATTGACACTGGCGTCTCTCTATGGTGCCGTCCACGTAGCTTTTTCTCTCAAGGGTAACCAATTGTTGTTCCGAGGAGTAAACCAAACGAGCAGCTCCATTGATGTTTATTTCAAACCAGCCTTTTCAATGTCTATCTCCTCAAGCATCAATTCTATTGTTTTACCGTTTATTTCTGGTAAAAAGATCGTCTCCCCGTTCAGCTGTGCCTGGTGTATTACACCACTTCCTTCACGCAGCTCTTCAAGCTCTCTTGCCGGCTTTTGAATAACCTTGTGATCTACAATCGTCAGCTCTCTTGGAAGAGTCATAATATGGAGCCATTTATAATCTACCGTCGGGTGAGCCTGTTCATCCTGGTCAGGGACACTCATCCATGCAAATAAGATTCTTCGTCCCTTTGCGTCAACAGTGGTCTGAGGCGCATAAAAGTCGAATCCCCGGTCCAGTTCTTCAAACTCACCATGGTCAAAGGATGAGGTTTCAGGATCAAATTTCCCGATAACGTAGCCTGCCTGGTAGACGTTTTGATATTTCATGCCTTCTGCCTCTAACCCTTGCGGGGAGAAGATAAGCACATCCTGGTCATCCAGGGAAAAAAGGTCCGGGCATTCAAACATATAGCCAAAGTCCTTTATCCTTCCTTTATCTCCTCCGGCAAGGATTCCTTCGTGAGTCCATTCGGTTAGATTGTCAGAGCTAAAAAGAGCCACAGCTCCTTTCAGGTCCTCTGTCTGAGATCCGACGACCATATAATACCTGTCACCCTGCTCCCATACCTTAGGATCCCGAAAATGAGCCGTATACCCTTTCGGCACCTCAATGACCGGTCCTTTTTTCTCAAAAGTAAGACCATCATCTGAAACGGCCAGACATTGATAAGACTCTCGATTCCCTTCTTCATCCTTTACATTCCCGGTATAAAAGGCATATATCTTTTCCTTATGCTCAATGGCACTACCAGAATAGCAGCCATTTTTTTCAAACCATTCAGAAGGGGCCAGGGCAATTTCTTCTTCCTTCCAATGGACAAGGTCTGTTGAAGAGTAATGGCCCCAGAATTTAGCTCCGTGTCCTGTTTTAAATGGCATCCATTGATAGAAAAGGTGGTAGGTACCTTTCCATTGTATAAAGCCGTTTGGGTCATTCAGCAGGCCAACAGGAGGCATCATGTGGTAGTGAAGGCGGTACGGGTCACTAACGACTGTATTCTTGTGTTCACTTACAGCTGCTGTAGCCTCTTTTCGCAGTTGCTCATCACGAGTCATTCCTTACATCCCCGCTTTCTTCAGATGTTTCTTTACTTCTTCCAGAACAGGAAGTGCGGTCATTGCACCTTTGGTAGATGCCGCCAGTGCTCCGGAAACCGATGCAAATCTTGCCATGGTAACAGCTTCAGTTAGCGTTATGGAGTCAACGGATCCTTCATGTTCGTTCAATGAATAGAGCATTCCGGAAACAAAAGCATCTCCGGCGCCTGTTGTATCCACAGCTTTGACTTTCAGAGCGTCTACATGAGCCTTCCCATCCTGTGTAAATACATAGCTGCCTTCAGCACCTAAGGTCACCACAATTAACGGGATGTGATATTGGGATAACTTTTCGACGCCAGTATCTATATCTTTCTCACCTGTAATAAATTCAAGCTCTTCCTCTGAGATCTTTAGGACATCAGCCTTACCGAGCATGGATATGATCGTATCTTTTGCCTGCTGTTCAGAGTCCCAAAGCCCTAACCGAAGGTTAGGATCATAGGAAATGATCAATCCTTCTGTTTGGCAAGTTCGACAGCATGAATAGTGGCCTGTTTAGCCGGATTGCTTATCATGGAGATCGAGCCAAAATGAAGAATTTTATGATTATGTAAGTCCCTTTCTGAAATTTCTTCAGGCTTCAAAAAACGGTCTGCACTCGGATTAATATAAAAATCAAAGCTCCGTTCCCCGTCTTCCGTGTTTGTCACAAAAACAAGCCCGGTTCTTACATCCGCTGAAAGAAGCATATGATCTGTTCTTACTCCGTACTCGCTGAGTGTCTCCTGTAAAAAACGACCTAATACATCATCCCCGACTTTCCCGACAAACGTTGATTTTGCTCCCAGACGAGCCAGTCCTACTGCAACATTGGCAGGTGCGCCTCCTGGGCTTTTTTGAAAGTTCACATTCTCCTTGTCAAGAGGAATAAAATCAATTAACGCCTCACCAAGTGATATAATCCCTTTTTTCATTTGTTAACCTCCTGAAATTATTTACTATTACACCTTTTTATTAATAAAAGCACAACCCGGGCAAGCCACAAGAGGCCTGCCGAGGTTGTGCCTCAAACAATACTTATTTATTTGGTTCATCATCCCATCCGAGCAGGAGGGTAGCAATTATGGCACCAATAAGAGCAACAATTACCCCAATGCCATAATTAATAGGGTCCTGGGCAATAGCAAACATTGGTAGTCCTGTTAAACCGATACCATTTGCCATTACTTGTGTGAAGACGACATATGCTCCGCCTAGGGCACCCCCGATCGCCGCACCAATGAATGGTCTGCGGTGCTTTAAGTTAACCCCAAAGATAGCAGGTTCCGTAACACCAAGAAACGCAGATACAGCAGCTGGAACAGCAACTTCTTTTGTTTTCTTGTTTTTTGTCTTAAAGAAGACAGCCAACGTGGCCCCGCCTTGGGCAACATTTGCCATCGCCCAGATTGGAAGCAGGTAATTTCCTCCAATCTGAGTAAGGAGCTCGGCTTCTATTGCATGGAAGCTGTGGTGAACACCAGTTAACACAATGGTAGAGTACAAGCCTCCAAATATCAAGCCTGCTACAGGCCCTGCGGTCTCATAAAGAAACCCTAGTGCTCCTGTAATCGCATCACCGAGAATACGACCAAGAGGACCGATAAATAGTAAAGTAAAAAATCCAGTTAAAATGACTGTTAAGAATGGCGTAAGCAGTAAATCTACTACGTTTGGAACGATTCTGCGCAAAACTTTTTCAATTTTCGCCATGACATAAATAGCCAAGAGAACTGGTATAACGGTACCCTGATAACCAAGCATTTCAACTCCGATGCCAAAGAAATCCATAGTTTCCGGCTGAGCATCTGAAAGACCCCATGGGTTAAGCAGTTCAGGATGCGTCATTATTCCGCCGATAACAGCCCCAAGATACGGGGTTGCACCAAACTCTTTCGCCGCACTAAAACCGATTAATATGGGCAGGATAATGAAGGCTGCGGAGGAAAACATATCGAGCATTATAAATAAAGCAGTGTCCTCATCCACCCAGTTATACGTGCTCATTAATCCGAGAAGCCCCATCAGCATACCTGATGCCACTATGGCAGGAATGATCGGAACAAAGATATTAGACAGCGTTCGTGCAAAACGAGCAATCGGGTTCATTTTTTTATTAGCAGCTTCCTTATGAGAGCCTGAATCTTCTTTTTCCCCTGATCCAAGACCAGCAAGAGGAGCAAAATGAGAGAATACTTTGTTTACTGTGCCTGTACCAAATATAATCTGAAACTGCCCGGAACTGGAAAAAGCCCCTTTTACTCCATCAAGCTCTTCAACGGCACCTTTGTCAATTTTGCTTTCGTCATCAATTACCAAGCGAAGACGGGTCGCGCAGTGACTGCCGCTGATAATATTATCTTCACCGCCTAAAAGCGGGATTAAATCTTCTGCGATCTTTTTGTGATCCATTTTATACCCTCCCCTGTATTTTTTCGCAAACAAAAAAGACCTAAAGTATATAAAAGTACACATATCCTGTCCAAAAAAAGACAGACTTCTTGTGTCCCATTACATAATTTAGGTCTTGCCTGCACTACCAGTCACAATCCTGCGATATGAAATTTAACTTTTATAACCTTACACCATGAAAGCGGTACCGTCAAGAAGAAACAAAAAGAAAAAACCAAGAATTTTGCTACTTTTTGAGACGCTGAAGATGAAGGGAAAGATACGCTATTTCTGACGATGGAAAAGCAATGCCGTATTCCTTCTTCAGGTATTCAGCGGCTATCTTGGCACAGTGGTAGGCTTTCTCATATTTTTCTTTAATCAGCTCTGCCATTTCTTTTTCCACAGGTTCGAATTCGCTTTCCTGTTCCATGCGATTCAAAGCAAATCGCAAATGAGTAATCAATCTTTGGTAATTAATACTCTCTTCATCAATTTCAAGGTTCATCTCGTTTTCCACCTGGGCGATAAAATCATGAATCACCGTTGCTTTCTTCATTGTATCACTCATTGTAGCATTTTCAGGCTTGGCTGTATGAATATGAAGAGCGATATGAGCCGCTTCATCATCCGGAATCTCTATTCCAAGTTCCTTCTTAATTTCTTCTTTAGCCCAAACCCCAACCTCAAATTCTTTTTTGTACAAGAGCTTGATTTCGCTTGTCAGTTTATTTTTTATTGGAATTCCCTCACTCAATCTCTCTAACGCAAAAGAAAGATGATCGGTAAGAGCAATATGGATATGGTCATTTAAAGGAACTTCCAGATGCCCTTCAGCATAGCTGATAATTCTTTCTGCCAATTCTATATGTGTTTCCGGCAGGGTGGAAAGGAGCTGCTGGAATTTTTCTGACGTATTCTCCTGCAACAAAAAGACCTTTTCAATTTTATCCTTTGGAATGATATCATTCTTTCTTTTCTGAAAAGCAATCCCATTCCCCATTACGATCTTCTCTTGCGGCCCGTCTACAACCACTACAGCATTGTTGTTTAATATCCTGAAAATACGCATCATCCTGTTCCTCCATAAAAATAATAAGAAATATTACCGTCAAAGGACTTAATTTTACCAGTATAAAGTGATCAAGGTCAATTGAACTGGTTTTAAGAAAGATCCCCCTAGGCGTAATGAAAAAGTAGATTAATCACTTGAAATTACGTTCACAGCGTCTTTACTTATAGACACAACAGGCAAAATGAATACTAGGTTAATATCTACCATAAATTTCACTACAATCTTTCTCTATTACAAAAGCCCCTTTTTTGAAAATCTAGTAAAAGGTGATAAATACACAACCAAAATACAAGCACATACATAGGATAACACCGTAAGACCTAAATTTAATAAAAGGGAGGAATAAAAATGGGAGTACCAAACGGACTGTGCTTTGTCATCATCACGACAACAATAGGTGACACTGAGGTAATCGTTCTAGAGGGAACATTTCCTACAACAAATGGTAACTTGGTTGTAGTTGAGGTTCTAGGAACAACCTTAGAAATACCATGTCCATCAGTCGACCTAGAGGTAGGTATTACTGTCCCCGTTTTAGGCGATATCACTCTTGTAATTAATGCACAGCCAGTCGCTGCACAATAATAAAAAAATTTGTCCCATGAACCTTTGGCGGCCACTGGCCGCCTTACAAATTATAACAAAACACCGTATCTAACAAATGTTCTTAATGACTACTACCGGAGTGATAGGCATGAAGAAACCTTTAATTGGAATCATGGTAACTAAGATAGCAGCAGCAAAGAGAGATTATATCAAGGCTGAAACGTTACAGGTGGACATTTTATTATTTAGTTACAATGGTATAAATTGGAAAGAAAAGAAAATAAAAGGACACTTCCTCTCAGGAGGGCGATGGCAAAAGAAAACCTGTCCCTTTCCGTCAGCTATCTACTATCGTCGTTATGCCGCTAATGATTACCTGGTGAAACAATTAGAAATGATTACAGGTAAGGGAAAGGTATTTAATTGTGTTACTCAATTCGATAAGTCGATCATTCACAACCTATTAAAAACATCTGCAGTTTCACCTTACCTTCCAGATACCTACCCTTATCAAAAAGCACAACTATTAGAATTGTTGTCCAAGTATCGAAGACTTATTTTGAAACCTTGTTTAGGCTATCTAGGAAGACGTGTTTATTTACTTGAACAAACGGAAGATAATCAGTACCGATTGTATGAAAATATTTATAGAAATATATCTCAAGATCAAAGTTTGAATAAAGAGACTCCCGCTGATAATACAGAAGCAAACTTCCTCAAAAAACTTTTCAGTAATAATCAAAACCTGTTTGTCCCTGCCAAAATTAACACAGATAATGCACAGCATTTTACTGATAAGGTTGATCAACTAGTTGGTCATAGCAGATTTTTATTACAGCAATTTGTTCCTTTTGATGAGATTGATCACAAAATTTATGACATACGCATGTATGTTCAAAAAAATGGAAATGGAAACTGGACAGTTTCAGGAGGATTTAGCCGCATAGGAAATGCGAATTCCTATGTTAGCAACTTGTGCACTGAAATCAAAGATTATCATGGAATCGTAACAGGAAATACGAAATTAGGATTTCATCAATTAAATAAAATGAGAAGCATAAGTTTAAACACGGCATATGCTTTAGAAAATAAGCTCGGTCACTTGGGGGAAATGTGTGTAGATTTTGGACTAGATAAACATGGTAAACCATGGATTATCGAAGTAAACGGAAGGCCACAAAAGAAAATGGTTAAACGACTTAATGATAAGGAATTGATTAACGCTGTATATTTAAAGCCAATTGAATACGCACGCTTTCTGGCAACAAAGAAACCAGCCACAAGATTTAAAGAATTTAATTCTTTTGATGCAACCACATTAAGGAATGCTTCTCCAGCTCAAAAACAAGGCCTTCTTAAAACATGGTATAAAAACACATGGAGGAATAAATAACACAGGCACTTACAGAAATCTCTTTTATATGTAAGTGCCTTTTTCCACGTTGATATAGATGGAATATGTAACCACTAGGATTCAGCATAATCTTCCAACCATTTTTTTAGCAACGAAAAAAATTCACTCTGGATAAAGTCTAAGATCTTCAAACTTGAATTCTTATATAGGTCCTTCCTTATTTTCCAATGATTAGAAGGTCATTGAAAAAGTATGTTTCCATTTCTCTTTAAAGGGAAATGCAAAGAAATGAGACAGGCTGCTTGCCTTCTTGGTTACTTCGTTACTTCGAATAAAACGGGGTGAGGTAGAGATGAGTTTACAAGAAAAAAAGATAATTCAATACTTTCGCCAGATAGATAGAAGCTTTTATATGAATACAGATAAAGATATGGCACACATGGACCTGGCTGTATCCATTGGCCATGGCCAGACCATTTCCCAGCCTTCCCTTGTAGCGAAAATGACAATTACTCTGGATCTTGAGCCTCATCACCGTGTACTGGAGATAGGGACAGGATCTGGTTTTCAAACCGACCTATTAGCTGCTTTTTCTAACGAAGTATATACAGTAGAACGGATTGAAGCTCTCCATGAACGAGCTAAAGAAAAATTAGCTCAAGCTGGGTTTGAAAACATTACATTTAAGCTCGGAGACGGCAGTGCAGGTTGGAAAGAACATGCTCCCTTTGACCGGATCATGGTTACAGCTGCAGCGTCTGTTATACCGCCGGCATTGCTTGAGCAATTGGCGCCCGGTGGAAAAATGGTGATCCCTGTAGGTTCGCCTAACAGTCAGGAGCTCACTCTGGTGGAAAAAGATGCAGATGGCTCCGTTTCTTCAACCGTTTTAGGAAGCGTTGCATTCGTTAAGCTCCATGGCGCATATGAACAGGAAGATGACCTTGGTGGGTGAAATCAATAATTAATTATAAGTTACACAGTGGCTGACTTGTAAGACAGCTTTTATAAGTCTCAATACTCCCAACAGCCTGCATCTTAGAATATAAATCATAGAAATGAAGGAGAAATTGGATGAGTTCGAAAAAAGTAAATAAAACGGAAAATGATTCAAAACTGAAATTAATAGATTATAAGATCTTTTTACCCGCCTTATTCATCATTATTGCAATCAGTATCCCGTTTGCAATCAATGAAGAAGGATCTCTTGAAGTATTAAACGCAGTGTTTGACTCTATTGTCGGGGCATTCAGCTGGGGGTATCTCTGGTACGGGGCAATCCTGGTTGTGGCAGGACTTTATTTTTCATTTTCAAAGTACGGTAATGTCGTTTTGGGAGACCCCACAGAAAAGCCGAGGTTCACTCTTTTTGAATATGCTTCTATTCTCGTAGCCATGGGGGTAGGATCAACACTCATGCGGACGGGCATGCTTGAATGGTCCTCCGTGGCAATAGACCCACCCCTTGGTGTAGACCCTCAGTCCACCGAAGCCATCCTGTGGGGGAACGCCTACAGTATGTTCATGTGGAGCTTTCAGGTGTTTGCAATCTTTGTAATGATTGCCCCGGCTATGGGCTACATTTTACATGTGAGAAAGCGCCCCCTTATGAGAATTTCTGAGGCCTGCCGTTCGATTTTCGGTGACCGATTTACAGATGGTTTTGGAGGAAAGCTCCTGGATATTATTTTCCTCATTAGTATTCTTGCTGGTGCAGCTGTAACTCTTGGATTAGGAGCTCCGATTGTCACTTATAATTTATCAGCTTTACTTGATATTGAAGTAACGTTTGGCTTAACTCTTACCGTAACGATTATCTGGGTATTGTTATTTTCAATCAGTGCCTATGTAGGGATCGAAAAAGGGATAAAGCGTCTAAGTAAATTCAATATGTACCTTGCCGGCGCCTTTGCTCTCTTTATCATGATTGCAGGGCCTGGAATTTTCATCCTTGATTACTTTACGGAAAGTGTTGCTTTCCTTCTTTCCAACTATCTGCAAATAAGCTTCATGACAGAGTCCTTAGCCGGCGGTGACGTAAGTCACATCCAGAGCAACACGGTTTTCTGGTTTGCCTACAGTGCTACATGGGCCATGCTTCACAGTGTATTTGCCGCTAAGATTTCCCGGGGCCGGACCATTAAAGAAATGATCCTCACGTACT
Source organism: Thalassobacillus sp. C254 (assembly GCF_001310615.1). Classification (NCBI taxonomy): domain Bacteria; kingdom Bacillati; phylum Bacillota; class Bacilli; order Caryophanales; family Bacillaceae; genus Thalassobacillus; species Thalassobacillus sp. C254. The sequence continues at coordinate 95,225 of NZ_BAXQ01000005.1, read as the reverse complement.
TCCTTGCTCCCACGCTCATTTCATGGGCAGCAACAGGGGTTCTTGGCGGACTTGGTGTATACAAGTACCTGACTGGTGAAGTGGCTGTTCTTGATATCGTGCAAAATGGAGATGAGATGGCAGCCATTCCTGCGATACTCTCTTCTCTTCCACTTCCTGAAGTGGCTTTAATTGTCTTTATGGTTGTGGCGTTAATCTTCTTAACTACAACACTAGATTCAACTACGTACACGATTGCAGCTTATACAAGTACAGAAGATATGAGTAAGACTGAACCTCGAAATTTCTGCGTATCATGGTAGCTGCTATTATTACGGCAGTAGCTTTGATTTTGATGAGAGTGGGCGGACTCGCTCCCCTGGAAGTCATTTCGGGGCTTATGGGCTTGCCGGTGATTATCATTCAGTTCCTATTAATCTATGCTGCTATAAAAATGATGAATGAGGACCGTGCTTGGGTCTACAATGTAAGAAAATAAAAAAGATGTCTACACGTAAAAAACCGAGCTGGAGTTATTCATTCCAGCTCGGTTTTTTTGTTCAACTACTTGTCTACAGAAGACGCGTAACATCGCTCAATGTTGGTTTGTTTTTAAAATGGATACTCTCTGTAGCCAGACATTACGCTCACAGTTTGTACGGTAGTAAATTTATCAAGGGCCCATTCTCCGCCAAAACGGCCAAGCCCTGAATCCTTTTCTCCGCCAAAGGCAACGTGGGCCTCGTCATTGACGGATTGATCATTTACATGGATCATCCCTGTTTCAATTTGACGGGCAACCTCCATACCCCGGAAGCGGTCCTTTGTAAAGACAGAGCCGCTAAGTCCGTAAATTGTATCATTAGCCGTTTCAATGGCTTCTTCCTCTGACTGTACTTTAACAATAGAAACAACAGGCCCAAACAATTCATTTTGGAAAATATCCATGTCCTTTGTCACGTTACTTACAACTGTTGGCTCAAACACGTTTCCTTCATGTGATCCGCCGGTTAGAAGGTTTGCTCCCTCTTTTACACTGTGGTCTACTTCTTTTTGAATGCGCTCCACTTGTGAGTGATTAATCAGCGGTCCTACTACCGTAAATGAATTTGTTGGATCTCCATAAGGAAGCTCTTTTACTCTTTTTACAAATTTCTCTACGAATTCATCATGAATAGAAGCATCCACAATAATGCGATTGAGGCCATGCAAATTTGGCCTGATGAAGGAACTTGCCAAAGATAGCCGCATCTACGGCACGGTCAACATCTGCATCATCGAGGATGACCATCGCGTTATTGCCGCCAAGCTCAAGGGCCGTATCCTTAAGAAGCTTTCCTGCCTCTGATGCAAGGTGGCTTCCTACCTCTGTGGAACCTGTAAAGGAAATCAGTTTAGGCACCTTATGCTGGACGAAAGCATCACCTATTTCAGAGCCCCGGCCGACAACCACATTCACGACTCCTTTTGGAAAGCCTGCTTTTTCAAACAAATATCCAAATAATAGTCCTGATGTCATTGGTGTATCTGATGCCGGTTTGATAACGACTGTATTCCCTGCTGCAAGCGCAGGTGCAACAGAGCGCATAGATAGATGGAACGGAAAATTCCACGGGCCGATGACTCCAACGACTCCTTTGGGACGACGGTATACGTAATTCTCTTTATTTGGCACATTAGAAGGTAGAATTTGTCCATTCATCCGTGAAGGAAAGGAAAGGGCTTCTCTTGTTACTTCATAAGCTGCCCCAAACTCAGCTTCTGCTTTTATTCTCGTACTGCCTGATTCTTTTATCAGCCACTCTGTAATCAAATCTTTTTCTTCTTTAAGTACCTGAAGCAGTTTTTCAAAGTATCCTTGCTTTTCTGCTGGTGTATAAGCAGCCCATTCCTTTTGAGCATGGGCTGCAGCAGAATAAGCTTCATTTACATCTTTTTCTGATGCTGATTTTATAGTGGAAATTCTTTCATTTGAGAAAGGATTATTGTTTTCTATCGTTTTCTCACTGCTGCCTTCTTTCCAGAATCCATTGATGTATTGTAGATCTAGGTGCAAAGTCAAGGTTACTCATCCTTTCAATGTATAGAAGATATTTAAGATTTTATTTTAACACCACTGTATTTTGAAACAAGAAATATGCTCACCCTCCTCTTTTTCCACGTTGATCACTTTGAAACGGCTTGTTATATTTTCTAATAATAGTTATGCTACTATAATATTCGTTACATAAATTAAAAGCAGGGGGACGCATGATGAAAAAGAAATGGCTAACCTTTGGACTGTCTGCCTTAGTCCTGTTAACAGCGTGCGGGGACAACAGTTCTGAAGAAACGGCAGCAGAAGAAAGGGAAAGTGAGGAAACCAGCTCCTTTCAAGTGAGCGAAACAGGGAGCGAAACAGGGAGCATCGGTGATGGAAAAGAAGTGTTTGATGAGAATTACGGAGAGCCCACACAGGAGGGTGATACGCTGACCAGTTATCAGGATGATTACATTCTCGTTTCTTTTCTGGAAGGCATAGCAAATTCAGTCACCGCCCAATTTGAAATGACTGATGAACCAAGAAGAACGGAAAGTGAAGTGCTTGAGGAACTTAGCGGTATGATTCCTGAGGATGCAGTGAAAGTAGATGCTTATGAAGAGCCTGATTATTTCAGAAAAGTCCTTGTTTACCAAAGTGATTTGGTGGCAGATTCCTTTGAGAAGTTGGAAGACTACGACCCCTTCAGGGAAGAGGAGGCCGGTACCTTTATTCTCATTTTAGAAGGCGAGCCTGAAGATGACAGCTACTTTGGTGCGTTAATCGCTCCAGGCCATCATCCATAAACGAAAGAAAGGGACACTTTTTCACAAGAGGAAGTGTCCCTTATTATTAGATTGCAGGCAGTTACTTGTTAAAAGCCTGTTTCAAAGAAACTGCTGCCTTCTCAATACTTTTCTTTCCCTGATCTATAACCCCTGGCATCCAAAAGAAGCCATGCATCAGCTCGTCATAATGGGCCTCTTCCACATAGACACCGGCGTGCTTCAGACGCTCAGCATACGCTCTCCCCTCATCGCGAAGGGGATCATATCCGGCAGTAACAACTAAGGCTGGAGGCAGCCCCGTTAGATCTTCTGCAAGCAAAGGGGAAGCATATGGCTCCCTTCCTTCTTCTGGGCTGTTTAAGTAATGATCCCAGCACCATTTCATCGTGTCTTTTGTCAAAAGGTATCCGTCACCGTTTTCTTCATAGGACTTTGTAGTATAGGCATGATGGGTTACAGGATAAATTAGCATTTGAAACTTCAAAGACACTTCTTGTTTGTCCCTTGCCATTAAAGATACAACGGCAGCAAGATTCCCCCCGGCACTGTCCCCGCCTACAGCTATCCATTCCGGGTCAGCTTGTATAGTGGGCCCTTGCTCAGCTGTCCATTTTACAGCGGCGTAGGCATCTTCCACGGCTGCAGGGTATTTATGCTCAGGAGCAAGCCTGTAGTCTACGGATATGACTATGCAATGAGCGCGATTAGTAAGTAAACGGCATGACACGTCTACTCCATCGAGATCCCCTGCTACCCACCCTCCACCGTGAAAGTAAACTAAGGCCGGAAAAGGTCCGTCCCCTACTGGAGTGTAGATACGTATGGGTATCTGTCTTTCAGGGCCTGGTATCAATTTGTTTTCTACCTTCCCTACATGCTCTGGCTCCCCGGAGAAACTTGAGAAGTCAGTTGCTGCCCTTGCCTCCGCAGGTGTTAAAGCATGTGTCGGCGGTCTGCCTGCTGCCTTTATCTGTTCTAAAAGATCTTTAGACTGTGGATCCAGTGCCATCCTTCATTCCTCCCCTCAATGTGTGTTATCTCCTTTTTACTTATATCTATCACATCTCCTTCAGGTCTCTTTCACCCTGAGAAAAATATATGTTCACCCCCTTCTCCTAGAACAAGAAATAAAAAATACCAGGCAAAGAAATTCAGCCTGGTATAACAAAGTGATGTAACTGTCTGTGGCTCCTCGCTGCCCTTACGCAAATACATTATTATATGTAGTAATTGTATAAGGCTCTTCAAGCAATTCAGGAACTCTTTCTTTAAACCGTGTAAAATGTTCTGTTTCACGGTGCTTTGCCTGGTCTTCAGGCGTTTTATAGACTTCAATAATTAAAAAGCGGGATGGTTCCTCCTTTTCTTGAAATACATCAAACTGAACGATTCCTTCTTCCTGGATACTGTGCTTTCGGTTGTCTTCTACCACCTCAATAAAATTGTTGACTGCATCTTCTTTCACTTTCATGGATACATGGACGATATACATCATTTACCTCCTCGTTTTTTTATTTGCTATTGCTTATAAAAAAGGAAACTCCCTTATATTCGGAGTTCCCTTCACATGGTTATTATACGCTTCCTGCTCTTAACTTTCTATGGCTTCTACCACTTTATGGGCGGCACTTTCACTGGACATAGGGTTTTGTCCTGTCACCAGGTTTCCATCGCGGACAGAGAAATCCTTCCAGCTTTCCCCTGAAACAAATTCTCCTCCTTTTTCACGGAGCTTTGATTCAAGTAAAAATGGCATTTCTTTTTCCAGCTTCATATCTCTTTCTTCCTCATCTGTAAAGGCATTCACTTTTTTCCCTTTAACCAGCGGGGTGCCATTCTTATACGTGACATTCACCAGACCAGCTGGTCCGTGGCATACAGAGCCAATCACTTTATCGTCTTCCGCAAATTCCTGAAGAACCTGCTGCAGGGTTTCATTATCCGGGAAGTCAAACATGGTTCCATGTCCTCCAGGAAGGAAAACAGCGTCAAAGCCATTGGCATCGTCACTGCTTAATTTTGCAGTGTTCTTTAATTCCTCTTCAGCCTCATGCCATTTTTCATTTTTCTCTTCAGGAATACTGTTTGGGTCAAGAGGCACCTCTCCGCCTTTAATGCTGGTTACCTTGACCTCGTAACCTTTTTCCTTAAAGACATTATACGGCACAGCAAACTCCTCTAACCAAAGGCCGGTTTTGTGATCGTCTGAGATCGTTGTATGATTTGTTACTACCATTAATACTCGTTTATTAGCCATGTGAATAGCCCCTCCTACGTGTTTTTTAATGTTACACCCTAATTTTACGACCTTGGGAAAAGAACCGACAAATAATATGCTTATACTTAACAGTTGGACGGGGTTAGTTTACACCCAAGGCAGAAGATTATTCTAAGGTGCCTTTATTATGGTGCCTGTATTATGGTGCCTTATTATGGTGCCTGGCACCACAGTCCTCTGTAATACTAATTTCCCATTACATCACGGGATCTTCTCGATTTCTGTTACATCCAGCAGCGGTGCCTGGCACCACAGTCCTCTGTAACATAACTTCCCCATTACATTACGGGATCATCTCGATTTCTGTTACATCCAGCAGCGGTGCCTGGCACCACAATCCTCTGTAACATAACTTTCCTATTACATCACAGGATCTTCTCGATTTCTGTTACATCCAGACAGCGGTGCCTGGCACCATGGCGCATCTGTTTTCTCTAGGGAAATAAAACTTTTAAGCTCCATTTTCTAGTCAGTATAAGGTTAAATCCTAACAATCTTACAAAAAGGCTTTGACATCTTTCGTGAAATGAGGTAAATTACCTAAGGGACGAACAATTAAAAGTTCCTTACTCTACATCATTCGTTTTTAGGAGTGTAAATTATGGACAATGTATTTGATTATGAAGACATTCAATTAATTCCTGCAAAATGTGTAGTTAACAGCCGTTCTGAATGTGATACAACCGTTACTCTAGGCGGGCATAGCTTTAAGCTGCCTGTTGTACCAGCAAACATGCAGACAATCATAGACGAAAAGATTGCCAGGTTCCTAGCTGAAAACGATTACTTTTATGTAATGCATCGTTTCGAACCAGAAACTCGGATAGATTTTATTAAAGATATGAAAGAAAGTGGATTAATTGCCTCAATTAGTGTTGGAGTCCAGGAGGAAGAGTACTCCTTCATTGAACAGCTAAAAGCGGAAGAACTTTCTCCTGAGTTCATCACCATAGATATTGCCCATGGCCATTCAAACTCTGTCATCAATATGATTCAGCACATTAAAAAGCACCTCCCTGAGAGCTTTGTCATTGCTGGAAATGTCGGTACACCGGAAGCAGTAAGAGAATTAGAGCACGCCGGTGCAGATGCGACAAAAGTGGGGATTGGCCCAGGAAAAGTATGTATAACCAAAATTAAAACAGGGTTTGGAACAGGCGGCTGGCAGCTGGCAGCCCTTCGCTGGTGTGCTAAAGCTGCAAGTAAGCCAATCATTGCCGATGGCGGGATTCGGACTCATGGTGATATTGCTAAATCTGTACGCTTTGGTGCAACAATGGTTATGATCGGTTCTCTATTTGCCGGCCACGAAGAATCTCCTGGGGAAACAGTTGAAAAAGACGGAAAGCTATACAAAGAATATTTTGGTTCAGCTTCAGAGTACCAAAAAGGGGAAAAAAGAAACGTGGAAGGCAAGAAAATGTACGTTGAGCATAAAGGATCTCTGCATGATACATTAACTGAAATGGAGCAGGATCTTCAATCAGCAATCTCCTATGCCGGAGGAAATAAGCTGGAATCAATTCGTACTGTGGACTATGTAATCGTAAAGAATTCTATCTTTAATGGTGACAAAGTATTTTAATAGCTACGTTAATATCTCCCCTTTTAGGAGATACATTAGCTTACGATAATATATCTAATTTTCACTTTTAACGAGCACGGGCTCCATTTTGGAGCCTTGTGCTCTCTTTTTTTACCGAATTTCCCTTGTTTGGCTTCGTTTCTGTTTAAATAATGAAAGCCTGAGGGTAAGGTAGTAAGAGCCACTCATTTCCAGCCGACATTTACCTTTTCCTGATCTGGCGTTTCAGGAATGAAATGGTCATATTGGGGTAAAGATAAAGGAATGGAAAATTTCACTAAAGGAGGTTATGAATTGGATCAGCGAATAGATCAAGTATCACAATGGCTTGAATCCCAAAAAGGAAATGTCCTTTTTATCAAAAAAGAAGAACTGGAAACTGGGAAAGATGAAGTGATGAATACAGATAATGTCCGGTTTACGTTAGATTCTGTAGACGTCAAAAACAATAAAGCGTCCATTGATGATTACATTCCATCTAAAGAAATCATTCTTCATGGATCCGGTACAGTTCAAACTGATGAAGGACCAACAGATCTCCCTAGTGATGTATACGAGATTCCATTAGGTGGAGAGATAAAAACCGAAAAAGACAGCAACGGAGTCAAGGTGGAGACAGAAGACGTAATTTATACCATCTTTGCCCAAAGCAGATAATTTTCACTTTCCCTGTCAAAAAGAGCGATCTCTCTAAAGAGGATCGCTTCTTTACTTATTCCTTATGAAGTCCACATTCTGTTTTACCGCTGCCGCTCCATCTTCCGCTTCTTGAATCCTGCCCATCAAGTACAGCTGACGTACAATGAAAGCAGCCGATGCTTGGAAAGTTCTGGTCATGAAGAATGTTGTAAGGAAGGTTATTTTCTTTAATATGCTCCCATACCTCATCCCAGGTCCAATGGATCAGAGGAGCAATTTTTATGGATTGAAAACGATTGTCGATGTTAACAAATTGAGTATTCTTTCGGGTGGGAGACTGTTCCCGCCGCAAGCCGGACATCCAGGCTTTATGCTTGGACAACTCTTTTTCCAATGGTTCCAGCTTTCGCAAAGCGCAGCATTTATCAGGAGCTGTTTCCCAGAGTTTATCCCCGTACTGTTCAGACTGCTCCTTTACGGAAAGCTCAGGCTTAATGGACTCTATCGAAACATCCGGAAAATGTTCTCTCACTTTTTTCAGTAGATCGTAAGTCTGCTTAAAGTGAAAGTCGGTATCAAGAAAGACTACTCTTGCTCCTGGTTTCACTCGATTGATAAGATCAAGGAGGACCATCCCCTCGGCTCCAAGGCTGCATGCGTACACCAGATCGTCACCGTACGTTTCATATCCCCATTTCACAATGTCCAATGCTATCCTGCCATCTAATTCCTCATTAACTTTTTCCACTTCTTCTTGTGTGGTTGTCGGGTAATCTAAAATCAAACCCTCACCTCCGTTTATCGTTCAGCACCTGTCTGGTTGTAAGGATTTGCAAGCCACCGATGAAAGATAACATTTTTCCTTATAATAATTCCTTTTGGTCTTTTTTCTTCCATTCTGCAGAAAGCTCTAAGAACCATTCTTCATCTTTCGTTTCTAAAGCCAGATCTATAAGAAATTCAAGCTGTGTTTTGCTTTTTTCAAATGAGCTCGGAATTGTTTCGACCCAGTGGTGAAGCATTTCAATTGTATCTCCCACTATATCATCATTATCAGAGTTGACTACAGTGACTCTTACAATGTCCTTTGCCGGGTCAATCTTGTCAATATACCCTATGATTAGCTCTCCATTTGGTGTCTTTCCTGTAACCCAGCTGCTTTCTTCAACAAATGCTTTACTTACTGTAAACAATAGCATTCACCTTCCTGTGGTATTTGTCCGATTTGAATCAGTCCATTCTGATTCCATCAGCGGCTCTTTTTCATTGACACGCCGGCCGTTACCCTCACTATTTATATATTGTATTTCCGTTTTTCACAAATTGCTAACGTATATTTCTTTCTCTATGGTCTTCATTAACTGTAATCATTTTTGTTACATTTAAAAACTGAAAAGAAAGCGTTGCGCTTCCTCGATGTTTATTATCTTAATACATTTATTTCCCTTGTCAATTACTTTTGTTTGATATGGATAAAGTTAACAACTTCTCTGATTGTATAATCTTTTAAATACTCACCAAGGTGCTCTTCTGCTCCTAAAAATATATGCAGCAGGACATTTTTCATGTTCGCCCCAACAATACAGTCCTCATTGGAATCGGGACACTTAGGCTGCAAAGCTCCTTCAGAGGTAACTTGGTAAATATCCCACAGTGTTATCTGACCAGGATCAAGGGCAAAAATAAATCCACCGCCAGTACCTTCCTTGGAAGTAATAAACTCATGCTTTCGCAGTAAACTTAACACTTTCCTTATCCGTACTGGGTGCACGCACGCACTTTCTGCAATCGCCTCGCTTGTAGACATTCGGTCTGGTTTCAAGGCAAGAAGCGTAAGGCTGTGTACGGCTAGTGTAAAATTACTGTTCATTTCCATGGCCTCCTGCAAACATTCACTAAATGGTAAGTGAGCCATCAACATTTTTGTTGACCTCTAAATGTAATAATATATATTACAGTTATGAATGTCAATGATTTTACCACTTTTTCATTACACGATTGTTTTGCTAAGGAGGATGCCCGTTATTTGTTTGAAACAGGCTGCGGTTATGGCAATTGTTTTTTCAGATCTTTATTTAATAAAGCTGTCCTGACGCCTATTCCCTAAATGAAAAGCAGAAAAGGTCTTATACAGATCCCAGAAAAAATAATTTGCTGCCCTTTACCCCTTCGTAATCAGTTGCAATTTGTGTTCTCAAACAAAAAAGCACCCTTTGGCTGCTTTTTAAAGGGAAAATTTATTATCTTTTTTCATATTTATATCCATCGATCACTTTAAAAGGCTGATACCCCCATTTGCGGTAACACTTTAAAAGACCCATTTCCTTAGGCTTGTAGTAAACGGATAAAAGCTTTTTGGCAAGCAACAATTGAAATTCCTCCTCACAGTGATGGACGATCGTAAGATGAAATAATTCTTTGTTATCCAATTTTATTGATTTCCCGTTTTAATTTTCGTTAAACATATAAATCTTATTCTTACCCCATCTTCCTTCTCATAACTTTTTAGCTTTTTCAACTATCTGCCACTTTGTTTGTTATATTCCTAACAAATTTTGAGAGAGAAACAAAAAGCAGAGGAATAAGGAGCATTTATTCGTTTTATTAGGAAGAAAACATACCAAACATAACAAATAAGATATAGAGTGATTTGTCAGAAAATTTAACAGTATATCGCTTTTGTTTTACTATTACCCTTCGTGCTACGATTATTACTGTCAAAAAAACATTTTGAAAGGGTTGATCGGACATCCATAGGATAAGCTCCAATCACACAACTGAAATGGAAAAAGCGATGTACCAATCCCACGGGTTTGGGTACGCGGAATATGACAGATGCCTGGATAAACGAATGATCGTTGAAGCCTCACGAGAAGAAAACTACAAAAAGGCTGTGAGATTGCAGCTGAGTTTCAGTAAAAACATAAAATAAAAGACAAAAGAACCGGCAGAAAGCCGGTTCTTTTTCTATTTCAAGTCTGAGCGAGCCCTCTCTCCTAGTTTACTGTCTCTCAGTTACTCGAGTTACCGGATGTATTCACCCGTTTTCCTTCTCTGGTAAATACTACTTCCGATCCCACAGCTCTAAACCTGTACCAAACCATTCACATCGATTGATGGATATGTCTCGCTTATGTTTTACGTAACGTGTTTCAAGCTGGCCGCATTTCTTTCCTATAGGGGACTGTGCTTAAAATAGAAGCCGTGAATTTGAATCTTTAGTTTTATTTTATATTCTTTTTTAATTCTCATACGATTAGGGTAGCAGGGACTAGGGAAATAGTTTACTCTTACCTTACTTACTATTTTTCTATTGACTAAAAAGGCAAGAGGAAGATTTTACAGAATATCTATTATATCGGGCACAGGATTCTTGCTAACGACGTGTTATTGTTAGTCTTACTATATGAAAGAAAGGAACATCGATATGGGGAAAGTAATTTGTATATATAATAATCAGAGTGAAAGTTTAAAAACTACAACAGTTATCAGTTTAGCCAGAAACTTAGCCAAGGAAGGAAAAAAGGTTTTAATCATAGACACCAATTATGAAGCAGATGTCTCCCTTTCTTTTGTCAGCACAATTGATAATTTTTTAACAAGCCTTTATGAGGTAATTATGAAAGACGTTGATCCTTCAAAAATCACAGCTGCTGTTCATCGCTATATTGATCTCTTGCCTGCAAACGATGATTTAATTGGAGTGGATATTGAAGTCATAGGCAATCCAGAAAAGTACCCTGCCCCCTTTAATTTAATAAAGGAAAAGTGCACCAAGCTGCGGGAAACCTATGATTACATATTACTGGACACGCCTTCAAACTTTTCCTTGCTGTCAGGGAACGCTATCCAGTTCGCTGATCAGGTACTCATCCCATACGCGCCCGATTCATCCTCGCTGCGATCTTTACAGCGGGTGATTAAAACAATCAAAGACTTTAGCAAGAGATATCATCCTTCTCTTGAAATTGCAGGTGTATTTGCCGTCAAAGTAAATTTTGAAACCACCCTTCACCAGCAGATTATGCAGGAAACAAGGCGCTATTGTGTAACTGAAAGTATTCCGATGTTTGAAACATTTGTGGCCAACACCCCGAAAACTTCCGGGTCCCTCTCGCAAAAGCCTGAACACCTTTCTGTATACCAGGAACTTTTAGAGGAATTAAAAAAGGCAGAGTGAAGCATTTTCCGTTTGGATTTCTCCTGCCTGATGAATCCAGCCTTGCTGATTCAGGCTGTTGAGAAGCTCTTCTCAACAGCCATTTTTACATCATTAACCTGATTACTCAGATAAGAATAGTTAACTTAACATAACTAATCCACTAGGATCCCATAAGATAGTCCAAATTTTAAAGTGTAATTTTCCCTATGCTGTGCATCTTAATAGTGAGAACTTATTTGGCAACTGAATTTCGACAAGGAGAGGCTGTTATGGTCCAATTGTGTAGATCTGCAGACAACCTTTATAAAGGGTTCTATACCTTCTGCTTTGTGCCAATACCCTCACTCTGCTTCTTTGCACTGTATATCTAGCCACAGCTCCCCTTCATGCCTGGTGGAATGCCCTTGGGGTCCTTCTTCTGTTAACTTTGCTGGGCAATATAGTCGCAGCAATTACGCCAAGCCCCCATTCATGGATCGATTATCTTTATTTACTGGCAACCGCCGGATTCTTTGTGGCCATTCCTCTCTTAAACCGGGCCGCTTCAATAAATATTAGCCATTTGTCGTCTCGAAGCACGCTTACAGTTGTATTGCTCTTTTCTCTTCTCTTTCTAGGTTTAATAGTAAATTTCATGAAATTACATAAGCGTTCATCAAATTCTGAAAAGGCAATACCAGACAGCCTGACTGTAAAAGGGATAACAGTACTGCTGACCATCACCATTTTCATTGGTGTATACGCTTCGGTTCATTTAATTATCGGGAAAAGTGCAGGAATTATCGAAATGACATTTCCCCAGTATGCCGTATTTTTCAGCCTTATCTATCTTGCTTTAACAGGCCTCCTCTTAAAAATGCACAGAAACAGAAAAAGCTCTTTTTTCTATAAATCAGTACTCATTGGCGGGGTTTGGTCTGCATCCGTCTTTTTGATCCCGCTGGCCGTGACCCCCTTCTGGCTGGTTGATGCAGAGGGTACCTATACACAAAACTTTGGAATAACCTCTGAGCCTTTAACTTCTTTAGAAGCAAAACCTCAAACGATGATGAACATACCTTTTTCCCTTCCTGACTATTTTTTTGGAAAACGATCTGGGGAATACCGTGTGATCGAAAACATCCCTTATTATGAAGGGACAACTGGTCCTGACAAAGGTATCAAGCTGCAATTCGATGCCTATCTTCCTCCAGAAGGGAAATCAAACCTTCCTGGTAAACAGTCTGTACTGATCAGGATTCATGGCGGCGGGTGGACAGCCGGAGATAAAGGTTCTTCTAATAATCCCCAGGTAAATAAATATTTTGCAAGCCAGGGCTTTGTTGTTTTTGATGTTCAGTACGGTCTCAGCCACGAAGAGAAACTCTTTTCCTTTTCCCGGGTGCCCGAAAACATTGTGGCCGGTTTTTCCATAGATGATATGGTCCGCCATATTGGGATTTTTACAGACTACCTGGCTGAGCACCACCAGGAATATGGTGCTAATTTGAATTCTGTCTTTGTTTCAGGAGCTTCTGCCGGCGGGCAATTAGCCAATGCTGCAGGACTTGGCGCTAATGGAGTGCATGAATTTATTAATCCATCACTTCATGTGAAAGGGATTATTTCTGTCTACCCTGCAAATGGGTTAGCCCCTTATTTAGAGATAGAAGGAACAAAGGAACTGACAGATCCGGCTCGGCTTATCTCTGAAAAAAGTCCACCAGCACTTGTTTTCCAAGGAACACACGATGGTTTGGTACCTCCATTTGTTGCCCAGGCTTTTGACCAGACTTACAAACAATACAATTTACAATCAGTACTTTTGTTGGCTCCTTTTGGGGGGCATGCCTGCGTTTCCTATTTTCCTGGCTACTATAATCAGACGTTTCTTTATTATATGGAAAGGTTTCTATATCAATTTCAGTAAAAACTGGTGGAAGTTATACCACGCTCTTATGGAATCTGTTACTCTAGAAATAGGCGCGACAGCTTGCTTTCTCCTTTCTTATAAGCTGGAAAAAAGCTGTTGTACGAGTAATTGGTGTACAAAGGAGTTAGAATATACTCATGTTTCAGGACCTTTTTAATAAAATACAAATTCCTCTTATGATTACAAATTCAGATGGGAAAATTGTTTTTATAAATGATGCAGGGAAAAAGGTTGCAGAAGATGTAACCGGCAGCAGTCTCTATCAATATTTACCTGCTGCTTATGAAAGCATTGTTAAAGAGTACACATTCTCGCCTAAAGCTTTTATGTCAAAACAAGCTGCTGAGAAAGTGGAAATCATGGTTAATGGCAGCCTCAAAACAGCTGATATGACGGTACTGGATGAACAGCACCTCCTTTTTCAATGGAACCATTCTCTGACGACATTTGAAAACTTTTTGATATTAAAGAAACGATGACAAATAGAATATTAGATGGAGGTTCTCTCCTTGACATTCTTACAGCCCTGTCTGATGTGGTGAAACGAGAGCTTTGGATGAGCCCCACTACTCTCTAGTCCTTTTAGAAGACAAAAATAAAGCAGCAGATGTTATCTCCCCTACTCTTACAGAATGCTTGTATCCAAGGCTTAATGGACGAAGGCTCACAAAAGAAGACGGCCTCCATGGAGAAACTGTACTTGCTAATAGACCTTCTTTTGTTTATGACCTTTCGGAAAATGAAAAGTTGAGAAATTATTACCACTTTCTTTCTTCATACGATATACGATCAATTTGGTGCGAACCCATAGTCATAGACGGAAATATCGTGGGAATCTTTACAATGTACCATAATGCTCCATCTGCACCAACGGAGCATGATATAAAACTGCTAAATGTCTGCAGCTGTCTAATTGCTCTTGCGGTCAGGCATACAAAAATGAAAGAAAAATGGGAACAGGTAGAAAAACAGGAATATGAAATGATTGCTCATTATGCCGGAGACGCTATTACCGTTCTCAACAAAGAGGGCTGCATTATTTATGCGTCTCCTTCCCACTTGCCCATCACAGGATATTCTGGAGATGAATTAGAACAAAAAAATGTACTTGATTATATTGATCCAGACGATCGTCCAGAAGTTGAGGAAAAAATCAGCTGCTTACATGAATCAAAGCAAGAAGGCTATCTAGAGGTGCGATTCAGGAGGAAGGACGGAACATACATCACCGTAGCCTGCAATGCCAAGCCCGTCCTAAAAGGAAATAACAAGGGCGATATATATCGATTCATCGTGATAAGCAGGGATATTACTGAGCAAAAAATCGCTGAAAAAAAGCTCGAAGAAAGCGAACAGCATTATAAGTCTCTCTTTTATTATAATGCCAACCCTGTTGCTCTCTTAGACTTGGATGGGAAGATTACCTCGACCAATGGTCCACTGGAAAAATTGCTTTCTTTTCATAAAGAAGAATTTAACGGATACTACCGGCAATATATTCATCCAGATTACATTGAAAGTACAGACGGGTATTTCCAAAGAGCCGTAAATGGCGAGGCTGTTACCTATGAAACTGTCGGTCTTGACAAAAATGGCCAGCCCGTTTATCTCCTTATTACGAATATCCCTGTAATCCTTGGTGGAAAAACTGTGGGGGTTTATTGCATAGTAAACGACATTACAGATAAAAAACTTGCACAGGAGCGCTTAAGAGAAAGTGAAGAGGAGCTGAGAGCTCTGCTGAATTCAATGCCTGAATTTGTTATTTTCCAGGATAAAGACGGAAGGCTCATTGAACTAAATGAATCGGCAAAGCAATTGCTCAGCTATAGGCAAACGCAAACAGGTTCTCCAGGCATGTTAAATCCAGAATCGTTCTCTCAAGTAGAGAAGTCGGAATGGGTGAAAAAAGATAAAGAAGCATGGGAAAAAGGAGAATTTATTCAATATGAACAACAGATGGTCCATTCTGATGGCAAGCCACGAACCTATGAAATAGTAAAAGCGCCCCAATTTAGTGATAACAACGAGAAAAAGTATATGGTCACTATAGGACGAGACATCTCTGTTCGCAAGGAAATGGAGGGGGAATTAAAAGAAACTAAAGAACTTCTTGAGGCTGTTTTTAATAACAGCGCTGATGCCATTCTTATTATTAAGCTAAACGGAGAACTGCTGAAAGCAAACCCTGCCTTTTACTCTCTCTATGGTTACTCACCAGATGATTCTAACATTCTTCAAACGAATTTAATTCCCGAAGAATTGCGAGAGGAGACGAATGCGCTCCTTGAACGAGTGAAAAAAGGCGAGAAAGTTGTGGACTATGAAACAAAGAGAAAAACAAAGAATAGAGAGTTATTTGAAGTCAGTATAACTTATTCCCTATCAGAGATAAACACGGCAACATATCCGGCATTTCAGCTATTTCAAGAGATATTCGCGACCGAAAGAAAACAGAGGAGCTCCTGCGCAGATCGGAAAAACTGTCAGTTATAGGCCAGCTTGCAGCAGCTGTGGCCCATGAGGTACGCAACCCTCTTACTTCAATTAAAGGCTTCACTCAATTATTCGAGGACAAAATTGAAAAAGAATATACAGAGTTAATGCTTTCAGAATTAAGCAGAATCGAAATGATTATCAATGAGTTTCTTACATTGGCTAAGCCGCAGGCAGTCAATTTCAAACAAGAAAACATTATCACCGTTCTGAGAAATATTCTTTCTATCATTGAGGCCCAGGCGCTATTAAATAATATTAATATAGAGACAATCTTTCATGCTGAAAATGTTCTGATAAACTGTGATCAAAACCAAATGAAGCAGGTATTTTTAAATATCATCAAAAACGCAATGGAAGCGATGCCAACAGGCGGAATTTTGTCTGTAAAGACCCAAATTACTGATTCCTGTTTGGAAATAGGAATTACCGACGAAGGTGTCGGCATACCTCCTGAAAGAATACAAAGACTTGGAGAACCCTTCTTTTCCAACAAAGAAAAAGGCACAGGCCTTGGGTTAATGGTCTGTTTTAAGATTCTCGAAGACCACGATGGCCGAATTGACATAAACAGTGTGGAAGGACAAGGCACCACAGTTACCATTAAACTCCCTTTGCAAGAGGAATGATCAAGAAGGAAACTTTACCCTGCACATGCTATATTCATAAGAAAAACCTCCCTGGCAGGGGGGTTCTTCTTTTCCTTCCATTAATTATGGATAATCCTTCCTTCCCGCGCACAACCTATGGGTAAAACGTACAAAGGAGGATCCTCCAATGTCATTACACCATTTTATCCATTGGCTTCGGTCACGGTTTTGGTACCTTCCTTTGGTGTATGGTTTGTTTGCATGCCTTTTTGCATACGTAAGCTTACAGATTGAGGTAAACCTTTACCGATTTGACATAATAAAGCAGTTTCTTCCTGACTTATTGTTTTCGGACCTTGATCGGGCAGAAACCATTCTAAGCTCTATTTCTGCTTCGTTGCTTACCATGACGACCATTACCTTTTCTACCATTCTTGTCGTCTTGACCACGTACTTATCTGAATTCTCGCCTCGTGCTCTGCATAATTTTATCACTGACCGTAATACTCAGCGTGTACTGGGTGTATTTTCTGGAGGCTTTATTTATACCATCCTTCTTCTCCTTCTTCTTCATGAACCTGGTTCAGAAGCCGGCTATATTTCCCCGGCTATTGCTGTCGTCTTTGCTATTGTATGTTTAGTTGTATTTATATTTTTTGTGCACCATGTAAGCAGCTGGATTCAGGTCAGTAATTTAATTCATACCATCACTCTGGAAACAATGGAGAAAATTGAACAAGACCTCAGCAGTTTAAAGGAATTCACTGAGGATTCAGCGTGGCAAGACTGGGAAAGCGGTGAACTCACCCATCTAGTTCCGATCTCCCTAACTGGAAATCAAGCGGGTTATATCCAGGATGTAGACATACTCGGCTTAGTTAAGCAAGCAGAAAAAGATGATACTATTGTAAAAGTATTACGCAAAGTCGGAGAATATGTAGACCAGGACACCCCCATACTTTCTATCTATACTTTAGAGCCACATGAAATTCATGGTGCCTATCAAAAATACATCTCCATAGGCATACGCAAAATTGCTTATGATAACATTGAGTTTGGACTGACCAAACTGGTTGAGATTGCCCTGCGGGCTCTTTCCCCGGGTGTAAATGACCCCAATACCGCCATAAATGGCATTGATAATCTAGGTAAAATCCTGTCAAAGCTGGGCAAGAAGCACCTCCCTCATGCCTACCACAACGACAAAGAAAACAATTTGCGAGTGGTATATGATAAACCATCTTTTCTGGATTATTTATATAAGTCCTTTTACCAGATTCGCCAATACGGAACGAATGATATCTCTGTTCTTTCTTCCCTTCTCGGTGCGTTAACTTTAATAGCTGAAAGCAATCATTCTTCAATAAAGAAGAATGTATGGGAGTTTACGCAATACATTATTGAAGGAGTAGATCATCAGGCTATGCTTTCCTTAGACAAACAATTTATTAATAAAAAGCTCCATAAGCTAGCCCAAGCTGCAGGTTTTTCAAAAGACTACAAACCCTTTGTGTAAAGGGTTTTCCTTTTATTTACAACGAACACACTGTGAAAGTTTGGCATTAAATATGCAGGCAGGCTTTTAAAGGCAAATGATCTGATGCTTTTGGGTGAGTGGTCACTACTTCTGCTTCGGTAACCTCTATATTATTACTGGTAAATATATAATCTAATCTCAACCTTGGTTGTAAAGAAGGGTATGTATGCCCTTTTCCATTCCCGGCAAAATGCCAAACATCCTGTCCCTTTCTTGTTATCTTTCTCCATCCTTCTGATTCTGGTCTCATATTAAAATCTCCCATTATTATGGAAGGTGGGTACTCAGTGAGCTGATTCATTATAAACTTAGTCTGCATGCGATGAAGAAATGGATTAAGACTAAGGTGTGTTATGTTAAAATAAACGACCTTGCTGTTTACTTGGATTGATGTCTGCAGGAGTGACCTGCCTTCAAGTAAGCCGGGGACAAAATCAAATTGGTAAGTTTTTTTAGAAAGGATCGGAAAGCGCGATAAGATTGCATTTCCATATTGCCGCAGTGAAGTGCTTTTTTAGATTTTAGTGTAATAGAGGCACTAAAAGCCTCATACATGTTTAATTTTTCAGCTAATATGCTAATTTGGTCCATATGATTGCTGCGCCTGGAAAAGTGTTTGTCTACCTCATTAAGACCAACAATATCTATGTTACTTTGAGCGATGACATCTGCAATTCTGTTAATATCTACTTTTCTATCCATGCCCTTGCCATGGTGAATGTTATAGGTCATTACCTTTACTTCCATCGTATCTCCTCTCTTACCACCTAATGAATGTAGAACTTTGTGGATTACAACAAAAGAGCAAGCATATACATTGCTCAGTCGATGGCTGACTTATTCCTTAAAATTAAATAACGCCGGCTTCGTTTACGAAACCGGCTTTTTGCTTTCTGTTCGTACTTATGACTGCGGAGTAGGCTCTCTGTCCGGAAGAACACCTTCCGCGATAAATTTATGATAGAACCACTCTCCTACAGCGATGACAACAGATGAAATAACAGCAACGGTGAAAGGAACGCCGGTACCATACACTAACGGCCCGATCAGCCAAATCGCTACAGCGGCCAAAGCTATATCCCCAATGGTTGCGACAGTATTATTAGAAACACGAAGAATTCCTAAGTCACCAACTAAGTAGCTGAGTCCTGCAATGATAAGGCTTAAGCCAAATGTAGCTCCAGCTGGGTATCCATAAATGCCCGTCATAACAATTAATAAAACAACAGCAACCATTAATACTTTGATAATAAGTGCAACAACATGCTTCAAGAGAAATTCCTCCTTTTTTCATCTCCACCCATAGTCTTTACAAAAAGTTTTTTTTCACAATGAATTTTCCCATGTAGTATTTTCCATAACTGAAAACACATGTAAAAGGTGTCCTTAAAGAAAGTTTCCATTCCTCTTATGCTGTGATGACCCTGCCGTTAAAAGCACCAAAAAACAGAGGACCCGCCTTTTTAAATACACGGGACCTCTCACTTTGAATTATGTTACTTTTTTATGCCGATAACGTTTTTTTATTCTGAGTTGAATGTCCTCCTTTTGGATAAAGACCAAGCTTTACAAATACATAAGGGGCGCCAAGGAGTCCCCATAAGCCAATAAGCCCGTATCTTATAAAATCATAAGTAGCTGTTTCTGGAAAGATTATTTTCACCCCCGATTGAAAGGCAATGATACCAACAAAGCCAACACCAAATGCAATACTTTTTTTGAGCCAGTTTTGCGGAATTTTCATTTGGACATGCTGTTTTTCGAGTAAATATCCAATCCCCGCTCCCAAGAGGAACCCTGCGTATTTTAATCCCTCTGAATGGGGGAATATCGCAGTCAGCAGAGATGGAAAAGCGATAACCAATCCCCAATGTACACCTGCTGGCAGACTGGCAATCTTTTCTTGAAGAAAATACCCGGCCAGAATGACTGCAAGCCCAATCCCTATTCCAGTTAATACATCTGTTGGCCAATGTACTCCAGCATATAAACGAGAAAGAGAAATGCTTAATATAAGGAGAACTGCAAATAACGAGAACCACTTGTTTCTTATAATTAAAGCTAAATATCCCCAAAGGGTCATTGATCCTTGAGCATGGCCGCTTGGAAATGAATCGTATGGGTAATGGCTCCCCACTTCTGCTGAAGAAACAAACAGAGAGTTGATTCCTTCGATCCCGATCGGCCTTTGAACAGCAAATTGAATCTTTAAAAAGGCATTGATAAAGATTGATACTAAAAAAACATAAAAAAGCCGAAAGCCTATTGGTTTGGATATACACCAATAAACAAACGGAAGAATAATAAAATAGAATTCTTCATTTCCTAAAAAGGTGAAAATCGTTGCAAAGAAAGTAAGTATGGGGTTTTGCCACTCTGTAAATGCTTCTAAAATGTCAATTTGATTCATCTTCTGCTCCTTTATGTAAATTACAAGTAAATACTTTCTGCACAAAAGTACTATTTCCTTGTACCTGTTAGAATAAATTACAATTTATAAGAAATAAAATAATTTTGAATATTATTTGAAGTTTATTGGCAAAGTTTGTCATTGGGGGTATAATTGAATTGTAATCTTCATACGAAGGGGTGAGAAGCATGAATGAAATCCCAAATATTTATTTGGCATTGGTGGAAAGCTATGACAACGCCTACGACGTCTATCTTGTGAATAACACGGAACATCTTATCGATCAAGCTAACAGATCTATAGGAGGCCAATATGATGATGATTTCAAAACAAGCTCCGACAACTTAATTTTTGAGTTCGGCTCCCTTGGCCCCTACAGTTCTGTTAAAATAGATCGTTTAGAATTCTTCGACTTTCAATTTGTAAATCCTTATCGAATGACTTTTGTACAAGCGGGCCAGGAAACGAAGAAAACCTTTATTGTTTCCAAATACCTTAACGAACATCCTTCAAGCCCATATATTCTTCCTGAAGAACAAAAGTCCGGGTATCTTGTAGAATAATCCTGTAATTAATTATTTTGTTACTCTAATGAAGACCACTTTTAAGTAGTTACCTTCCTTAAAGTCCGCTGTTGTTTTGAAGTCTGAAGGCAATGAAAATTCCTCTTCTAGTTTATATTTTCTGCCCATTTCTTTGAATGCTTTTTCAATAAATCCTTTGAACTTTTCCATTCCAAAGCCGCTGTAATTAGTTGAAGCTACAATCACGCCATTTGTTTCTGTAATAGCTATCGCATCTTTGACCAGATTTTTGTAATCTTTCGCTGCGCTGAAACGATTCTTTTTTGAGCGGGCAAAGCTTGGGGGATCCAGGATAACCATACCAAACTTCAATTGTTTTTTTACCGCGTATTTAAAATAATTAAATACGTCCATCACTTTAATGTCATGCGCTTCATGATCGATGCCATTTACACTGAACTGCTCTATTGTTTTAGGCAGGCTGCGGTTAGCAAGGTCCACACTGGTTGTCTTTTCTGCTCCCCCAAGAGCTGCGTAAACGGAAAATGCGCCCGTATATGAAAACGTATTTAATACGGTTTTGCCCGATGCATACTTGTCTCGAATCTTTTTTCTCACTTCCTTTTGGTCAAGAAATATCCCGGTCATTGGTCCTTCATTTAAATAAACGGCGAAGCTGACTCCGTTTTCCTTTACTACAAGAGGAAACTCGCCCCGCTCCCCTTTTATAAAATCATCATCTTCAATGTATTTTCCTTCTGTATTGAACCGTTTCTTTTCATAAATACCTGTATATTCTACAAGCTTCTCAAGAGCATGGAGGATTGTACTTTTAAATTGATATATTCCTTCACTGTACCAGCTTATTACGTAATAACCACCATAATAATCAATTGTCAGCCCGCCAATCCCGTCACCTTCCCCGTTAAACACGCGGAAAGCTGTTGTATCATCTTTATCAAAGAATATGGCTCTTTGGTTTAGAGCGGAGCTGATCTTTTTTTCAAAAAAATTAAAATCAATGAATTCCTTTTCTTTTCGAGTAAGCACCCAGCCATACCCTTTATTTTGGCGTCCATAATAGCCTCTTCCAATAAAGCTTCCTCTCTCATCTACAAGGCGGATCAAGGAACCCTCTTCCTTAAGGTCTTGTATATTAACAATGGCTTCCTTTGTTATCAAAGGATAACCGCCTTTCATTTTTCCTGCCTGCTGATTCTTGATGGTAAGGGTAATTTCCTCTGCCATGTTATATCATCCTAACGTAGAGTTTTATGTATAGGTAAGTTCTAAGCTCGGGTTTCATTATAATATAACTTCTGTGATCACTTCCACTTCGTTACATTCCCTTTTTATCACACTCAAACAAAAGCGTGCGACTAGTTAATGGAGAAAGGCAATGTTTTAGAATACTTAAAAAGGCAGGAAGCATAAGGAGGGGACCACTTATGTTACTAGATGTTTATATCGGTACATTAGATGATAGCAGTTTCTCATATGAAGGTGGAAATTGGAGCGGCAATATTCCTAAGAAGATAAGCTCATGGTTTCCAGAAGGCCACAAAGCATTTAGACTCTATTTGGAAAAAATAAAAAATAATGAGTTCGTAGGAAAACAAGTTGATTGGGGAGGTTGGGCTGCTTTTGTCACTCCAGACATAATCTGTCTGTTCCTTAACGAGCTTCCAGCCAGTGAAAAACGGAGCCAGTTACTCAGGTTTGCAAAAGAGCAGCTAAACCAGCAGAAAGAGTATGTACTTGTTGGCATAGAGTCGTAGCCATGCTGAAAAGCCCTTGTTTCTTTTAAGGAATCAAGGCTTATTATGGCATTACGCCTGCACTATTTTCAATACGTTGCTTTGGATTCTTTAATTCATGTAAGTACCTCTACCTTGTATTCAATATCTCCGTTATCTAACACTAAAGCCGAAATTTTTTTGATCCGAAGGTTTACTTTTCTATCTTCGATTATAAGTTCGCACTGATCATTATGATTTATTTCAATTCCAGAGACAAATTCAAGTTCCACAGTTCCCGGTACTAATTTTCCTTTTCCATAAATCGCTCCTCCGCCAAGCTGGACTGATAAAACTTTTCTCTATAGGGCACCGTGTGCTCAATGACCTTACCTTCCACGATAACGTTTTTATTTTTGAATAATAGTACAGACATAATAATAACTCCTTCCTATTTTTCAAAATATTCTTCTTGGTAGCTCTCTTATTCCCTGATTAAAACAGAATATAACATTATTCGTTTGACAAAATAACACAAGAATTTTCGCGGTTATTTTTTGGATGTGAGATGATCTCGTCCTTTTTGTTTAATGATTCTTTTTTAAAATAATTTTTTATTACGGTAAGTGAAATTTTATAAATGAGAACTTCTCCTAGTCAATACCTCTTTTAAAAGCTATAAGCAAGCACTACCTTTGGTTTATTTTTCCTCCTAATGCTTTTAAAAACAAAAAAACAGGGAAAGGAGCTGTATCCAGAAAAAAGGAGGAATACGTAATGAAATCAATTAAACTGGCAGCAGCTTCTTTCTTTGCATTGTTGTTCTTTGTTTCATCCGCTAACGCTTCCGATGCCTGCGCCTGCAGTGAACCTTATGAAGTGAAGCCCGGAGACACGCTCTATTCGTTAGCCCAGCAATACGGAGTGACGGTCGAGCAAATCCAAAATAAAAACTCTATGGGAACATCTACTTATATTATTGCTGGAGAGGATATTCTCCTTCCTCCGGAACCAATAGAAGATGCTGAGGCCCAGGAACCTTCCGCTGAACCAGATTCTGCGGTATATGTTGTCGAAAGCGGGGATACCCTTTATAACATTGCCCAGTCAGAAGGCACGACAGTACACGCCTTGCAAGCCAACAACGATATAGAAAGTGACGTAATTTTCCCCGGTCAGGAATTAACTATTCAGTAAATGATAAGAGGAGGTCCCCAAATACTTGAGGACGTCCTCTCTTTTTTGTTTGAGCACCCCTTTACACCCTGGCACACAAAACATAACTTGCCCCTTTTGGACATACATTGAGGTAATGGAAGGGGGGCTGTTATGAATTTTTTTTATGAATATGGATGGCTGCTGTTCCTAGCGGCCGAAGTCCTGACATGGGGAGCTGCCGTGTCATTATTTTTCAGCCGCTACTTCCTTTCATCGAGGTTTCTTACTCATGTCTCGATTGTCAGTATTCTTGCGTTAACTTCTTTTCAACTTTATTTAGTAGGAGTCGATTACTATATAAATCAAGAAGTTTCCTTTACCCAGGTACTCATGATCCTTTTTATTTTTTATGCGGCCACCTTTGGAAAATCATACATTTCACGCATCGATAGGTATATGAAGGAGAAGTTTGAAAAAAGAGATACATCCTGGAAGACTTATCTGCGTTTTCTCTGAAAAATCAGTCCGAACAAAAACGGCAACAAAGGTTTTACCTCCACACAGCTGTATTTCTTTCTCTCCATTTACTATTACTACCTATGACAAACAGCTCTTTACCGGCCTGGGAATGGTCTTTCTATACCGGATGGTTGAGCCAGCCTCACCTCGGTTCTATCCCCATTACTCATTTAATATTTTCAGTTATGTGTGGAGAATCATCTATATGATTGATGCTTTCTTTTTTCTTTTGTTTTTCATGGTTTCCTGCGCTGGCTCAAAGACTTGGATCTCGCTTATAGAAGGGTCCGCGAGCATTATCCCGGCATCATACACACCAATCAGTCAGTATGATTTAACAGCTTTAAAACCCCTGACAAATCAGCGCTTTCTATATCAGGTCTTACGTCAAGCTCTTCAAGGGGCGAGTGCTTGCGGTTCACCCAGGCTGTACGAAATCCAAAGGCGGACGCTCCAATGATATCCCAGCCATTTGCAGAGACAAATAATACTTCATCTCTTTTTACATTCAAGTTCCTGAGAACTGACTGGTAAGATGCGGGCACAGGTTTATATTGTTTATAATCATTTACACTGATAATTTTGTGAATAAGAGAAGAGATCACAGATTGGCTTACAAGAGGTTCAATCATATCCCGGGAGCCATTGGAAAAAATCACACGCTGATAATCATTCAGCCCTTCGAGCACCCCTTTGGCTTCCTGAAAGACGTCTAGATTCAGATATTCATTGCGTAATGCCTGCTCGTCACTTTCACCTAACTCAAGCTCTAATTCTTTACACGTATATCGCAAGCTAT
This sequence comes from Thalassobacillus sp. C254, assembly GCF_001310615.1. NCBI lineage: Bacteria > Bacillati > Bacillota > Bacilli > Caryophanales > Bacillaceae > Thalassobacillus > Thalassobacillus sp. C254. The sequence continues at coordinate 70,093 of NZ_BAXQ01000005.1, read as the reverse complement.
CTGTAGTGATTTTTGAAAACGGCTCATAGATACCCATAAGCTGACGTAAAAACGTGTATTCAATTTGCTTTTGCCTCCATCTTTCACTTATCTCCCTTCCGTTTCCCGGAAATAATTGCTCTGCCTTCTTTTCCACTGAGTGTACATCAAAAAGAGTTCCGTATGCGTCAAAAACAATCGCTTGAACCATATTACTCTCCCTCCTTGCTGTTTCTTTTCCTCGCGTTCAAAAGTAACCTTTTACAATGTTCGAGTCTCTCCCGACAAAAACCTTCTATTGGATGTGACCATCACTCCATAAGAAGGTTTTCTTTGTTTTTTGTTTGCTTGCTACATATCACGTTACCTGTGAAAGGACTGGTTCGTTTTCACATGACGTCATCTTTGTTTTCAAATCTTACATGATCGTTTTTGCTTTCTTAGCTTTGGAGGTGTTCTCCAACGTTTTTCCGGCTTTTCAAAAGACCTTGAGATGAATAGGGGCTTAAGTATGGTCCCTGTCCTATTCCACATTTTAATTCTTTTACTTTTTTGTATTGATAGCCTGTCTTAATCCCATCAGCCTTCACTGTTAAATGAAGTCTTTGACAATGTAAGATAATCGTTTCCATAATCAGTAAGTTGCGAATATATTCTTCCAGACCTCCTATAATGAAATCGGGTATTTTGATACTGGATTGGAAGGTTTGATAGTTGAGTTAAAAAAGTAGTTCCCGGCTTAAAATCTGTAATAAAAATGTTAACTCCCAGGGCTTGAAGTGCTGAAAGCTTCAGCTCAGCTTCCTTTAGATGTTTCATTACGGTGGTGTGCGACAGGTTTATTTCTAACAGCCAGGGACTCAAACCCGTTTGAAAAAAGGCTTCTAGTACTTCGTCGACAAATGTACTCTCCTTAAAATGTTTGCTTTCGATCGTCACTATATTTTTTTTACTGCAGCCTTGTTCCTCGCGTTCTTTTCCCAGTGCGCACACTTCCCTCAACATCCAGCGGCTGAAAGGAACAACCACATGGGAGGCAACGTCCTCCTGAAAAAGAAATTGTTCAGGAATTTCTCCTTTTGAAGAGTGACTCCATGCAGGTGTAAACTCTATTCCAATTATCATGTCCGTCTGTAAATTCATGACAGGCACATGTTCAAGAATAACTTCTGTGCTTTCCAAAGCATTCATTATTTCTCATCCCTGCTTTTCCAGCTCCCGGTCTTGCATGCCAATCTCCTCATCGTAAACAGAATATTGGTTTCTTCCCTTTTTCTTCGCTTCATACATCGCAAAGTCTGCTTTTTTAATTAGCATTTTTACTGTTTCATGCCCATCCTCCCTGGGGAAAGCAATCCCGATGCTTGGTGTGGAAAAGATATTGTGTCCCCTTATGGAATATTTCTTGCTTAACGTTGAAATCATGCGATTCACAAGTGCGAGGGCATCTTCTTTTGTTTTAAGGCCTGTTACCAGGATCGTAAACTCATCTCCCCCTTGCCTTGAAACCATATCATGGGGACGAATGCTGGTTTGCATCCGTTCAGCAGCTGCACATAACAGCATGTCTCCTATTTCATGGCCCAATTTATCATTAATGCATTTAAACCTGTCTAAATCAAGGTACAGGACAGCCATTATTGCTTTTTCCTTTTCAATTTGGTTTAACGCTTCCTCAACTGCCTTCTCAAACTTTATTCGATTGGGAAGACCTGTTAAAGGATCATGGTAGGCCATGCGGGCCATTTTTTCTTCGGATTCTTTAAGGTTTGTTATATCTTTCATAATGCCGTGAATACCTACTACTTTTTCTTCAACAAAAATAGGAATAAAGGTACAGCTTGTGATATACCCTTTCTTAGCCTGATTTCGAAACGTCGTCTCAAAATTTTGTGACGCGCCCCCAGCAGCTTTTTCAAAATGAATATAAAAAGCATCTTTTGAAGCGGCCTCTATAAACATGAAAATAGGATTAAGAAGAAGAGATTCTTCTTTTCACCCGCCAGCCTGGAAAAGGAAGAATTTATCATCGTTATTTCTCCTGATAGATTTAATGAATAAACTGGATCAGGATGATTCTCAAAGATGGAACGGTACCTCTGTGTACTGATTTCTAACTGTTTGTTCTGCTTGTTAAATTCATGTAAAAGTTTCCGGCTTCCTAACAGAGCGAGAACCTGTCTTAGCGTTATTAGAAATATGACCAGGCTGATTCCTATGGTAAGAGAGTTTACTTCTGAACCATCTGAAGCGATAAAGACAATAATAAGTATGACAGTACTTCCATATGGAAGTATCACTTCCCTTATAATAAATTGACTTTGAACCCCTTGATGGATTGGACTCTCCTTCATCCTGTCTGTTCTGTACATATAAGCTGAATACCCTATTAAGAACAAAGCCAATGTAAACAAAGGATCAATCAGGCTTCCTGTCATATACGCTTCTGCAGCCAGCAAATATAATAATAAAGCATCTGCAAGTGTAAAGAGGACTATGCCTGTTGTTAAAACATGTAGACAAATCCTGAAATACGAATCCTTCGAACGGAAATACACTAAAAGGACTCCAAACAAAATCGCCAAATCAGCTGCCGGATAGCCTATATAAATAAGAAGAAAAAGGTCTCCGCTTTCTCGAGTTGCAATGATATCTCTAATGATAAAATGATAGGTAAAAGTAAAGGCTGTTATCATTACAATCGTCATCTCTATTAAAAAGCGTGCATTATGGAAATTTTTATTCTTTTGAAGCAAAAAATAAACAAATGCGGTTATAAAACAAATGACCTGCAGGAAATAAAAGTAGTCAGCTGGCCCGGGAAAAGTGATGCCCTCTTGCAAAACTGATTCCACGTAAAACCAGTAGACCTCTCCAATAAAATAAATAAATGTGCCGGTTCCAAGAAAGAACCAGAAGGGTTTTATCCAGCGTTCACTTCTCGTGTAGGCATGAAATATTGTGAGTGCTGCAAGGAATGGTCCAACCATTGCAAAAACACTTTGGATGAGCAAGGATGAATGGGAACCAGGAGTCAAAAAAAGTATCACTACGTAGTATGTTATGATATACACTGCTATGAAAATGATAGGGAAGACGTGAGCAGATCTTATCATTGGCACCCCACCCCTTCTTTTATAGGCAATTATTACTGTGTCTTTATTCCCATTATACAATATATGGTTATGACAATGTAAAGCAAATTTTCTATTATTTTTGAAAATAAAAAACACAGCAGCCTGAAGGACGCCGTGTTTTTATTCTGATCGTTTTTCCTGCCTATCCAGTGGCAACTGCGTATTTCCCTCCTGGTACAGTTAAGTGCTTTTGCACGGCGTGCATAGAAAGCCGGAAGCTGATTAGCCTTATAAACCTTGCGGCCATCCTGAACTCTTCCTGCGCTAATTCCCCCTTGCGTCTGCCCTTTTCCCTTTTTATCATGATCTCATCTTTTCTTTTTTTGTTTTTCTTTTTAAAGTGATTTCTATCACAAAACCTTTGTTTTGTGATTGCTATACTTTTCTTATGAATAGAGTACAGGATAAAGGAGAGTGATAAGCATGTTGATGGACTTTCTTTCTCATTATCAAATAAATGCTTATGACCTGATCACCTTAAAAGCAAGCAACCAGACTATGAGCATAGACGAATTTATCACTTATATAGAAGATGTAAACAAAAGCAACGCTATAAAAGAACGGTTATTAACTCTCGGGATGTTAATAGATAAAGACAGGATTCTGGCTTATTTAGCAGGCACGGCAGAATTATTCTTGCAGCACAGCAATCTAACTGTCCAGAAGCAATGGACATAGCAAGGGAGAGCTTTTTATGAATTCTTGTTTTGAACAGGATTTACAGATGATAAAAAAGAGACAAATAGTGACTTTGCCGCTATTGCCTGGACTGAGGAAGGGGGCAAAACCCACCGCTGGAAGGATGCTGTCGGCTTTTCAAATGACAGATACAAAAAATATTTGCAAAAGAAATGGCTCAGGTCTTGCAGGTGTAATCTTTACTGCAGGAAGGCCGTTTCGATTAGATAATGAGAATCCCAATTTAGAGCGTAAGAGGCTGGAATCTCCAATTATGCTTGCAGAGAACCTTTTTGCCGCAGCTGCTGTGCCAATTAAAATGAATGATAAAGTAAAAGGGATTCTTCTCGTCGGAAGCCGGGCTGAAAGACTTTATACGAAGTCGGACCTCTCCCATATGACCAAAACTGCAGAAAAATCGGTGCCTGGCACCCTGCTCGAATGTCATAAAAAAATGGCAGAATCCTTCTTATGAAAGGATTCCACCGTTTTTTCTGTTACAGCTGAATCGGGTGCCAGGCACCAGGAAGAAAATTCCATTATTTCAAGAATGTCTTCTTCGGAAATATGGAGCATGCGTGCAATTTCGGCAATATTTGGGCTTTTTGATTCTCTTGTAACCAGTACATCGTTTGTTTCTTTTATATCCCTGGGGCTTGGCAATGCTTGCCCCTGCAGTTCTTTTCTTTTATGTTTCATACGCTTTAAAGCGTTTATTCTTATGACTGCCATTACATCTTTTTTGCTGTAGGTCTGGCATGCCTGCAGCTCTTCAATAGAAAAATACATTCCAGCTGATCGGTACAGCGGTATTTCCTCCATTGATTTGGCAAAGGTTAAAGCAAGGTGTTCAATTTCTTTTTCTACTTCAAGCATTATATACAAAGGTGCACCAATAGAATCAAGAGCCAGCGCTTCAGATGGAATCATCCCCATTGTTTTCCTCCTTTTTTACCTTTATCTTCATCTTAAGCAAAGAATATATAATATCTAGTGAGAAATGTCACTTTTAGTAAAAAAAGGTACTTATCTCCTACAAACAACCACCTGGACTCCTGGGCCCTCTGTCATATAATAGCGTTCAACACTTTCATATGATCTGTTTTTACTTCAGAATATTACAAGTGCCTTGGGTGTTATGCACCCTGATAGCGGTTTGGAGGCAGGCCGGTTACGTGTTCCAGGGTGATGACAAAGGTAAACCCTGCCATAGGCTGTTCTTTTTTCTCCTTTTCTGTCAGCTTCACATCGGCTGTAGTGACAAAAAGCTGATTTAAGTCCTTCCCCCCAAAAGTACAAGACGTTACCAGGGAAACGGGAAGATTAATTTCTTCCTGTTTTTCTCCTGTATCAGGATCCCACCTGCTGACTTTTCCACCTTCAAAGTGAGCAATCCACAGTTTCCCTTCTGAATCAATTGTCATGCCATCTGGTTTTCCTTTTTCCTCAGTAAAATCAATCACAGGCCGAGGCGTAAAAATATCTCCAGTCTGGAATTCATAGTTAAACACGACAACCTGCTGTTCAGGAGTATCTATATAGTACATGCAATTCCGATCTCTATTCCAGGCCAGCCCATTAGAAACTGTGACAGGGGAATGCATTTTTCTCACTTTCCGTCTTTCATTGAGACAATATAAGGCTGCGGCTCCTTTCTCCCTCGTTAAGGAGATGGGTTCCTGCCCAAAATCGTCCTTCCGTGTCACATTTTCCATCATTAAAGCGGTTATTGGATTTCTCTTCTTCCGGGTCTGAAAGAAAGTGAAAATCGTGGTTATCCATATCAACGATATAAAATCCATGCTGCATCGCTGCTACTAGTTTTCCTTGTGAAGTAGGAGCTACCGCTCCCACCATCTGTCCTGTCTTGATGGAACGAACCTTTCCATTTTCTGGATTGTATTCATGAATCCGCTCCCCGGTAATGTCCACCCAGTATGCTTTCTTTTTTCCTCATCCCAGATCGGACTTTCTCCTAGATCTGAATGGTGGGCAATGACCTGGGCATCCACTTCTCTCTGCCTCACGTTGCATTTCACCTCTCTCCTTGATGTCATTTTACCAATCTCTTTTCACACCATTCCCAAGAGAGGAAGGATTTAACCGGTATTTCTCCATAACATCTTTTTCACCGGGTCAAATAGCGTAAAATATTTTTAGTTTTAAACATTTGACAGCAGCGCATAAAAAAACGCGGCTCTGAAAAGCCGCGTTTGTCAGGAGGATGGACTATTTTATCTTTGAAAATTACACAGTAGCTCGTCTGCGAATGGTTAACAGCACTGCAGCCCCTGCGGCAGCTAATGTGCCCATAAGCACCATGAAAGGATTAGCTGTCGCTGTTGCAGGAAGGGCTCCTCCCTCTTCTTCAGAACCATTGTCCTCTTTTACCGGTGCTGGTGCCTCTGCATCTTCCTCAGATGCTTCTTCCTCTGTGCCATCTTCTTCTGTTGCTTCTTCAGCAGCATCCTCTTCTTCTACTGCCTCTTCTTCCTCAGTGGCATCTTCTGTCGTGTCTTCCTCGGTTGTACCAGTCATGGCTTCTTCATGAGCCGTGAATTCTGCTTCATAGTCTGGAAGAGTCAGGCTTTCACATGGGATACCGTCACTGTCACCATCCAGGCCATGTGGGTCATTTTGAGAATGATACCCATTAGATTCCCAGAAGTCCCATACTTCAGACCCGGAATTAAAGTCCCCGCAGTTTCTGTCCTGAGCTCCTGCCGGCAATGCAAAAGCCAGAGCGGCCATCAATAAAAATACAAAACCAAATAACGAGATTGATAGTTTTTTCACCATAACTTATAACCCCTTTATTAAGTATTTAGTCCATCCCTTCTTTCATCCTATCAATCTACTACCTTATTTTACAAGTAATATACTAATATGGCATGAGAGATTATATTTCCCAATTTTTCGCTAGTTTAATAGATATGTTTTTTTCCTTACTGAAATGAACTTTCTTCACCGTTTTCTGGAAAATTCCTGCATACGGTCCTGCTTGAAATAAGAGCATGGAAATCTTCTTCCGATCCTTGGTATAATAGAGGAATTACAAACTTCTCAAGGAGTAAGATATGTTTCCACTAACCTTAGACGACATTAAAAACCTGGCAGGAGTTTCCGTTTACTCCAGGGGCCTCACTTATTATCAAAAAGGCTCTGTCCATAAATTTAATATAGATACAGAAGAAGAAGAAACAATCGTAACTGCAAAGGTTGCGGGCAGGAGGATCTATGAGGTTGACTTGTTTCTAGAGCATAGGACCGGCCAGGTATCAGGACATTGCAGCTGTCCGGCAGCTGAGATGATGGATACCTGCAAACACATGACTGCTGTGCTGATTAAAGCTGTGAATGCTTTCTCACATGACGATATGCTTCCATACGAGACAGATCCTCTCGTAAACAGAGCAACGGTATCCTACGATCCTCACGTGAGTGAATCATTTACTGAAGAAATTATTTCCCAGCTGACAGATGAACAAGATCCTTCTTTCCATCCTGAGATCCCTTTAACAGTCCAATTCACAATCAAGCCGGATGTGGGAATCACGTACTGGAACAAAGGGACTTTTTCCTTGCGGTTAAAGGCAGGTACGAACAGCAAGCTTTATGTGGTGAAAAACGCTAAAGATTTTCTTGAATCAATAGCCGAGAAAAGAAATCACTATTTTACACCTTATTTCACTTATGATCCGAGTGAACATTATATTGCTGAGCCTTTAGGGCAGTTTTTACAGCTGCTGAAAGAAATCTCTGATCATAATGACTGGTACGGTGAAGACCACTATCGTTACAGCTCGAAAAAGGATGAAATCAATATCCCTCCTATGTTTTCTCAACAGACAATAGACCATCTACTCACCTTAGAGGAAGTCTATGTCCAAGACGATAGGGATTTTTTTCCTTTACATGTAAAAGAAAGAACCTTCCCTCTTTTGTTTTATGTAAAAAAGGAGAACGATTATATTGTTCTTTCCCTTTCCGATTCATATAAAATCCTAACAAGCCTGGAAGGGACAGACTTTATAATGGATCAGGGAATCTTTTACAAAGTAAATGAAGAGCTTCAATTTTCTGCTTTTTCCCTATATAAAGCCATAAAGAAAACCCGCTCCTCCTCCATGGCTCTTACAAGGCCTCAGTTTGAGAAGATAGCGGGTACCGTGATTCCTATTTTAGAAAATACAACCTTATCCGTCTTGACCAAAACATTATGACTAACATCCAAACAGAAAAGTGTAACCCTGTTGTAGACATTGAAAAAGACGGAAGCCAGCTGCTTGCTCGTTTGTCGTTTCAATACGGAAGACAAGTCATCTATCCATTTGAAGAACGAGAGGATCAAGAGGTCCTCATTGCACGTGACATGAAAACAGAGCGAAAAGTAGTCTCATTAATTGAAGAGGCCTATTTCCATTGGAACGGCAGTAGATTATCCTTAAACGGTGATGAAAACATCGGGCGTTTCTTTTACCGCATCCTTCCTGACTTAAGAAAACATGCAACCGTTACGCTTTCCGACGAAGCAGAAGAGATGATTGCCTATGAGCTTCCCGACTCTGTCCTTACTTTTGATATTGACCCTTCTAATCAATGGTTTGAAGTCAGCTTCAGAACAGATGATATTTCCGGAGATGAAATAGAGTCTATTTTATCTTCACTGAAAGAAAAAAAGCATTATCATACAACAAAAGAAGGAAAAATCATGTCTTTGGATCAAGATCATTGGAAAGATACCTTGCATTTTTTAGAGAGGACAGGGCTGCATCCGGAAAGCTTAGCTGACGGTCCTTCACTCCTTCCAAAGTATCAGGCTCTTGAAGCAGATGAACTTGCGAAAGGAAAGGGGTCGTTTCACCGCTCTCAGGCATTTGAAACGTTAGTTCAGTCCATTCTCCACCCGGAAACAACAGAGCATAGGATCCCGGCCTCCCTGAATGCCGAGCTTAGAGATTACCAGCTCAGAGGTTTCCAGTGGCTGAAATCTTTGTCTCATTACGGTTTTGGCGGGATATTGGCTGATGATATGGGTCTTGGGAAAACTGTACAGGCCTTAAGCTTTATTCTGTCTGAACAAGAAGAAAAGAAAACCGGACTTCCCTTTCTCGTAGTCACACCCTCTTCTCTTCTATATAACTGGGAAAGAGAAGGGCAGACGTTTTCTCCCTCTCTGCGAATAAAAGTAATAGCCGGAAGTAAAGAGGAGAGAAAAGAGATGCTCAGTGATCTTACAGACACAGATGTATGCATAACTTCCTACCCTCTCTTACGAAGAGATACCGATTTATATGAGCCTTTATCCTTTCAGGGACTCCTTTTAGATGAGGCACAGACCTTTAAAAACCATGCTTCACAAACCTTTAAAGCGATCAAAAAGGTAAAAGCCGCCCAGGCATTTGCTCTTAGCGGTACACCTATTGAAAATCGCATGGAAGAACTCTGGTCATTAATGGCGGTAGTTATGCCTGGCCTCTTTCCTGACAGGACAGAATTTAAAAAAGTATCGTTAGACACGATCCAAAGAAAAGCGGCTCCGTTTGTCCTCCGCCGGACAAAAAAAGAAGTGTTAACAGAGCTTCCTGATAAAATTGAACAGACACGCTACTCTGAGTTGACGAAGGAACAGCGTAAGCTTTATTTAGCTTACCTTGAGAGAATCCAATCTGAAACAATGCAGCAGTTAAGCACAGAGGCTTTCAAAAATCCAGGATGCAGATTCTCGGCAATTTAACCAGGCTGCGCCAGCTCTGCTGTCACCCTTCTCTTTTTATAAATGACTACGAAGGCGAGTCGGGAAAAATGGAAGAACTGATGTCCATACTGGAAGAGTCTCTAGCAAATCAAAGCCGGATTCTTATTTTTTCCCAATTCACCACCATGCTTTCTTTAATTGGAGAAGCCTGCGAGAAAGAAGAAATCTCATACTTTTACCTTGATGGAAGTACACCATCGAGGGAACGGCTTGAATTGGCCAGCCGTTTTAACAACGGAGAAAAGGAAGTGTTTCTTATTTCCTTGAAGGCTGGCGGGACCGGGCTCAATTTGACCGGGGCAGACACAGTCATTTTATATGATTTGTGGTGGAACCCTGCGGTGGAAACTCAGGCTGCGACCGGGCTCACCGCATGGGACAAAAGCAGGTTGTCCAGGTCATGAAGATGGTCACTAAAGGAACAATTGAAGAAAAAATCCAGGCTCTGCAGGAAAAGAAAAAATCATTGTTTGACAACCTTATTCAATCAGGAGAAACAAACTTAACCTCACTCTCAGAAGAAGATATAAGAGACATCTTATCCTTGTAGGACGGGCTGGGCCCGTCCTTTTTGTTATGTTACAGAAGCATTACAATCCTTTCGGGTGCCAGGCACCTAAAGAGGGGCGGCGCAGGCTCAGCCGGTTAGCAATAAAGGCTCCTACGGAAAGATTGATGATCATATTAATGATGGGGGGAACAGCTCCTAATTCTCCGATAAACTCAAAAGCAAGAATAGCCGCAAGTGCTGTGTTGCATAAACCGACGTGAAATAAAACTGCTCTTGCTTCCTCTTCCTGTACTCCTATTTTCTTAGCGATGACGTAGGCGAGCCCCATAGGAAGAACAACCTGTAAAAAGGCAGCTAAGACAATTAGGGGAAGGATCTCTGCTTCTCTTGCAATCGTGTCTTTTCCATCTCCAACGATGGTATGTATGATAAGGAGCAAAGAAACGGATGACCCAAACCTTGTCAGAGACTTGGAGTGTTCTCTGGCCGTTGGGAAAAGGCGCTGAACAATAATGCCAAGAAACAAAGGAATAACGACAATGAATAGAAACGATTGAAGAAGACTTACAAATGATATCGTTACTTGATTTCCTGGAAGCCCTGCCATCGCCAATAAAGTAACAATGGGCTGATTCCTACATCAAGTAAGGAAGCGGCAATCACAAGTGAGGTATTCCCTCCTGCCAAAAAGGTATAAAGAGTGGCTGCCGTTGCGCTTGGAACCGTCCCTGACAAAATCACTCCTGCCGCTATTTCAGGGCGGCTGGAAAAAAAGAGATAAGCAAGACCGAGGGACACCCCTACCGTTAATGTCCACTTTAACATTGACGCAATAAAAAGGTCTTTTTTCTTTTTTCCCACATCCTTAATTGCTGTGATATCCATGGAAAGCCCGGTAAAAAATATGACGATTCCAAGAAGAACACCTGGAACCCAGCCAGGAGCATCCCAATAAATAGGGGAAAAATAAGTGAGGATAGCTGCTAAGATGATAAGCAAAGGCAGTTTTTTTGAAAGAAATTCAGAGATAATGTTCATAATTTAATTCCTTTCTTGTTCACATCCACTATGTAAAAAGGAGCTCTTTAGAAACGAGCTCCCTTGCTGCGTAAAAACTAAGGTGTTTTGGCAAACTTTTAAAGCTCCTAGACAGAAAAACGATCATGTCTCTCTGCTTCAACAGGTGTCACTGTACAGCTTATGAGCCTGCTGAACAAATGAACTCGTTACTTCTTATCTTCAACCATTACTAAAATCTTTTCTCATCGAAACCGCCTCTGACTCTTGCTTTTTCCTTTCTTATTTCCTCAAGCTTTTCCGGAGAGGCCCCATGTTGATTTGATAAAGCATGAAGAAGTTCAAGAATATCAGCTAACTCATTCAGTGCTTCTTCATCTGTTTCAGCAGATAGATATTCATTTAATTCTTCCTGAAGCTTCTTTTGAGCTTCTTCCTTATACTTCTCGTCTGACAGCTCTTCGGCCTGGTACCCTTTTCCCGACAGCCGGATCATATCAGGAATATGATCACGTACCAGCTTGTTGTAAATTGGCATCCAATCATCCTTTCAAATAATCTGTTCTATAGTATACCTGTTTTTATAGTGTGCGTAACATATCATTTTATCTTCTGGTTTAATACAATTTGCTTTTTCTGTTTTCATTATTCTTTCTCTGAATGAAGAATGATTCCTTTCGATTTGTGACATAGTAAGAAAAAAAGTGGTGATAACAATGTTACGATACAACGTGCCCCGTCTTGTTGTCTGGAGCATGATCCTGACTTCAGTCCTTAACCTGGTAATTATTATGATGACCACCATCCATCACGGACAAGTCAAGCAGCAGTTTCGAGACGTCAAAAATATTTTAAAAATAAGGATTCAATAAACAGGAAAAGGAGGGTCTTTTTTATTAAGACTCTCCTTTATTACAAACGTGTTACATTCTCATGAGGTGCCAGGCACCCGTTTCTCATGTTCCTTGCGAATTTTTTTAATTCTTCGATACATTGTTTTGTCGGTGAGCTTATTGAAATTTCTAATGCCAGGGCACAAATTCCCTTCGATGACCCACACGTGTCCCCTTTTATCCACTCCGATATCAAAGCCCATGATGGTATGCTTTTTCCACCGTACAGCCAGTCTTTTGGCAGCGAGTAATGAGACTCGTTCTGCTTTTTCCATTATTTTTTTTCTGCTGACTGACGGATCGATGCTCGCTTTTTTTAATGCTTCGGGAACGGACAGAATTATACCCTTGCTTATTTTGTTATTCGTTACAATATAGCCTTTTCCAGCAACCTTTGTTACCATCCCGGTCGCTTCCCAGTTTTTCGTCACTTTTCTTTTTTGAACAATAACCCTGATATCAAAGGGACTGTTATTATATTCGGCCAGATCAATGTATCTTTGAACAATGTAGTTTCGCTGCAGTGGATGTTTCCTGGTGCTGATATACTTATCAATAAATGCCAGCATTTTATCTCTGCTGCTGTATGTGACCTTATGACTTCTTTCCTGAACTTCAAATTTGTTATTTTCAAGCTGTGTTACTTTTAAAATATTCCTCCCTCTTCTTCCAATCACAGGCTTTACCATTACCTGGTTATATTCTTTTAGAAAATTCAGCAACACTGTATGAGTATATTTTTCCGTAGCTGGCAAATGAGGCTGAAGCTCTTTTCTTTTTTGCATGAGTTGATGCTTCTTCACTTGCTTCCTCCCGTATATCTCATGCCTCTCCCTCTTTCATGAAGACTCAGCCCGTCCGTTTCATTACAACCCATCTTTTTCATGGATGCAGTTCAAGTATTTTTCACGAGACGGATACTATTACTGTTACTTGGTATGATTACTATACGCTTCAGGAAAAAAGCAGTTTAGTGAAAGCAACCAGCCAACAATTCAAAATAGAAAAAAAAGACAACAGCCTTTTCTGGAAAACTAGCTATATTTCTTACGGGAAATGCAAAGAAGCGCAGACCTGAACGGCCTGCACTTCTTTTCCTAAGATTATTTGGCCACCGTCTGTAAAAGCTCATATAAATTGGACTTTGCTTCAAATCCAATTCCGGGCACATCTGGAAGACTTACGTAACCATCTTCTACCGGATGGTTATCAGCAAATCCACCAAAGGGCTCAAACACTCCCGGATAGGATTCATTTCCTCCAAGTCCCAGTCCTGCCGCAATATTCAAGGACATTTGGTGCCCTCCATGAGGAATACACTGTCTTGGCGACCATCCATAATCACCAAGCATATCAAGAATTCTTAAATATTCTACGAGTCCATAGCTGAGTGCACAATCAAATTGGAGAATATCCTTGTCTGAGCGCATTCCACCGTAGCGAATAAGATTGCGGGCATCTTGCATGGAAAATAAATTTTCTCCGGTGGCCATCGGGTTTTTGTAATACTTTGCAAGCTCAGCCTGTAATTCGTAGTCAAGGGGATCACCTGCTTCTTCATACCAAAACAGATCATACGGCTCCAGTTCTTTGGCATATTCAATTGCCGTTCCTAAATCAAAACGGCCGTTAGCATCAACAGCCAGATTCTTCCCTGATGGCACTACGTCAAGCACCGCTTCAATTCTCTTTATATCTTCCTTTAAAGAATCTCCTCCTATTTTCATCTTTACGACATTGTAGCCAAGATCCAGGTAGCTTTTCATTTCTTCCTGAAGCTTATCCAGTCCTTTATCAGGCTGATAATATCCGCCCGCTGCATAAACAAAAACCTTCTCATCAACCTGTCCGTTTCGGTATCTGTCAGCAAGCACCTGGTATAACGGCTTTTCTTCTATTTTTGCCACGGCATCCCATACAGCCATATCCAACGTTCCTACGGCAACTGAACGCTCGCCATGTCCTCCAGGCTTCTCTCCTGTCATAAGAACATTCCAAATTTTGTGTGGATCAAGGTTTGTTTCTTCTTCATTTAAGATGTCACCAGGTGATGCATCTAACAGCCTGGGGATAAATCGCTCTCTTAGTATCCCGCTTGGTGCATATCTTCCATTGGAATTAAAGCCATATCCGATTACTGGTTTGCCATCTCTTTCAACATCAGTCACAACAGCCACGACAGAAGCAGTCATTTTACTAAAATCAATATAGGCATTGCTTATGTCAGATTTAATGGGTACTGCCTTTTCTTTAATATCTACAATTTTCATTTTTCTTTCACCTCTGTGTTTATTGTCTCTTGTAGTCACGAAGAGCTGCCTAATTAAATATGCAATATTTGTGCCAACATTTTTAAAACCATGAAAAAAGTGCAGACACAATACATCCAAGCATTGTGTCTGCACTTTCATTTGCCTATATATTTCATATTTGAAATATCACTTTTCATTATTGAAACTCAACTTCCTCCATAACGTTGATTTACTGATCCTGTATTGTCTGCAGACTTCTTCTTTATCGCCGTCATACTGATCCAGGATTTTTTCCCAAAGTTCTTTTTCCATCAGCTTAATGTCCTGGGTCACTGAGAGCTCAACTTTTGCTGATTTCGTGAGCGGCCTCTTGTTTAACTGTTTTTCAACAAACCCCTTTGAAATATCTTCAGCTGGTGATAACAAAACTAAGCGGTGAACAAAATTTTCAAGCTCCCTTGCATTACCTTTCCATTTATGAGCGAGAAGAGGAGAAAATACATCCTCGCTTTGCCAGCGGAGAGGTTTGCGACCCGACTTCTTCTCTTTTTCAAGAAAAGAAAGCGCTAACGGAACAATATCCTCTTTTCTCTCACGAAGAGGAAGAAGTTCAACCTCTAGTATAGCGAGTCGGTAATAAAGGTCTTCCCTGAATTTCTCCTCTTCTACAAGCTGGGACAGCCTTTGATTGGTTGCACATATCACTCGTACATCCACTGGAGTAATACGGCCGCCGCCAATTCTCTTGACCTCTTTTTCCTGAAGGACACGAAGAAGCTTTGCCTGAAACTCAAGAGAGATTTCACCTATTTCGTCCAGAAATAACGTGCCCCTGTGTGCTAATTCAAACAGGCCTGGTTTTCCCCCTTTTACAGCTCCGGTAAAAGCACCTTCCTCATAACCAAACAGCTCACTTTCAAGAAGAGTTGGTGAAAGAGAAGCACAGTTTATCGAAACAAATGGTTTCTCTTCGCGCTCACTTGCATTATGAATACTCTGGGCAACAAGTTCCTTGCCTGTTCCGCTTTCCCCGTATATCACCACGGTCCCTTCTGATGCGGCAAACAGTGCTGCCTCCTCTAATGCCTCTTTCATTTCTTTATTTTTTGTTACGATATCTGTAAATCGATGCTTTGCTGTGAGTCCTTTCTTATTTAGTTCCTTTCGGATTTCAAGTTCGAGCTTTTGCAGTTTTTTTGTTTCTTCAAAAATAAGGACTGAGCCTTGAAAATTGCCATCTATGTATATGGGCAGGGTAGTGTATATAATTCTTTTGCCTTGAAGTAATTTATTTCTTTGTTCTTTTTTTATATTAATATCCTTAGCCTCAGGGATTGCTTTTCTCACATCGCGGCCTGTTACCTCTTCATTTTCCTTTTTAAAAATATGCTTTGCCGCTTCATTAAAAACAGTAATTCTCCCTTCTTCATTTACTGTAATGACGCCTTCATTTACATAATGAATAACGGCTTCAAGCTCTTTTCTCTTTGCTTGCTCATTTCGCTGAATGGACAGTAAATGCTGTGCGGTATCTAAAGCAGTGTGAAGAGCTTCTTCACCTGATAACAACAGTTCACTGAAAACACCTAGCTTTGTCGCCGCTTTTACAGCCGCTTTATCGCCAATGACAGCTTTCACGTTATTCTTTTCTATCAGACTTTCTATTTTTTTCTTTATCTGTTTTTTGTTTTGATAGCTTTCAAATGTAATTTTAGCATCCTTTGACAAGGAAAGATTTTCTGTGAAGGTCAACAGGTTCTCAGGAGTGACCACGGCAACATCGGTAAACCCTTTATTTACTGTGCTGCTCACTGAACGAAGAACGTCCTTAACCGAGACAGGGATATCAATGACTGGCACACTTCCCTTCTCTCTCAATAAGCGAGCTGTGCCTCCGCGGGAAATAAGAACTTTTGCTCCCCTCACCTTTTCCGGCAAGTCCCTCTCATCCTTTAGGTCTTTTTCCAGGGAAATCAGCGAAAATGGAACATCAGTCTTCAGCCGAAGTCCTTCAAACCGTTCCGCAAGCTCAGCAAAGGGTGTAATCACCACAACGTCTTCCATGAAACTCCTCCTTTCTGACATGTCTATTTATTCTTGCCTTGTAAATGAAAGGCTTTAGAAAGAAGCTCATAAGACCGTATTCTTTTTGCCTTGTCATATATATTTGTTATAATCAACAATTCATCTGTCTGGTAACGGCGGCTCAGGACTAAAAGCTCTTCTTTAACCTGTTCAGGGGTTCCGATAACTGCTCTTTTTCTGTTTTCTATGATTCTTTCCTTGTCATTATCACTCAATAACCTGGCTTTAGCCTCTTCAACAGAAATAATTTGGGTGTTGCCTCCTTTTTCTACAGCTAGCAGCCAGTGATCCTGACTGACAGCAAGCTCCTCAGCTTCCTCTTTGCTTTCTGCACAGACTACGAATACACAGGCATTTACCTTGGGATTCTCCATTCTTGGAGATGGCGTGAAAGATTTCAAATAACTGTTCACTGCTTCTGCCCCGTTATATGGATTAATAAAATGGCCGTACGTAAATCCGGCACTATTCCTCCCTGCTACTTTGGCCCCTCTTTCCGAAAGTCCAAGAACCCAGGTTTCAGGCAGCGTTGAAGTGACTGGGTTGGTGTTAATTCCTTTATAAGGATGGTCATGAGGAAGATTTGAGTCTAAAAAGCCTTGCAAATCAAAGAGCTGGCGGGGAAAATCAATCAAGTTCTTTTTTACTCCGTCAGTAAGGGCTAAGCGTATCGATGGCCCCCCTCCAGGTGAACGCCCTACCCCTAAATCAATTCGGCCAGGAAAAAGAGCTTCCATTGTTTTGAAATTTTCCGCTACTTTGTAAGGGCTGTACTGGGGAAGAAGTACTCCTCCTGACCCTACCCGTATATGATTGGTATTTGAAGCAATGTGGGTCATCAAGATTTCTGGAGAGGAGCTTGCCAAGCCTGCTGTGCTATGGTGTTCAGCGACCCAGTAGCGGCTGTATCCTAATTGTTCAGCTCGTTGAGCCAGGAAAACAGAATGATTTAGTGCTTGACCGGCACTTTCACCCTTAGAAATAGGAGATTGGTCAAGAATGCCTAACTTCATGTGGACTCCTTTCTTTCCTACGTTTCTATGTGGTTAAGTTTTGATAAAAATAATAATGGAAGTGTGCTGCTAATTCACTGCCAACCCCCGGTACATTTATTTCTCTCTATCATGAATATGAGTAATCCAGCATCCGGATGAAACATGTTCAGCCGTCCCGGCTGGATGGTTCCAATAATAAGTATAAGCTTTGGTTTTCTTTCCAGATGAAGATTCGACAATAATGGTTCTTCTTATATAATCACTGCCCTCTGGTTGTTCGGGATCATATCCTTCTAATAAATCAAGATTTTTTTGGACTTCTTCATAATACTCAGGGCTTATATATAATAAATCTCCTTTGATTTTCTCTTCCCCCTTGCGCATGCAAGGAAAGGCACCACCTAATACCGAATAAAGCACGCCCTTCGCCACGGCTGGAACTTCATCTATCGTTTTGCCTCGAATAAAGGATTCATAATTGTAAAGACCTGGCCGGAGAGTTCCATAAACAAAAAAAGGAATCTTGGATTTCACCTGATTATTCTTCTCCTTCCCGCTTCGATATTTATTCTTTAATTTTTTCATTATACAATACAAGTTTTTTTCTAAAAATAATCCCTATTTAAGATTATTTACCTAAATGTCCTCTCTAATAAAAATAGACGATACAGGAAATTCATGCTACCATTAGTAGGTATTTTGACTCATACGATAGATTGGAGTGTTTTGATGAAGGTACATATCTTGTTTCCTTTTGCTCTGCTAATCCTTTTGCTTTCGGGATGCGCAAAGCATGAAATGGTTCTGGACCTCAAGGAGGATGACAGTGCTCAATTTGAGATGAGCGTCTCAGTGGATACTACTCAGGTACCGTTTGGTGAATCTGAACTGAGAAGAGAAATCGCTGAAGCTTCCCAGGAAGCAGAGGAGGAAGGCTTCACCGTTCAAGTTATTGATGAAGAAACTGAAGCAGGGCTCATAGTTTCAAGAACGATTGAGGACGTCACACAATTAGAGGCTGATGATCTGCTTGATGACGCAGCGGAATTCATAGAGGTCCAAGCTCTTGATGATCACACAAGAGTTCTGAATATCCAGTTTACCGGTGAAGAAGATGAAATGGCAGCGGCTATGCTTGACTCTTCTTTGGTGGTACATTTTCCTTCTGTCCCTGTAAGTCATAATGCTCATTCTGAAGATGGGCAGACTCTTACCTGGTATATTGATGTCGCGGAGGGAACCGAAGTCCATGCTGAATACGAAACAGGAAGCAGTACTTCAATGCTCTTAATTGCCGGGATTATTGCTATTCTATTGGGAGGTATAGCAGTCTTACTCTTAAAAAGAAAGAAACCAAGGAAAGATGAAGCACAACCACCGAAACAAACCGCCTAAATATAATAAGACTGCAGAAGAACTGAACCATACATGAGAAGCATAGCCCCATGTAGAAGCAGTTCAACAGCAGTCTGTTTTTATTACTCTGATTCTTCTCCTTCTTCTTCATCCTCCAGTAGCTCATCTTCTATCAATTCTTCTACCGGCGGCTCCATGTTTTCAGCAATTGTATTGACTATCGTAGGATTTAACTCTGCTCTTTCTATCACTTCAACCTGTGTTT
Organism: Thalassobacillus sp. C254; assembly: GCF_001310615.1. NCBI lineage: Bacteria > Bacillati > Bacillota > Bacilli > Caryophanales > Bacillaceae > Thalassobacillus > Thalassobacillus sp. C254. The sequence continues at coordinate 51,167 of NZ_BAXQ01000005.1, read as the reverse complement.
CAGGGGGATCAGTCTTTACCAGCCACTCTACCATTATGAAACCTAATAATAATCCTGCAAGCACCGTACCAGCCGTCACTGCCGCAACTTTCTTCAATGGCATCCCTCCCTTGTCCCTGCTTAAATTGTATCACCGGGCCTGAATGCACAACAACTAGATTCGTCCTCTATAGATTTCTCTTTTTCTCACTTAAACTTGTATTATTTACATTTTTCATCTATTACTATGAATATTCAATCACTTTTTACTTTTTTAACTTTTTTTACTTTACAAAACAAATTTCAACAAACTTCTACATATCTGATATCTTATGATTAAGAAAGTGTTTGATCAACCACCTTAGAGAACTCAGCTCAGACCCACGTAAATATTATTCATGGGAGGCCAGCTGGAAAAATGGAACTAATCGTGCTGAACAGGCAGATAAAGAGTAAAAAGAAGGAAATGTATCATAAAGCCAAGCAATTTGGATTAATGATCCGAAGACGATTCAATGCAGCCAGGAACTTGATCTGCTGCTTAATCAATATCAGGAACTAAAGATCCCCTCTAAAGAACCATCATTAGTTTAATGGCTCACAAATACTTATTGATTTATGCAGAATTATTTGTCTGAGAAAGAAAAAACAAAAAGCAGTTTTTGTTTTTCTTTCTCTTTTTTTGTGTTCATTCGAAATCTTCATCACCACCGGCTTCGGCTCTTCATCTATGTAACTTTTTTCTTTGCCTTACTCTCTTACTCTCTTTCTATTTTTCTCCTTAAAGATCTCATTGTGAGAGGAAACTCTACCTTTTTCTTCAGCTTGTGGCTGGATAAATTGCTTTGCTTTATTTACAGCGTTTACTGCATCCTGAAAGGTACCGGCAATTAAATTCAGTTTTCCGTTATGGGAAAGGACATCTCCTGCTCCGAAAAGACCTGGCTCAGAAGTTTCACTGGCCGCATTTCCCGCAATAAGCTTATTATTTTTTAAAGTAAGAGTAAGGCTGCTTTTCTGAAGCAAATCCGAGTCCCTTTCATATCCGTGATTTATCATCACCTCATCCACTGGTAAACTTATTTTTTCCCCGGTCTCAATATATGTTAACTCTACTTGGTCAATAGTTTCTTTATTTACAGCAGCTATAAGTTTGGAAATGAAGGTTTGGAAGTAGCATGTGACAGAACTATTTAACATCTGGCTTACCTGTGATTCATGGCCTTTTAATTCACCATTACGATAAGTAACAAATACTTTTTCAGCAAGAGGTTCCAGCTCGTTTGCCCAGTCTATTGCTGAGTTTCCTCCCCCCGAAATCAGTATCCTTTTCCCTTTAAATGCTTCTAACGATTTCACTGTATAGTGAAGGTTAGTGATTTCAAATCTATCAGCTCCTTCTATGTCAAGCTTTTTAGGGTTCAGTATTCCTCCTCCCACAGCCACAATCACCGTTTTTGATCGGTGAAGAGCACCTGACGAGCCATAAAGGAGATAATGACCCTCATCATTTTTTATGATATTTTCAACTTTTTCATTCAAGACAACCTCTGGATTAAATGTCATGCCTTGTTCTATCAGCTGCTCCATTAGCTTTGCTCCGGTAATGGGGGTAACTCCCCCGACATCCCAAATCAACTTTTCTGGATAGACGTTTAATTTTCCGCCAAGCGTTGGCTGATATTCTATCAATTTAGTTTTCATTTCCCGCAAACCACTGTAAAAAGCTGAGTAAAGCCCGGCTGGCCCTCCTCCAATAATCGTTACATCATAGAGCGGAGACTGGTTCATCATTACTCACTCCTGCCTTCTCAATCATAAATGATTATCATTATCAATTAAACTTACTCGTTTTTAACTGTTTTTACAATACAAAATAGTGTTGACAATCATTGTGGGCAGAATTATAGTGTTGTTGTAGTGATATTGATAATCATTTTCAACAAAAGTTATGTAGAGCTGGAGGTAATTTTATGGAACGACTTTTTGCATCCGGCCTTTATGTTGGCTACGGGGAAGAAATAATCGTTAAAGGAGTAAGTACCGCCATTCCTGATGGTAAGATTACGGTCATTATCGGCTCTAATGGATGTGGAAAGTCTACTTTACTTAAAGCCATGACACGTATCATTCCCCATCAGTCAGGCTCCATCATCTTGGATGGCAAAGATATAACAAAGGAAAAGACGAAAACGTTAGCTAAAAAGGTGTCCGCTCTTCCCCAATCACCGGAAAGTGCAAGCGGGTTAACGGCGGGAGAACTTGTTTCTTACGGGCGTTTTCCTCACCAAAATGGTTTTGGGCGTTTAACAAAAAAGGATCGTGAAGCTATTAGCTGGGCTCTTGAGGTCACAGGTACTAGAGATTTTGTATATCGGCCAGTAGATTCTCTGTCAGGTGGTCAGCGTCAGAGGGTCTGGATTGCATGGCATTAGCTCAGGAAACAGATATGATTTTCCTGGACGAACCAACTACCTATTTGGACATGGCCCACCAGCTTGAAGTATTAGAACTACTGGAAAGTCTGAATAAAAAGCAGGGGCGAACAATTGTAATGGTCCTTCATGACATTAACCAGGCAGCACGGTTTGCTGACTATATTATTGCTTTAAAAGACGGAGAAATCATTAAATCAGGTTCCGCTGATGAAATTATCTCTCCTTCCATATTACAAGAAGTATTTCAAATTGATGCAGAGATCGGCAGGGACCCACGGACAAATAAACCTCTGTGTATTACTTATAACCTCATTAAAGGAGAACAAGAAAATGAACAAACAACTATTGATTACTCAACTTACACTAGGAGCATTTCTTATTAGCGCATGCGGCAGCCAGTCTGGTTCATCGGCTGAAGAGGATGTTTCCTCATCTTCTGAAACGATCACTTATGTATCTGAAAACGGGCCAGTTGAAGTACCTGCCGACCCAGAGCGCGTGGTGGTCCTCTCTTCCTTTGCCGGAAATGTAATGGCCCTGGATGTAGATGTAGTCGGGGCAGACTCCTGGTCCCTGGATAATCCAAGATTTCAAGAAAAACTAGAAAACGTTGAAGAAGTAACAGATGAGAGCCTGGAGAAGATTATTGAGCTTGACCCTGACCTGATCATTGGACTTTCAAATATTAATAACGTTGATAAATTAAATGAAATTGCTCCCACTGTTACCTACACCTACGGGAACGTTGATTATTTAACTCAGCATATTGAAATTGGCAAGCTGTTAAACAAGGAAGAAGAAGCAAAGGAATGGGTCGATGATTTTCAGGAAAGAGCACAGACTGCAGGGAATGAAATCAGGGAAGAGATCGGTGAAGACGCCACTGTTTCAGTGATAGAAAGCTTTGATAAGCAGCTTTATGTCTTTGGTGACAATTGGGGCCGCGGTACAGAAATTCTTTATCAGGAAATGAATCTGGAGATGCCTGAAAAGGTGGAAGATCTCGCCTTGGAAGAAGGATACTATGCCCTTTCAGCTGAGGCCTTGCCTGAATTTTCAGGGGATTACCTTGTCTTTAGTAAATATTCAGATGCTGATAATTCTTTTCAAGAAACAAAAACCTTCCAGGAAATACCCGCAGTGAAGAATGATCAAATGCTGGAGGTAAATGCGAAAGAATTTTATTTTAATGATCCTTTAATGCTTGAACTTCAGCTTGAAGAATTCAAGGAATTTTTTCTTGACGATAAATAAAAATTTTTAAAGGGGCGGGCCATGCGGTTTCTTTTTCTTTCCGCTGAAGTTATCTACCAAATCAAGCTGAATTGACATAGGACTGCCCCTTTCTATTTCACTTTAGAAAAGATGGGAATCACGATGAATAGAAAGTTCCTACCCAAAGTTAGTTATACATATAAATTAATAGTTTCACTCATTCTTCTCATTGGGATGTTCACGGCTTCTCTGCTTATGGGTGCCGCTGAAACCACTGCTTACGATGTATGGCTGGCTCTTATTTCTGATATTAGAAATGAACAAGTGCTTCTCATTCAGGAGATTCGCCTCCCAAGGGAAATTGGGGCCTTATTTACAGGGGCAGCATTGGCAGTGGCAGGGGGAGTAATGCAGGGACTGACAAGGAACCCTTTGGCAGATCCCGGCCTATTAGGCTTAACGGCAGGGGCTAACGCAGGTCTTGCAGTAACGATGGCTTTTTTTCCTGGGATTAATTACTTTGGAATCATGATTTCCTGTTTTATCGGTGCTGCTGCAGGTGCAGCCATGGTATTTGGCATTGGCGCAGTAAAAAAGGCGGTTATTCCCCCTTTCGGATTGTTTTAGCAGGAGCAGCCATATCTGCTTTCTTGTTTGCCTTAGCAGAAGGGGTTGGAATTTATTTTCGCATTTCTCAGGATATCTCGATGTGGACAGCAGGGGGATTAATCGGCACGACCTGGGGACAGTTGCAGCTCATTGTTCCTTTTATTACGGGCGGCATCGTGCTCTCTATTCTACTTTCAAGACAGCTCACCGTTCTAAGCCTACATGAAGAATTAGCAGTCGGTCTCGGCCAGCGAACCATGCAAGTAAAAGTTCTCCTTTTTATTATTATCATCATTCTAGCCGGATCTTCAGTAGCACTGGTTGGCAATCTGGCTTTTCTGGGCCTGATGATTCCTCATGTCGTCCGCTGGATGGTCGGCACTGATTACCGGTTCATTATCCCCATGTCAGCAATTATGGGAGGAGCATTTATGCTGTTTGCTGATACGGCCGGCCGTGTTATTCATGCCCCCTATGAAACACCGGCAGCCGCAATCGTGGCTATCATTGGCCTGCCTTTTTTCCTCTTAATTGTCCGGAAAGGGGGAAATAGATTCTCATGATTCATCCAGGCCTGTATCGGAAGCAAACTATAGTACTTATTATTCTCCTTTTTTTAAGTGTGACGACAATTTTCATGTCCACTGTATTAGGCTACTCTTCCTTGTCTATTCATAGAATTATTCCTGTTATTTTAGGACAAGGAACGTTTAAAGAAGAATTTGTTCTCTTTTCTATTAGACTGCCGCGTATAGGGATAACCTTTCTGGCTGGTATGGCGCTTGCCTTGTCTGGAGCGATTCTTCAGAGTATTACAAGAAATGATTTAGCAGACCCTGGGATTATAGGCATTAATGCAGGAGCGGGTGCAGCTGTCGCTGTCTTCTTTTTATTTTTTCCTGTCCAGGCCGGAACCTTTGTTTTACTGCTTCCTGTGACGGCCTTTATTGGTTCTCTTATTACTGTTTGTTTTATTTATTTCTTCTCTTATCAGCGGCACACTGGACTTCAGCCAATCCGCCTTATTCTTGTAGGCGTAGGTTTTTCTACGGCTCTTTCCGGGTTAATGATTATTCTAATTTCTTCGGCAGACCGCCAGAAAGTAGACTTTATTGCCAAGTGGCTGGCAGGAAGCATCTGGGGAACGGACTGGGTATTTATATGGGCTCTTTTGCTTGGCTGGTTATCCTGGTTCCTTTTACATTGTACAAAGCAAACCGGTTAAACCTTCTAAGTCTCAGTGAGGAAGCAGCAGCAGGAGTCGGCGTATCCATAGGGAAGGAACGAGTCCTTTTATTACTTACCGCTACAGCCCTTGCCGCTTCTGCAGTTTCTGTTACAGGTGGAATTGCTTTTGTCGGCCTGATGGCTCCTCATATAGCAAAAGCATTAGTAGGACCCAGACACCAGTTGTTTCTTCCTGTAGCAGTTTTGACAGGCGGATGGCTTTTATTACTTGCTGATACAATCGGAAGAAACCTTGTAGAGCCTGATGGGATACCTGCTGGGATTATTGTGGCTTTGATAGGAGCCCCGTACTTTATTTATTTGTTATTAAAACGGTGATTCTCGATGTGTGCTAAAAAATTCAAATTCTGAAAACCTTTACGCCTCCTAACTAAAAAATTGGTACAGAATCTATAGTATGGTAGAATATAAATCGTTATCATTACGAAAAGGAGGTACATATGAAATGTCTGTCACTGAACACCGTAACGAGGCCCCTTCCTCGGTAAATTGCATGATTATTACCGTTTCAGACACCAGAACAAAAGAAACGGATAAAAGCGGTAAACTCATTAAAGAATTATTAGAGGGTGAAGGTCACAACATCGTCCGTTATGAGATTGTACAGGATGATTATCAAGGCATCCAGGAATTAATTAAACGTTCTGCCAAAGACAAGAACATCGATTCTATTTTGTTAAATGGCGGTACGGGAATAGCTCTCCGTGATACAACCTATGAAGCTGTTGGGTCACTATTGCAAAAGGAAATGCCTGGTTTTGGAGAATTGTTCCGTTATTTAAGCTTTGCAGAAGATATCGGAACCGCTTCGATATTAAGCCGGGCAGTAGCAGGTGTATATCAACATACTGCGGTCTTTTCCATGCCTGGGTCTTCAGGAGCTGTGCGACTGGCAATGAATCGAATCATTCTCCCTGAAATTACCCATGTCATCCGGGAAGTACGTAAAGATTTACCAAAAGACTAGCTGAAAAAAGACTTCATTTGCAAATAAGGACCTCCTATCCTTTCTTGAAGAGGTGGTATATTCTCCCCTCCTTATAGGTAAACTTGCTATTAGTTTTTAAACAAAGACAAACAGGCTCAGCGTTCCTAAGAGAACATACTGAGCCTGATTTCGTTCTACGGATCTACGACCTGCCTTTTACCCCAGGGACTTTCAGTAAGCATGGGTCCTTCACTCGTTCGCAACAAGATTCTACTATCTTCCCTCGCAAACTCTATGAGGGAAAAAGCTCCTTCAGGTGTTTCTACTTGAGCATCAATACGTGTCTCAATAGTAGACAACTCATCAACAATACTTGCTGCCAAATATTTATCTAAAGGATATGGTGCCCGAATAATGATATCAATATCGCTTGTTTCAGAGACAGAAGGAAGGCCAGTTGCCAACTCAAACCCTGAGCTTCCACCAGGCCCCCAGCAAAGATGGTTTTTACTCATTATTTGATCTACCATCTCTAAGGATTCAAAAAGCCCCTGGTTGACTAAGCTTCTGTGCTTTTTCCATCTCTTTTCTGTAACTATTGATTCAGGAGTAACAACTTTTTTTATATTTTTCTTTGATAAATAACAGGCAAATCGTTCACCTCTTGATCTTCCTCGAAAACCCGCCGGGAAACTGTCTTCTGTTTGTGGAGCTCGGCGAACGACCGTCCAACATGGATAACGAAGAGTTTCTTCAAGCCATGAAATGTTTTGGGCCATGCTCGGTGCTTCCTCCCCATCTTTCATTTCAACCAAATCATGCGGCCTTAGTTCCATTGTTCATTCAGTCTCTTCCTTACTTCTAAAGAAGCTTTTCTACCGCCTGCAACGGCTTCTTTGGAAGTAAGTCTATTTTGTAGATTATGGTTTTTTCCCAGCCTGGAATCATCGATTGCCTGATCGATTTCTTTCATTATTTTTTCGATGTCATCCTTTAAAGGTGAGGACGCATTTACATCCGTAATTAATTTGTGGAGTGCACCCAGAGTTTGAAAGGAACGAATGTCATAAGCTGTGGAAGGAACGGTTTTTGCCGATTGTTCTAATTGTTCAAGAGAACGTCTTGTAATTCTTGCATTAGACTCCTTCGACATCACTTGAACCTGTACAGATGAATCGTCAACTGCCAGGATGCGATTTGCCTGAAGACCGTGAGCCAAAAAGGCTCCGGAAATCGCTTTGCCGACCACTAAAGAAACAACCGGGTGTCCTGCTAAACGAGCTTTTGCGTAAGCATTCGCCGCAGCGGCACATGCCAGGTGAATTCCTATCAATTCTTCATTATACATAGGCCTGACTTGGGACATCTACAACCGCTACGATCGCCCTTTTTTGATCCTTATTTTTGTCTTCTTCTATTGCTTGATGTATGTGATAAGCAATCGTCCATCCTTCTTCTAAACCTACTTCTCCACCTCGGACTCTTGGAAACTTATTTTCTTTATCAGGGACGACGGCAAGGACACGGGCATCTTTCCCATTGATAATGGTATCACCGCAGCGAACAGTCTTTATTTGGGAAGATTCGACCGCCCCGTCTATCGCCATCAGTTCGGTAAACCACTTGCTTCCGTTGCTGTCAGCTGAAATGGACATGCCAGCTGTTTCATCTTCTATCGTAATCGCTCCCTTGCTTTCCTTCCAAAGCGCCAAATACTTTTCCGGAGTAAGTGATTCTGAAGGGTCAAAAGAATGAAGCAAATGAAGAAATGAGCTGATTTGTTCACACCTTGGTTCTTCATTACCAGGTTCTTCAAAGTGTTTCATCACTTGAGAACGTATACTTTGAATATCATCCTCTATCAGTGTATCAGTATGATCTGTTTTCTGTCGTTGCTCGCCTCCTACTGTTCTCCAGACAAGCTGCCTGTCACCGGCATCAAATTCTTCAATTCCCGCTTCTTGCTCAATAACTTCTGGTCCATTTAACCCTAGTCTGCCTTCTTTCGTAATCAAAAGCTTGCTGAACAATCCTGCTGCAATAGACATTCCGCCAAACGACCCTATTTTACCGGGAATAATTCCTATTACTGGGGTTTTTTCGCGAAGAGCAACAATGGACGCCTGGATTTCTGCTATGGTTAATAGTCCATAGTTTGCTTCTTGCAGCCGCACTCCCCCTGTGTCAAAAATCAGCACCGGCCGGGTGGGAATACCATTCTCATGATCCTTTAATGCCCTCTCGAAAGCACCTGCGATTTTGGAGCCAGCCACTTCACCAATCCCGCCTCCTTGAAAATCTCCTTCAATGGCCACAACAACTGCATTTTCCCCGCCAAGGAGACCTCTTCCTACAATAACTCCGTCATCACTTTGAGGAACTACTCCTTGATGTGCAAGATGGGGTGATTCAAGCTGTTCATGGGGTGGTATTAACTCTCTAAATGTCCCTTCATCCAATAATGCTTTAACACGCTCTCTTGCTTTTAATTCTGTCAGACTTTCTCTTAGCTTAAGCATATTGCCTGCTCACCTCCATTAATTGTGCAAGTCTCATGGAAACAACTCCAGGAGTGGCTCCAAAATCATTAATGATTACATCGGCACAAATATCATGAGAAGAAAGAAATCGCTCCAGAACGTTTTCCCATGTTTCATTAAACCCATTAATACTTGTCCTTACTTGAATGGAGGTTCTGGGCTGGTCAGTCGGCTGAAGCAGTATTTCAAGGTCCCCGGATCCTACTACCCCAACATGCGCTGAACTAGAAACAGGGGTTGTTGCTGGAAACTCAAATCGCAATGTATCCATTTAAAACCTCTCCTTGTTATAATTTTTGGAGCTGTAACTCTGTTTTGTATCTAGAAAGTCTTATTTGTATACTATCGATGAATAACACAGCTGCAAGCAGATCAGCACTCCCTCCAGGCGAAGCATTTTCTTCTATTAAATAGTTGTTTAATTGAAGTAAGTGACGCCATCCCTGACCAGAAGCAGGACCACCCGCTAAAAGAATTTTACGACATCTTTCTTTTGTCTGTTCAAGTACTTGACTGCCGCCGCGGTGTAAAAGACAGGTGTCGTCCAGATAAGCCATCATTGAGATCAGGGAATAAAGTCTTGCCTGTTCCTCAGGATGGCCTGCCTCTCTGTACTGGAGCAAAGCTGGAAGCCCTATATCTATAACATGAGGGAAACCTTGCTGAGCCTGCCCTTTTGCTCCACGCACCTGATATTTTTTAATTGCTTTTTCCCCATTTGTTTCCTTTACGGGCGCATAGCGGTCATCAAACCGGGCAATCTGTGCTGCAGTATCAGTGATGGAACCAGCATCCGCTTCAGGGCCTTTAATAGCCGATGCAGCAGTCAACAATCCAATAGCCCATATCGCACCTTTATGGGTATTGACGCCTTTCGTCTCTTTCAGCATATCGTACTCGCCTTTTCGACCAATTCTTGCAATCTTTTCTCTCAGCTTTTGTGTTGGTTTTTCACTCCAGGCGGCTTCCCCAATCTTATAAAAAGTCTCTTGAAGTGAGGCTGCTGATTTCAGCATAAGATCGAGATTCATATCGGAATGAGAGCCAGTATCACGTCGATCTACCAGGCCGGGCTTTGGTGTAAGCAAGGCTTCTTCCATCAAAGCTTCTACCGCTTTATCTGCTAAATATTTTGATCTATCAACCATTGTTATATTTTTCATAATTCTCCTTCCTTACCAGCTTCTAAATTTTGCCGGCGGCTCATACAAACCTTCGGACCATTCCACTAGTTCCTCTACACTTTTTGCAGCCAGAAGTGACCTTTTTGCTTCTGTTCGGTTGATGTTAAGGTCCTCCGGATATGAGATAATCCCTCTCTCCCTTAACTTGGCCGTTTTCTTCCTGGTTGTCTCCAGCCGATTGGAGTCACACCTGCAACAGAAGCTATTGCTTCTCTCCTTTCTTCAATGCTGTCAGTTTTGTACAAATAGGCGATTCCTTCTTCTGTTACCAAATGGGTCACATCGTTACCGTAAATCATAACCGGAGTAACTGCGAGGTTAGCATCTTTGGCTACCTCTATCGCATCCAAAGATTCCACAAACACAGGCCGGTTTCCAGCTGGAAGGTTTCTACCATTTGAACAACAAGCTTTTTACCCTTGGCAAGAGGATCGTCACTGTTTACCATATTCATCCATGCAGGAGTAGAATGGCGACGCCTCCCGGGTCATGACCCATATTTGGCGCTCCACCAAAACCAGCAAGCTTCCAGAGGTTACAGTGGAGGAATTTCCTTCCCGGTCCATCTGAAGGTCGAACCCACAAAGATGTCAACCGCGTACTGACCAGCAAGCTGACAGAATGTACGGTTAGAACGGAGACTTCCATCTGGTCCAGTAAAGAACACATCAGGACGTGCCGCTATATAATTTTCCATCCCTACCTCACTTCCAAAGCAATGAATGCTGTCCACCCATCCACTTTCGATAGCAGGTATCATGGTTGGGTGAGGGTTCAGGGCCAGTGCTGGCAAATTTCCCCTTTCAAACCAAGTGACTCACCATAAGTAGGGAGAAGAAGCTCTATGGCTGCAGTATTAAACCCAATTCCATGATTTAATGACTGCACATTGTGCTTTTCGTAGACACCTCTAATGGTCAGCATAGCCATTAAAATCTGTATTTCTGAGATGTGGCGCGGGTCCCTTGTGAACAAAGGTTCAAGCTGGAACGGCTTGTCTGCTTCCACTATGAAATCAATCCAGGATCCCGGAATGTCCACACGGGGCAGATCATCGGTAATTTCGTTTACCTGGGCAATGACAATCCCATCCCGAAAAGCAGCAGCTTCAACGAGCGTTGGAGTTTCTTCTGTATTAGGACCAGTATATAAATTTCCGTTACTGTCTGCTTTTTCAGCAGCTACTAAAGCAACGGATGGAATCAAGTCGATAAAAAGCCTTCCATATAATTCAATGTACGTATGGATATCCCCCATTTTCAGGTCGCCGTCTTCCACCATTTGAGCCATACGACGGCTCTGCGGCCCAGCATAGGCAAAATCAACTTTCTCGGCAATTCCCTTTTCAAAAATATCCAAGTGCTCTGGTCTTGAAAGACTGGACATAATCATATGAAGCTTGTTTACTTGGTCAGGGTTTACGTGTGATAACGCATAGGAAAGAAAAGAAGCCTGCTTTTGATTATTGCCTTCTAATACTACACGGTCCCCGGGGGATATCAGTGATTCCATCGCTTCAACAATATTGGCTGTTGGTATGACCTTATTTTCAGCTATGTTCTTAATAGACTGTATTCTTTTTTGTTTAGCATCTCTTCGTCTAGTCCACTTTCGAGCCGTCGGGGTTTTAGGAATCATATTCATATTGATTTCTCTCCTTTCAACTTTAAAAAATACTTAGACACCAGCGGTTCTGTTTCTTTCCATTAGGAGCCTTGTTGAACGGATTCCGCTTTGCATGGCTGAAACCGCTCTGGCAGAAGGAAACGCCCTTTCTGCAAGGTCCTTTAATATCGTACTGGCAGAGCATTCAACAAATAAACGTCCCCCCTTCTCAAAAATAATCTCTGTGGATTCATGCCATTTCACAGGCTGAGATATACTTAATGACAAATCCTTTTTAAGCTTTGGACCAGCGGTGAGCAATCTGGCTGACGAGTTGCCTGCCAGGGGGAATTTTGGAGGACTGAACTTCACGCCCTCGAGAGCCTTCTCCATCTTTCTACTAACCTCTGTTAACAAAGGACAATGGGAGGGGACGCTTACTTGAAGAGCATCTGCCTTTCTGGCGCCCCGCCTTCCTGCCTCTGCGACGACTTGCTTGATTGCCTTTTTGTGACCTGAAATGGCAAACTGATCAGGAGCATTTTCATTCGTTACATACACAGGATAGCTATCCGAGTAGATCGCTTTAATGATTTGCTCTATCTGGCCTTTCGGTAAGCCGGTTATCACTCCCATGCCATACTCATTACTTTGAAGAGAGGCTTCCATGTACTCCCCTCTTTTTTTTACAAGCTTCACAGCGTCAGGAAAAGAAAGCGCTTCTGCCGCTGCAGCTGCCGTAAATGCCCCGACGGAGTGACCTGCTCCCATCTCCGGCAGGGCGATCTCTTTTGTGAGCAAACGGTATAGCGCCATACTGGCAACTAGAATAGAAAGCTGTACAGAGGTTGTGGAGGCTAAGGCATCAGGGGAGTCCCTCAATGTTATATCTTCATTTATTGCATTGCTTGCTTCCTCGATCGTTCGTTTTACTTCAGGTTCTTTTGGTAATGACTGAAGCATGTAAGGCTTTTGCGATCCTTGTCCTGGAAAAAGAAAAACAATACTCATCTTCTCACCTCCATCAGTCGATAGTCGACCGAATAATTTGTAAGCGCATACAATGAATTCTTGAAAAGAGAGGAAGAGTTATTCTTCCTCTTTATCTTTTAACAGTTGATTTTGAATGCTAACTATAACATCATGATTATGCTTGTGAAGAAGACTATCGGCTTCCTTAAACTTACCCGTTTTTAAAAGTTTCACCAGCATTTTGTGTTCTTTTACTGACTTATCTATGTTTCCTTCGACTGAGAAGGAAAGATTTTGTATGGTTAACAATGGCTGTTCGATTCTTACATAGTTATTTTTAATCACTTCACTTTGGCTCATTTTAATAAGTGCAGTATGAAAGGAATGATTTAATTGAGTATAATTCGTGTGGTTTGTTTCTTTTTCCATTTCAGCTAAAATAGATTCCATCTCTTTCAAGGAATCAGCATTGATTCCATTTTCCTGGATTCTTTTCATCGCAAGTGCTTCAAGCATAATACGGATTTCAAGAAGGTCATATACTTCAGACTCGGTATACCCTTTTACAATCGCTCCTTTTCGTGGAATCCGTTCAACCAGGCCCTCAATTGTCAGCAAGTAGATGGCTTCTCGGACTGGCGCTCTGCTTGTGCCGTATTCCTCCGCATATAAATGCTCGACTAATTTCTGGCCAGGCTTCAGTTCCCCCGTCATAATTTGTTCAGTGATGTGTTTAGCAATGACGCTTGACAAGGCGTTATCCTTTGTTAAATTCATGCTCACAAGGACAGCCCCCTTTCTCTTCTATTTGGTCGACTGTCGTTTCACTTAGTATAATACGTAAAAAACAAATCCGCAATAACTTTTTTAAATTTTAAAAAACCTTGAATTATCAAAAAATTATGTCTAATATAAGAGTACAGTCAATTGTCGACCGTTTCCTTTGTATTTTTTGTAACCGTTTACACTACTATACGGGAGTGATGCCTCCTCATCAACGATTATGAGTGGTAATGTTGATCGTCCTCTGTCCTTTGTTATCTCTATTATAAAGGAGTTGAATGCATTGGTCATTTATGGAGTGGCAATTTTAGCAGTTTGTATGCTTATTGGTGTAGTGCTCGGAGATTACCTTGGTATTTTGATGGGTGTTAACGCCAATGTCGGCGGTGTTGGAATCGCGATGCTTTTTCTGGTCCTGTTAATTGACCATTTAAAGAAAAAAGGAATGTTGAATCCTAAATCAGAACAGGGAATGGCATTTTGGAGTGCGATGTATATCCCGATAGTCGTTGCCATGACTGCTCAGCAAAATGTAGTCGGTGCTATCGAAGGAGGTCCTCTTGCTATTTTAGCTGGTATCAGTGCAACTCTTGTAAGCTTTGCCCTTGTTCCCCTCTTAAGCCGTATTGGAAAGGACAAGTACGACAGCTTGAAACAGGAAGAAGAGTTTAAAAAAGCAAATTAAGGAGGGTAACCATTTATGGAAGTTATTTTAGAGATCCTTGAAGCAAACAGTCTTGTTACCGCTTTTGCAGTTGTGGGCGTTACGATGTATATCTCTTATTTCCTTTCTGATAAACTCACGAAAGGGCGTCTCCACGGCTCCGCTATTGCTATCATTCTCGGCTTAGTCCTCGCTTATATTGGCGGCGTATACACCGGCGGTGAAAATGGTTTGGCTGACCTGTCAATGTTTTCCGGGATAGGGATGATGGGCGGTGCTATGCTTCGAGACCTGGCAATTGTTTCCACAGCATTTGGAGCCAGCTTTTCAGAATTTAAGAAAGCAGGCTTTGCTGGAATCCTTTCTCTCTTTGTCGGTGTCTTCATTTCTTTTTTTGTCGGAGTCCTGGTTGCACTTTCTTTTGGATATACGGACGCAGCAAGTTTAACAACTATTGGCGGCGGAGCTACTACTTATATTGTTGGTCCTGTAGCAGGTACCGCAGTTGGTGCAAGTTCTGAAGTAATTACGTTAAGCATCGCTGCAGGACTTGTGAAATCTATCATCGTAATGGTCGGTACTCCTTTTGTTGCAAAATATATTGGATTGGACAACCCTCGTGCAGCGGTGGTGTATGGCGGTCTGATGGGCACGACAAGCGGCGTAGCAGGAGGCTTGCTGCCACAGATCCAAAATTAGTACCGTACGGAGCAATGACCGCAACATTTTTTACCGGGCTTGGATGCCTTCTTGTCCCCTCCATCCTCTTTCTGATGATCAGCTTTGTTGCTGGTTAGTTAGATTACCTTCTTAAGGATTTAAACCAATAAACTACCACTTTTGAAAGCATGGCTGCTTTTAGTGGTAGTTTTTTAATGTTTATGCATTCTCGATTCCACATAGCTTCTTCACGTTTCCCTTCACAAGAGTTCCTATGTCGTGAACAGGTCATCGTTCTTTCTTCACAGAAATTCCTTCTTAGTAATCGTACTATAATAAGAGTAAAGCGCTTTTTTAGCCTTACATCTTTGATTGAGCCAAAAATAAGTTGTACACCAATAATAAGTTATTACATAATTGTGCCTACAAGTGTTGAAAATACTAATAATAAGGAGGGATCTATATGGGAAAACAATCAAAATCAAAACGAAACATAATTAAAGGGAAAGATGCGGTTCAACCACAAACCGGAGATAGAACAACCATCTCAAAATCAGGAAGAGAGAATAAAGACAATTAAAAAAAAGGGCGACATCGAGACTGAGGTTTTGATGTCGCCCTTTTTCTACTTTATTGTTCGAGGGGCTTTCAGAGCTGACATAACTGTTCGATGCCTATGTTACGAGCCCACACACCTCATGTTTCAAGACGTATAAATAAGAAGGGCTATTATGGAAAGCTTTCAAATCATATTGTAAGAAAAAGAGGTGAAATTGAGTGGATATGAATCATAAAAAACTTCCAGGCCTTTTTACTGAAGGTGTAATGAGGGATCTTATACAATACATGGATTCTTATATTGATGAAGCTTTTAAGCACTTTCAATCTTTTCCCGAGAGTAGATTTGTTGAGGGAGAAATAGAGGAAACCGAAGATCATTACTTTTTGAAATTCTATCTCCCGGATGCAGCAGTGACCAAATTCAACTTGAGGTTATAGACAATTTTTTAAAATTGTCTGTGAACCACTCTTCCATCATTGAAGAAAAGAATGATCTTACCATGTACCAGAAACGAGAACAGTCTTTTCAAAGAATGCAGCGACTTATTCCATTTTCTTTTCCGATCTCGGAAAACGAAATCAACGCAATCTTTGAAAATGAGGTACTGCGGATTACTGTCCCCAAAAAAAGTACCAGCGAGAAAGTAATTGAGATAAATAAAACAGATGAGTAAAGAAATGGATTCGTGACACCATTGACCTTTCTTCACCAGTAAAACAAATAATCTTCGTTAGGGATGCTAAGGATATATAAAGAGAACTCCTTGCAAAAAAATACAGGAAGCATAAATCTATGCTTCCTGTAATATACGGGCCTTATCCTCGCTTTTTTCTTGGGTAGTTTCCTCTTCAAATCCAAGGGACTTTGCCGTAGAAGTATGAATTTCTTTCAAAAGCTCAGGGTTTTCCATTAACGACAAGCCATAAGAGGGGATCATTTCTTTTAGTTTCGGTTCCCACTCTGTAAGATGATCCGGGAAACATTTTTTAGAACTTCAAGCATAACGTGAACAGCTGTAGAAGCACCCGGTGACGCACCCAATAAGGCTGCAATAGAACCATCTTCAGAACTAATTACTTCCGTACCGAATTGAAGTGTTCCTTTTCCGCCTTCTTCTGTATCTTTAATCACCTGTACCCGTTGTCCAGCTATGACCAAATCCCAATCCTCGCTCTTAGCATTAGGGATAAAATCACGAAGCTCTTCCAAGCGCTGTTCTTTTGACAGCATCACTTGCTGCATCAGGTATTTAGTTAAAGACATCTCTTTTGCTCCTGCAGCAAGCATCGTTAAGACATTATTAGGCTTTACTGAATTTACCAGATCGAACATTGAACCACCTTTTAGGAACTTAGGTGAAAAGCCGGCAAACGGTCCAAACAACAATGATTTTTTATTATCAATATATCTTGTATCCAGATGAGGAACTGACATTGGCGGAGCGCCAACCTTGCTTTGCCGTATACTTTTGCATTATGCTGCTCTATAACGTCCGGGTTATTACAAACCATAAATATACCACTGACCGGGAACCCACCGATATTTCTTCCTTCAGGAATACCTGATTTCTGGAGCAGATGGATACTACCTCCCCCGCTTCCAATAAAGACAAACTTAGCAGTGCGGCGTTCAACAGAACCATCATAAAGATTCTTCACTTTTAACTCCCACGAACCATCGCTTCTGCGCTTAATATCATTTACGCTTCGTCTATACTTCACTTCCACATCCGTGCTTTCCAAGTGATCGAATAACATGTTCGTTAATGCACCAAAGTTAACGTCAGTTCCCGTGTCAATCTTTGTCGCTGCTATTGGTTCATTTGAATCTCGCTCTTCCATCACAAGCGGGATCCATTCCTTCAGTTTTTCTGGATTATCGGAGTATTCCATGCCTTCAAATAAAGGATTATCCGAAAGCGCTTTAAAACGATTCTTTAGAAACTTAACATTTTGTTCCCCTTGTACAAAACTCATATGAGGCAATGGCATAATAAAATCCTGGGGACTTTTTATAAGCTTTCTGTTAACTAGATAGGACCAAAATTGCATGGAAAGCTGGAACTGTTCATTTATTTTTATCGCTTTACTAATATCTACAGACCCATCTGGCTTTTCAGCTGTGTAGTTAAGCTCGCACAGGGCCGCATGTCCGGTTCCTGCATTATTCCATTCATTGGAGCTTTCCTCTCCTGCATTGTCGAGCTTTTCAAACACAGTTATTTTCCAGTCGGGGACTAATTCCTTCAGCAGTGCACCTAATGTTGCACTCATAATTCCGGCACCAATTAATATAACGTCTGTATCCGTTTGATTGTTGCTCATGTTTACCACCCTCATACGCATAAATTTACAGAAAAGGATGTATGCGTCCTTTTTTAGGCGCCAACATCTAACAAGTCAGGGCGCGACTCGTCACACATCTTTTCTGAATCAATTATAACCTGTTTATAGTGTATCACTATTGGTAAAAGATTAAAATATTTACTATTATATGATAGATTAAAATTTTCTAACACTATTATATAATAGCCCGGTGTTATTTAAAAGCTGAAAAGTGGAAGAATTTCACTTTTATATTATCTCATCCTTTGTATTTACCCTCTTTTAATATGATCCGAAGTGTTACTAGTACAGGAGCAGTAAAGAGTATCCTAAAAAAAGACAATTCACCTTGCTGGCAAATTGTCTTCCATGAATCGACCAAGAGTATCTTTTTATACTTAGATTGAATGTATTGCTTCTTCTACAGGTTTATCTCCGTGAACTATCTGGAATTCTTTTCCAACCGTTTCCTCATTTTCTAATGTGGCAACAATGACTTTTGCCACGTCCTCCCTTGGAATTTCATCTATCTTAATGTCGGCAGCTGCCTTTATTTGACCCGTTCCCTTATCATTTGTAAGCAAGCCGGGATGAATAATTGTATAATCTAAATCTGCCGCTCGTAACCATTCATCCGCATAATGCTTCGCTGCGACATATGGGGCAAAGGAAGCAGGCGCCTCTTGTATCGCTTGACGGCGGGTATCAAAGGAACTAATCATGATAAAACGTTTTACCCCGGCAGTTTTGGCTGCCTCGATTGTTTTTACAGCACCATCCAAATCAATCATTATGGTTTTGTCTTTGCCTGTATGTGGCCCGGACCTGCAGTGAAGACAATGGCATCGACTCCCTCTGCTGCTTTCGCTATTGCTTCGATATCCTCTTCCAAATCCACTACCGCAGTTTCAGCCCCGAGGCTTTCAAAATAAGAAGCTTGCTCCTCTTTACGGATCATGGCTCTGGCTTCCAGGCTTTCATTTTCCTGAATAAAAGAAACCAGGTGTTTTCCAATTTGGCCGTTTGCACCTACAACAAGAACTTTCATTTATATCATCCTTTCTATGATTTCCATCTAAATTTTCCCCATTGCCTGATGACTCCAATCCGAAAAGACCCTGTTTCAGTCTGTAACTTCTTTAAAATTTGATTAGGTACTGAAGGTCTTTAAAGTAAAGAATATCAACAAGACCACGTGTAATCAATTAATTTGCTGACCAGTCAGGTCCCTTAGTACATTTACATACTTCCTCTCTGTTACATAAATAATCCATACTCAGTAAAAGATAAAAGGAAGGGACCAATGAAACAGTAGATGGGCGTTGAGAGTCTGCCAGAAAGGAATGCTGGCTTTCCTTATCTGTATTACATAATTAATACGAAGACGCTCTACAGGGGGTATAAGCTAAGGAAGAGAGGAGTGTTCCTATGCTCTCTAAGCACTTTTTGCTTATCGTCACAAGGTGGGTATTAATAGGAGGAATCATTGGCCTGATTATAGGTTCAACCACGGCCCTGCTGCTCCATACGAACGACTTTCTTGGAGAATTACGCAAACAAACCTCCTGGCTTATTCTTTTTCTTCCTTTTGGAGGCTTGTTGATTGGATATATGTATATGACTTTTGGGCCAGTGGGGGAGTGGATTTATATAAAGGAAATAACCTGGTAATTGAAGGCGTTCAGGGGAAAGGAAAAGTCCTTCGCAGAATGGGGCCAATTGTTTACTTAGGAACATTTATCACAGTACTATTTGGAGGCTCAACCGGAAGAGAAGGTGCTGCGATACAAATGGGCGGAAGTGTTGCAGAAACTGTCATTCGCTTTTTTAAAATAAATGAAATCGATACTAAAATCCTGCTCATGAGCGGCATAAGTGCAGGTTTTGGAGCAGCCTTTGGCACCCCTGTAACTGGCGCAGTATTCGGGATGGAAATGACAGCTTTAGGAAAACTGAAATACGAAGCTATTGTCCCATGCCTGGCAGCAAGTTTTATAGGGCATTTTATAACTGAAAAAGTATGGGGGGTGGAGCACGAAAGCTTCATCATCCAATCCGTACCGGAGTTATCAGTTCTGGCATTTGCCAAAGTCATTTTTCTTGCTGTTCTTTTTAGTTTTATAAGTGTGCTTTACTGTCAATTAAGACACGGTATCCATCAGATTTCAGAAAAATATACAAAGAAAAACCATATGCTGCGTGCCTTTGTAGGGGGAATCATCATTGTCGGTTTAACGTACCTTGTTGGTTCCTATGAGTATAATGGACGAGGGTTGGAAATGCTTGAACAGTCATTTACACACGACGTTCCTCCCTTTGCCTTCCTCGCTAAACTGGTTTTCACTGCGGTTACGTTAGGAACAGGCTTTGTGGGCGGAGAAGCCATTCCTTTGTTTTTTATTGGTGCTACTTTAGGAAATACTCTCTATCAATTCTTTGATCTCCCCATGTCATTCCTTGCTGCGCTCGGGATGATTGCCGTTTTTGCGGCGGGGCAAATACACCAATTGCTGCCTTTCTTTTAGCAGTAGAAATGTTTGATGGAAAAGGGCTTGAATACTTCTTTACGGCCTGTCTGGTCAGCTATATCTTTTCAGGACACCATGGACTCTGGCCTTCTCAAACCATTTATGAACCGAAAAGCCGCCTCTACCAGACCGTAAGCGGGGAAACGATCAAAAAGGCAGAGCAAAAGAATAAAGGATCTACGTAACAGAACCCTAAATAGTTTTAGAATAAACCACCACTTGGTCTTCACCAACAAAGCCCACTTCAAGTGGGCTTTGTTGGTGAAGCTTATGAGGACTTTTCATTTTTAAAATGAATTTTTCCTTTAATCATAAAAAAGATTGAATTTTAAAATATAACTTTCTATTTAGAATGATCTGAATTATTAAACAACATCTTTTCCCTCGTTTCTATATACTTGTTCATTGCTTTTACTGATAAATACTTCTTTTTGCAAGAGAAAGTATAGAAGAAGCCCAACAACAAGGCCGTAAGCTGCTCCATATACTGCCAGCACAATACCCATGACACCTGCAACACCAATTTCCGTTTCGTTTTTTAATTGCTGAATACCTACAGTAATACATAAATATCCGGTTAAGATTAATGTAATTGAAAGAGCAATAGGTAAAAATGGTTGAAATAAAGTAACTAAAGGCAGTATAAAAATAACCAATGACAAAGAAATAATGAGAGAATTTGTACCTGAAAAAATGGATTGCATCGCTTTTTTTCCAAAAGTATATCTTTCAGCGACAGAAGCGGTTCCTGCTGTAAAAATAGGACCTGCTAAACCAGGGTGCGGGAAAAATAATGCATGCATGAAATTTCTAAAAAAAGTCAGGAAGTGAATTTGGTTTGAATCATATTCAATTTTTTCGTCTTGTCTATAAGAACTTGACCTTTCTAAGAGCTTATCTCCTACTATGATATCACCATAGGCTATAATGTAAGCAAGAATAGCAGTAGGAATAGCAGCCATAAATATTTCCCATGCAGGAAAGCCTAGAACAAATGGTGTTACATTCCACGTTTCACTGAACGAAGGTATGGTAATTCCCCATTCTACTTGTGGAGATGGGTATTCAGCTACAAGCCATCCAATAATGATTGCAACGACAATCGAAGGCATAATTCCATAACTTGCTATAAAACGTATAAAACGATTTTTTCGTGGAGTCGACGAAATGATCTAGAAAACATAATATACAAGCATAAGAAAGCTCCGATTATCAACGTAATTGGCGTCTCTGCCAGCCTTCCGCCTGCTTCAATTTCAGTCATGATTGCAGCGATACCAGCTCCTATTAAAATCCCTGCTTTTAAAGAGACCGGAAGCTTTGTGATAAACACTTTACCTAAACCCGTTACCCCAAATATAAGAAAGATTAAAGCTACGAGTAATTGCAGGGCAATGAGTGCTTGTATTGCTTCAGCTCCCGGCTCGAAACCACTTAAAAAAACAATTAGAACAGGAATTAATGGTGTAATAAAACCTGGAACAAATGGTACACCAAACATAGGAGGTATTAACATAAAAAACTGACCGAGCATAACAATGGTGATGGCCGCCCCATAAGACATTCCTAAAGGACCTGTCATGATTTCAATCATACTTAGCCCAATAGCAAAAATAACAATTCCTTGAATTAGCTCTGGTGTTTCTAGTCTATAGTGAATAAAGGGAAGACGCACCTGATATTTCCCTAACTTCCAATGAGGGTGAACTTTTCCTTTCGTTTCTCTATCCATGGAAATCCTCCTACTAAATAAGTTTTAATTAAACGCTTACAATTTTCTTATTGACTTATTTGCTCACGAAGTTTTCCCTTTTGAATTTTCCCGCTTGCTGTCATCGGAATGTTGTCTGTAAAATAATCGTTGCTGGAGTTTTATATAGCGCCATATGATCAGCTACATAATCCTTCACTTCTTGTTCAGTCATTTTTTCTCCTGAACGAAGCTGAACTACAGCGTATACTACCTCACCAAGCACTTCATCAGGCATACCTATGATAGATGCAGCCGCAATTTTTTCATGTTTAAGAAGAAGCGATTCTATTTCTTGAGGGTAAATGTTAAAACCCCCGCGTACAATCATTTCTTTTTCTCTTCCTACATAACGAAGATTACCTTCTTCATCTAGTACACCTAAATCCCCTGTATAGTACCAACCTTCTTTATCAAGCACTTCGTTCGTTTTTTCAGGCATTTTTATAATAGCCTTTCATGTTCCCAAAGCTGTGAACGGCAATTTCTCCAGTATGGCCAACTGGAAGCTCTTCTCTATGTTCATCTACTATTTTTAGCTTTACACCCTTAAAAGGTTTGCCAACTGTCTCTAGTATCACTGATTCTTTATCATCCATAGAATTGATCGTCACACTGCCACTCGTTTCACTCGAACCAAATGATTGGCACAAATTAAAATCCATTTTCTTCCGTATTTTTTTCATTTGTTCTGGTGAAATCGGTGCTGCACCTACCATTCCGGTTCGCAATGAAGATAAATCATAGGTTTCAAATCCTTCTACTTCTAGTTCTTTTAAAAACATCGTAGGAACCCCTTGATGTACAGTAACCCTTTCCTGCTCAATTATTTCAAGGGTCTGCTGTGGGTTAAACTTTTCCAAAAGCACCATGCGAGCTCCAGCAATTATTGCCGGAATCATATTACAGGCAATGCCAAAAATATGAAATAACGGTGCCGGGACCACAAACACATCACTATCATTGCAGGACATTTCCTTTACTACTGCGTCTGCACACTTCGCAACGCTGAGATGGGAAATCATAACCCCTTTTGGTGCCCCGGTTGTCCCAGAAGTATATAAAATACAAAATATATCCTCTGATGGATCAATGACTGCATTTCTTGCAATATTACCGTTATGGGATACAACATGTTCATAAGAAATAAGCTTGTCTTCTACAAAGCGAACAGACACAACCTTTGGTACCAATTGAGAAACAATATCCATATTTACATTGTTCAAAAAATTCTTCATTACAAACAGCACTTTGGGTTCTGCATTTTCTAAGATATATTCAATTTCTTGGGATCGGTACAGTGGATTAAATGGTACGAGTATGGCTCCAATTTTTGCAGCAGCGAAAAATATACAGACTGTTTCATTCCAATTGGGCAGACAAACGCCTACTCTGTCTCCTTTTTGTACCCCTAATGCCAATAACCCTTCTGCGAGCTTGTCACTTTCCTTTACCAGCTCGTTATAAGAAAGTCGATTTTTTTGATCGAAAGCGATTTCCTTATCCCCGTATTGCATTGCTGAAATATTTAACAAATCGTGTACGGTTTGTTCTTTTTGTCCGCATACCATTCATAACACCCGCCTTTTAAAGTCTCATCCAAGATTAAGATTTACACTACTTTTTTCCTTTTGGAACCGCTTACTACCAGTATAAATAAATGCAAAAATTACTTTATACCTACTTTCTTGTATGTAGAACAACTGTGAATAATTTTAATTTTTTTTAGAATAAAAAAGCTGTTGAGGGATCCCCAACAGCAATCTTACAACACCTTGTGACTACTCAATTTTTAAGATGATAGCAGCACCATTGTCTCCTGCGGCACACCCAGTCACTAATGCATATCCGCCGCCCTTTTCAACCGTTTCTTCAATTGCTTCTATTATAAGACGTCCGACTGTAGGTGCTTGAGGGTGTCCAAACACTAAGGAGCTGCCGTAATTATTGAAGTCGTAAGCATCTATACCCAGGCTTTCGCTAAATATAAATCATTAACTATGAATGGATTATGATTTTTTATTGTGGAGATTTCTTCTATTCCTACTTCAGCTTTTTCCAACGCCATTTTTACAGCAGGAACCGGAGCAGCGGGCATAGTCCCTTTATCCGCTCTAGCATACCCGTAAGAAACAACTTGAATAGAAACATTTGGATCTGTACTTAATCGTTTTGCATGCTCTTTAGTTGTTACCATAATACCAGCATTCCCATCTGCAGGGTGCGTCTGTCCGCCAAAAGAGACAATACCATTTTCCATAGTAGGATTCAGGCGACGCAGAGATTCTAATGAGGTCTCTGTCACCCCTTCATCTGTTTCTATCGTTTTGGATTGACGTTTCGTTACCGCAACCTCAATGGGTAACATATACCGCTTTTGAAAAGCACGATCATCTTTAAGCGCCTCTCTATATTGTTCATATCTTCGCCAGGTGAGTTCATCAGCTTCTTCTTTACCAAACTCATTGTCCCTGGCTACTTTCTCAGCTGTCATCAGCATACCTTTACCAGTGGAAGGATCGGCTGCCATGTTATCTAAATTCCAGTTCTCTGCTATCACTTGACCACCAGGCCCATTAGGATGAGGCCAAATCGTATGTGGTCCGTTTGAACATCTATCTGTTAATAAACAGTAGCCCACCGACATATTCCCAACTTCTACAGAAGCTGCAGCATTATAAAGAGCAGTTGTTGATGTGGCACAGGCATGCATTAGCGTCTGTCCTGGTATATCGGGTGCCCCATCAATGTAGAAGCCCAGGAAGCACCATAAAACACGCTTTTTTGACCAACAGTTATGCCTAAATAAATATAATCTAACTCATTGTTAGGGTCAATATTGCGCTGTTCAAACCATTTTTTACTGCTTTTAGCCCCAAGTTCAAGGGAATTCTCATGTTGAAAGCTACCCTGCCATTTACAAAATGGTGTCGCATAATAACCCCCATAAGGGATATATGCTTTATTTAACATGCTCATAATTATCAGACTCCCCTACAAACACAGGACGACTTCCCGTAAGAGAAGAAACCAATCCATTTAGTGCATCTTTTGTTTTAAAAATCGTTGTTAAATGATCAAGCTCTAGCTCGATCCCTTCATCAATTGTACACTTCGACTGCTCATTAATAAGCTGATTTATCAACTTTAAGGCAATGGGACCTTTTTTGGAAAGAATTTTTGTCAGCTTATCTGCTAATGCTTCCTCTACTGCATCTGGCTTTTCACCGTTCAACATTTTTTGGACATTCTCATCAGAAAAGCTTGAATATATTTATCATAGGAAGATGGAATTTCTCTTCTTATATATTTATCGTCTTGTCCTTTTTCCACTACTGTCTCAATGGTTTCTTCAAGATTCTCCGTGTTAGTTAGTTTCGCTATAATTTTTAAGTTTTCCGCATCTTCAGCACGTATTGATTTTCCTGTCATAACAAAATATTTTGTTAGTTCTTTACCAACATGATGATTCATTCGAAGCATTCCGCCAAGTCCTGGGTAAATCCCTAAACCGCTTTCAGGAAAGGCCATCGAACCCTGACTAGTAGCAACGATTTTCTGACAGGCCAATGCCAATTCACTGCCACCGCCAAGAGATAGTCCATCTAATACGGCAATGGTTACTTTTTCAGAGGTTTCTAATCTTCGCAACAGAGAATGACCTTTTCTAGTAAACTCCACGTTCTTTTCTATTTGATTGTTTTCAATACAGTCAATAAAGAATCGAATGTCAGCTCCAGCGATAAAGGCTTTTCCTGAGCCTTGTATAGCTATTCCCTTTACTTCCGCCTGCTTTTCTACTTTATCAAACTCTTGTTCTAATTGCTCAACAACTACTGGGTTTAACGCATTCATTGCTTCCGGACGGTTAATCGTTAGATAGGCTATTCCATTCTTTATCTCTGACTTAATAAATTGGAAGGTAAAAGGTTGGTCCTTTTCTGCCTGTTCTTTTAATAAGGCTGGATTATGAAAACCAGGATAGCTTCCATTTAACTCTTTGACTAGCTTATAAGCTTCACGTACTCCAACCTTGTTTATTAATTCAAATGGACCTAATTTCCACTTCAACCCCACTTTAGCACCGATATCTGTATCTTCAATACTTGCTACTCCTTCTTCAACTTGCGCTGCCGCAATACCAAAAACAGTGGCATATAGGCGTTTCTGGATAGAAGGAAAGTCCTTTTCAATCACACTTCCACTAAGGTCCCAAATGTCATTTTTATTGACTTGTTCTTTTAATAATGGTGCAGGCTTATAAAATTCGCTAATTTCCTTTGCTAAATAGGAACAAGAATGCTCAGCAATTGGCAGGCCAGTAACATTCATCAATTCAAACGGTCCCATCCCAATTTCAAATGCTTCTTTTGCTGCTTCATCAATTGTCGGAATGTTTGCTACTCCCTCTTCTACTAAACGAACAGATTCATTTAAGAATGGTACAAAATAGCGATTAACAGCAAATCCTGGAGAATCTTTTACAAGAATGCACGTTTTGTTATGAAGCTTCCCAATTAACATTGTCGTTTTTATTGTATCTTCACTGGTTTGTTCGTGAGGAATCACTTCAACCAGCCTGTTTTTAGCGGGATGATAGAAATAGTGCATTCCTATTACTTTTTCAGGCCGTGATGTATACCCTGCAATATCTTTAACAAACAAACTTGAAGTATTCGTAGCAAATATAGTTTTGCTTTCACAAACTTTATCCAACTTCTCGAAAACACTTCCTTTAATATTTAAATCTTCAAAGACTGCCTCTACTACTAAATCTGCATCCTTTAATGCTTCATAGGAAGAAGAAGCATGAACTCGATTCATAATCTCTGTTAATTGGTCATCACTAAATATCCCTCGATCTACCCCTTCTTGCAAGGTTTCCCTGATGATGTCTATTCCTCGTTGGACTTTTTCTTCATTTATATCTACTAAGGTAACATCCAGTCCCTCTTGGGCCATTTTTGAGCAACCCCGGACCCCATGTTTCCGGCTCCTATCACACCCACTTTATAATTAGCCAAAACTATTTCCTCCCTTTATATAAATCCATTTTGTCCTTAACCATATGGTTGGAATGTTTTTTTAATAGCCTGTTTATGGTCCGCTTCTTCTTCACGTTGCCATGAAAAATTTTCCATTATAGGTGTATCATGAACAGAAAACAAATGGGAATGCCCATCTTCGAGATTCACATGTTCATGCCAACACCAGCTTGGAATGATAAAGAAATCTCCCTTCTCCCACTCAAATTTAACACCATCAATCACACTATAGCCTCGACCCTCATGAACATAATAAATCGACGAATTTGTGTGGCGGTGAGCTTGGGAGTGAAATCCTTTAGGCAGCCTTTGCATCCATGCAGCAATATTGGCGTTTGCCGTTTTTCCAGTCGAGGGATTAATAAATTCCACTGTGTAGCCATCGTAGGCATCCGGTTCATATTCCATCATCCCGTTTAATGCACTTTCTGTCTGAGCCCACGTATAGGTCCAACCGGTGCTTTTTTAGGTTGACGATCTGCTTTCGGACGAACGAGTCCTCCTTGATACTGCTTACTGGAATAATTATCAGGGTGAGTGGCTTTCTCCAATCCATCAGGATGTCCTTCAAAGAAAGTCCCACCGGTCGCATAAACAAAAGGAATATCAAGAACATCCATCCAAAACATCGGTTCTGTACCTCATGACCGTGGCCATGCCACATTCCCTGGGGGGTGACTACAAAATCCCCTTCATTCATAAACATCCGTTCCCCGTTAATAACCGAGTAGGCACCTTCACCATCCATAATAAAACGCAAAGCACTCTGGGTATGCCGATGGGAAGGCGCTTCTTCCCCTGGGAGAATCAGCTGAACTGCTGCGTATAAATTTTGCGTAGCAGCACCCCATCCCCATGGCTCCCGTTCTTTTAAGCCAGGATTCTGAAGGTAAATTGCCCGTCTTTCCCCTCCACGTTCAGGTGTGAATATCTCTTTCGCCTCCAAGAGGTATTCCTTCAAGGTAGCCCATTTCCAAAGATAAGGAACAGCCAATGGCTTTGGTTCTTTGGAAACCAGTTCAGGTATTGCACTCCATAGCGGGCCAAGATGATCTTTTTCAATTTTATTATTGAAATCTTTTACAAGTTCACTTTCAAAGAAAGCTTGTTTTTCAGCCACTTCCGAATCCCCCTTTAATGTTCTTGTCTATTTTGATACTGCGTTATAATCCGTTGAAATTGATTCTTGTGAGTTTCCAGATGTTCTACTAAAAATGCTCTACAAGAAAAGACATAGGCTTTGTCCCAAACTTAGGGATATTGTGTTCTCTCTCTATATTCAGCTCATGCTCTTTTACGTTTTGTAACCTACCAATTGTTGTTTTTTCGTGTTATGGATACCATTGATGACATCTTCTACCTGACGATCATCTGCAGCAGCGACTGCATCTAGCCGGCCTTGATGCTGCATATTTCTTCCCCACTTTTCTGCATGATGTGCCAGGACATTTTCAAGCTCTCCCGTAAAATATAGAGGGAATTCTTCTACATGGCAGAGAAGCTCCATAATGGACCACTCTTGGTCAGAGGGTTTCCATCGGATTTGCTCTTCTTGTAAGGAAGCAGACTCATCAATAAAGAATTGGAGCTGTCCTGCAATCTTATCTGCATATTCCTGTCCACTTTTCATGTATACCTCTCCTCACACTTGCCTTACTGTGTTTTCTAACGTCCCAATATTACCAACGTCGATTGTGACTGTATCCCCGTCCTGAAGAAAAACTTGGGGATCACGAGCTACACCCACTCCCCCAGGTGTACCGGTGCAAATAACGTCCCCCGGCTCAAGTGTCATGATCTCTGATAGGAATGCTACAAGGCGATTTACATTAAATACAAGGTTTTTCGTGTTAGATTGTTGTCTTACTTCCCCATTTACTTTAAGAGAAATATCTAGAGAGTCTGGGTCTGGAACTTCGTCTTTTGTGATCAGCCACGGTCCCATAGGAGCACTGCCATCCAGTCCTTTTCCTTGAAGCCATTGTAAGGTCCTCATTTGCAGATCCCTTGCACTTATGTCATTGACAATCGTGTAACCTGCGACATAATCCAGAGCATCCTCCTCTTTTACATCTTTTGCACGTTTCCCAATGACGAAAGAAAACTCGGCTTCATAGTCCAGCTTATTGGTAATAGACTTTAAGGGGATATCATCCTGCGGCCCGATGATAGCGTTTGCAAATTTAGCAAAAATCACCGGATGTGTCGGAAGTTCCCGACCCATTTCACGAATATGTTCTTGATAGTTATGTCCGACACAGATAATCTTGCTGGGATTTTGCACCGGCGCTTCAATCTTTACTTCTTCTTTTGAAGGATCCATTCTTTTTTTTCTTCCTCAGATGCATTATTTTCTATATACTCTACTGCTTTACGTGCCAAAGACATGCTTTTTTCACCGCCCTGCAGAAAGCCAACTGCTTTTGAGGGTACTTCTGCTTCTGCCAGCAATTCCGCCCGTAGTTCCCCTTTATCCTTCAAATAGGAGACATAAGCTCCATGTAAATCAATGACTTTATTTTCTTGAATACATGCAAGTCTTGACTCATTTCCTCGTTTGTAATGGATCAATTTCATCATCAATCACCTCGGTAATAGAGTAATAGACAAGTAACTCTGTCTAATCTTTTCTTTTATCTACTACTATTCTAGGAACTTTTTTCATCGAAACCCACCTTGCTTTTCTTTTATACGGAACGTATGATAAAAAAAACAAAAAAAAGTTGGGAGTGGAAACATGACCAATCGTTACACCAGCCTTTAAAATGCTGTTCGCATTTTAAAAAGCTTTTCTGATCGCCAGCCTGAGTATGGTGTAAGTGAACTGTCTGAAAAATTACAGTTAGGTGTCAGTACTACCCACCGTTTACTCATTTCGCTCGCAGAAGAGGGCTTTGTGGTAAAAAATAAAGAAACCAATAAATACACACTTGGTTTATCTATTTTAGAACTGACAAACACAGTAACAGAACAAATGCACATCATTCGAGAATCTTTTCCCATACTTCAACAATTAACGAATAAGACGGGAGAAAGTTCACAGATTAATATCATTGACAGTACGGACGTTTTTTGTCTTCAAAAAATTGAAAGCCCCTATGATCACTCACTTGAGTTCCATTTAGGAAAAAGAGCCCCCGTACATTGTACTAGTGCCGGTCAAACTATTTTAGCTTATCAATCAGAACAAGAGATTCAACAATTTTTGTCGCCACCGTTAGAATCTTTTACTCGATTTACTCTTACCGATTCCAATCAAATAAAAGCAAAGTTGGCACAAATAAAAAAAGACGGATATGCAGTGTCGAATCAGGAGTATGAAGACAATGTATTTACCGTTAGTGCTCCCGTATATAATAAAAACAATACTGTAGTTGCCTCCATAACTATTGTTGGGCCAGCACAACGTATGAAACCACGAAAAAAACTGCTTATAGAAAATACAATGACAGCTGTTCAGACCTTGTCTTCCATAATTAAGAAAAGACAATCAGCAAGTTTACGTAAAGGATGAGAGTTATGTCCTCCGAAAAATATCGTCTTTCTTCAGTCACTAATGCCATGAGAATTCTAAATATATTTAAAATTAATAAAAACAAGGAACTGAGTGTTACTGACATTGCTAGTCAAACGAATGTACCAAAAAGCACAGCTCATCGGTTAATTACAACGTTAAGAAAAGAAGGATTCCTATCTCAAAACCCTCGTACAGGAAAATATCGTTTAGGCTTAGCCTTGCTTACACTCGGTGGTGTTATTTCTGTTCATAAAGAAATTTACCGAGAGGCGTTTCCTTATGTAGAACAGCTTGTTCGGAAGATAGATGAAACTTGCCATATTTGCCTTCTTGAAGAGCAGCATGTGGTGTATTATTACCGGGTGCATCGGAAAGCCCCTGAACACCTTGTCACCCAAGAAGGACGAAAAAGTCCGGTTCATTGTACAAGCGAGGGGCTGTTATTGCTTGCATTTCAAGAGAGCTCTTATCAAGAACGTGTTCTATCTGAACCACTCTATCGTTTCACCCGTTACACCATCACAGACCCCGAAAAAATCCGTTCTAGGCTTTCAACGATAGCAGCAGAAGGCGTTGCTATTAGTGAAGGGGAATACTTTGAAGGATACACCAGTATCTCCGTCCCTATCAGATTATTCTTATAATGTTGTTTCTTCATTAACACTGGTTTCTCAAACAAATCGTCTGAAACAAAAACAGTACTCCTATTATGTGAAACAATTAAGATTAACAGCCTATGAAATTTCAGAAGCATTAGGATATTATGGTAATATATAAAAAATGACTGATTTCAAAAGGTTTACTTTTGAAATCAGTCATCCTTATCTAACAAATTAAAAACTTACTTCCATTAGGACCAATCGGGAAATATCCCGCTTCTAATATCGCAATAATAGAATTAAAAGGGTTTTCTGCCCAACCTTTTCTATCAGATAACGCTTCCCACAGGCATGCCAACACACTCACATACATCACATGCGTAGAGACAAAAGCGACAGTTTTTTCATCTAAAAAACTGTAAATGCTTTATCAAACGCTTTTACGTAGACAAGTTCAGGTATATGGTATACAAGTTCATCAATAATATCCATTCTTCTAGTCCATTTACTTTCTTCAGCTATACGGTCCGGCAGGTGATATAATACCTCCCAAACGTCACTTCCTGAGACATTGAATGTACTTATGGTTTCGGGTAAATCCTTCAAACTGACCCACTCTAAGTTTGGTTGCTTCACATTTAATAACTTCGTAAACTGGTTTATCTCTCTTTCCACATCGGCATTTGGGGAGCCGACGGCTGAAAACCAGTTTATACGATGAATTCGATCAACCAGCTCGGCGGCTTGCTCACTTTTTGGCCTAAAGCCATAGGTTTCATTTTTCACCGTCTGCAACATTATCATCCTTTCGCTTAATATTTTGTTGTTAATTCTGGCGGCCCGAACTTTGGCCCGTAAGGTCCCTCATCCAACCACCTGCCAAGCTTCGGAGCTACCGCAGTTAAGGAAGCTGCTACCTCTCTTTTTAAATTCATTTCTGGTGAGTCTCCTTGTAAATGATGAAGAGCGGTAGAAGAGCCGTCCCTGTTCCATTTTGCAGCAATTCGACGCTCAATAGCTGATGCATCAATAGATTTTAGTCTTGCTTGCTCCTGGTTTTCTTCCTTTAAAGCCTGATCAATCCCTCTTACCGCTATCAGGGCATCAGGAACCCCCGAGTTTAAACCCCTTGCTCCAAATGGGGCAAATAAATGTGCTGCTTCTCCTGCAAGTAAGACACGCCGGTGTTCATCAGTAAATGAATCAACAACAACTTGATTAAAGCGGTAAGAAGAAACCCATGTAATTCGCTCTGCGTATTTTGGATCCATGACTTTAGGAAGCCATTTTTTAACTCCCTCAATTTCTGTAAATTCTTCTGGATCATCTTCTGGAAGTAATTGAAGATCTACCTCCAACCACCTTTAAACGGTACATGCATCACATTACGACCACCCATAGCGGGGTGCTGATAATGAAAAATACGTTCTAGTGGCAAAGGATTATCCTGGTCTTCTTCAATATCTACTACGAGAAATGTATCTGCTGTACGTGGACCTTCAAACTTCAGACCTGTAGACTGGCGGATCACAGAGCGAGCACCATCTGCACCAATACAATATTTCGCATTCCATTCTTCTCCATCCGCAGTAATTAGCTTGACACCTTCCTTGGAAGTTTGACACGATTCAATAGGTGTTCCCCATTTAAATTCTACTCCTGCTTCGATACATGCATTATAAATATGTTTTTCAATTTGATCTTGGTGTAAAGCTGTAAAAGGAGGTAGCTTGTCCGAATCATTCGTATCTGTAACTCCGTAGTTTTTCTTGTATACTTCCTTGCCCTTATAAAGAGTTCTCTTTACCGGCCATACTATTCCGTTACGAGCTAGTGTGAAACCAAGTCCGGAGGACGTTTTTTCCAATAGTTCTAACTATGGTTATGAAGATAAATTGCTCTACTGCCAGGGCGTGGATGCCCGAACGGATCTGCTTCTAGTACTACTGATGAAATCCCCTGTTTTTTAAAGCGAGAGCTGCCGTCAAACCTACAGGCCCAGCTCCAGCTACAATCACATCTCTATGGTTGCTCATTTTTCTCTCCCCTTTACCGACTAATGTAATCGCTTTCTACTACCAGTGTAATCATAATAAAACGTTCGTCTTACTGTTTTTCTGCTATGTGGGATGCTAGCATTTTTCTTCTTTAGAAAAGCAAAACAATCGATGAATGTTTTCACTGTGTGATCAGAGCTTCTTTAATGAAATCCGGCACTGGCACGGCTTTCATCTGATCGTTTTCCACTGTTGTCCATGCTCGCTTTTCATATCCATTGGCAATAACGGAATTATCTTTTAAAAATTCATGACGAAATCTAAGTACCTTCCTATTTATCTCTTCGATAAAAGTAATGACCTGCACCTTGTCATTATGCTTTAATGGAGCGTTAAATGTGCAGGCAGCTTCGAGTAAAGGGAGTTGGATCTTGTAATTTTCTTGCAGAGAAGGAGTTGAATAACCAGCTGCTTCAAAAAATTCATGCGTTGCTTCATCCATCCATTTATAAAAGTTAGGATAATACACAATAGTTGCTGCATCGGTGTCGCCCCATCGTACTTTAATATGGTAAGTATTCTTCATGTTTTTCATCCTCTCTCTTGTGTTAACTGAATGTTATCTTTATTTTTACTATCACTGGTATGTACATTTTCTTTTATACGAAATCATTAAAAAATTAACACTTCATTTACAAATCCATCAAACTTTTATTCTATTGCCTTTAGCTGTTAAGGTTGACTAAACATGATTAACAAAAAGAAATCTGTTAAAGGTGAATGTTAATTTTTATAGTTACTTGTTTGAAATTAAAAACGCAAAACGCCTTATTAAAAAATCTTGTTAATGAAAATAAAGTGAAGCATGAAGGGTACAAGTGCTCTTCTATTAACCAAAATCGAAACTAAAATGTAACAAAGTCAATAAAAAACCACCAAAATTAATCTGGTGGTTGATCTTTTGTTAAGGGTGTAATATATATTTGTCCTTTGCCCTGGGGTTAAGTGAATAGCATACTTTATACAGTTCAATACCCATCGTAACTCTCTGTTATTCAAAAAGCTAAAATAAGTTATTCTTTTTTCCGTCTTAAAAAGGAGGGTATATTTTATTAATTCTTTACTCTTGAAACAGTGAGCCCATCCCCAAGTGGAATAAGCAGGGACTCTAACGAAGGATGTTCAGCTACTGTTTGATTAAATTGCTTCATTACTTCGGTGTACCGTCTAGGTTTCACACTCTGGTCTGCAACACTGCCGCCTGCAAGGACATTATCTGTCACAATATATGCCCCAGGTTCTGCGAGCCTTAGGCTGTAATCTAAATAATTATTATAATTTTCTTTGTCAGCATCAATAAAGAAAAAATCAAATTTTTCTTTTTCTTTTACAAGCTGTTCAAGAGATTTCAATGCTTCCCCTGTTATATATGTAACCTGGTCTCCAAAGCCCGCTTTAGTAAGATTGCGTTCTGCCAGCTTTGCATATTTTCCCTCTAGTTCCAGGGATGTCAATGTTCCTTTTGACCCAAAACCCCTGGCAAGGCAAATACCGCTGTATCCTCCAAGCGCTCCTATTTCTAATACCTTTTTAGCGCCAGACATTGAAATGAGCATTGTAAGAAACTTACCAGAGGTGGCAGAGACAGAAATGTCTGGCATACCGTTATCTTTTATGGATGCAATCACTTCTTCAAGCAAAGGATCCTCGGTAAGAAATACTGACTCAATATAATCATTCATTCTGTTCATACTAACCATTTCCTTTCCTGCTTTCCCTCTTTTACAGCTAGCTTTCAATCCAAATCATTTGACTACATTCTTTGATTACCATATCAATGGCTTTTCGTTATCAACTAACTTGATGAATAGACTGAAATTCTGGTGTGAACTCTGTAACAGTTTAAATGTAAACAAAAGTATAAAAAACGTCAACCTAATTGAAAATGATTTTCAACTAATTAAATGTATTTCAATATTATAAGTCTTCCATCCGACTGAGCGTAGTAAATGGTCATTTGGTAGCTTATTCCTCCCTGTGAACAATATGAACAAAATACGGTTATTGTCTCTTATTTTTCTTAGATACATAATCTATTCTCTCTTTGTACAGGCATGATAAATTGTTATACATATCAGAAACTTCGAAAAAAGTGAATATTCCTTGTATGTGTGAAAGCGTTTTCTTGAAATTTTAGTAAGTTATGAAAGGAGAAAAATCTGCATGTTAAGCATCATTGGATTTGCTACAATAATCACGATCGTTGCCTTACTTCTTAAAGGGAAAGTATCACCAATCATTGCTTTGGTAATGGTTCCGATCATTGGAGCCCTGTTTGCCGGGTTTGGGATAGTTGAAATTGGAGAATTCTTTAGTGAAGGAATTGACAGCGTTATTAACGTTGTTATCATGTTTATTTTTGCTATTCTCTTTTTTGGAATAATGCAAGACGCTGGATTGTTTGACCCTTTTATAAATAAGATGATTGCAATCTCTAAAGGAAATGTAATTGCAGTGGCTGTCGGAACCGTTATCATCGCTGCTGTCGCCCATTTGGACGGTTCAGGAGCCTCTACATTTCTTATTACCATTCCTGCCTTGCTCCCTTTGTACAAACGTCTGAAAATGAGCCCGTACCTCCTTCTCTTATTGGTAGGTACAGCAGCCAGTATTTTAAATATGCTCCCTTGGGCTGGTCCCCTGGGTCGTACGAGTGCAGTACTCGGAATGGATCCTACTGAATTATGGAGACCCCTCATTCCGTTGCAGGGTATTGCTCTTGTGCTGTTGATAGGAATGGCTGTAATTTTAGGAATTCGTGAAAAGCGTCGCATTGCTAAACTTAGTGAAACCGAGTCAGCTCATTTAGAAGCAGCGTCTGCCCAAGAAGCGGCCGACATTAATGAGCCTGCGGAAGAAAAAACAAACGAGTGGGCACGTCCGAAACTAATCTGGTTAAACCTTTTACTTACATTAGGAATGATCGCAGCACTGGTCTGGGGAGAGATTCCAGCAGGTTTTGTCTTTATGATCGCTTTAAGTATTGCTCTGCCGCTTAATTACCCGAAAGTAAGCGACCAGATGGATCGCATAAGAGCACATGCACCAAATGCTCTTCTCATGGCCAGCATTATCCTCGCTGCAGGCTCTTTCCTGGGAATATTAGGCGGAACCGGGATGCTGGATTCAATTGCTGTCGACATGGTAGCTATTTTACCCGCGTTTATCGTTCCTTATCTACATCTTGTCATTGGAGCGTTTGGTGTTCCTTTTGAATTGATTCTAAACACTGATGCCTACTATTTCGCACTCCTTCCTGTGGTGGAACAAATTGTAACAGGTTACGGAGTAGACACTTTTTCTGCTGCTTACGCCATGATTATTGGAAATATCATTGGAACATTTGTAAGTCCTTTTGCCCCTGCCTATGGCTTGCTCTCGGGCTTGCCGGCTGTGAAATGGGGAAACATATCAGGTATTCTATATTCTGGGTGTGGGGCTTCAGCCTGGTCTTAATGGCCGCAGCTATCATGATTGGTATCATTTCTATATAAGGAAAAACGCCCTGCAAAAGTTGCGGGGCGTTTTTCACTCTCCTTATTTGTTTAGGTTTTAATGTACCTTCTTTCTGGTCTTCCTACCTCCCCATAAATTAACTCCGTTTTTGCGCGATTTGTGACAACCAGGTACTCTAAATATCTTCTGGCCGTCGATCGGCTTGTTCCAATATGTTGACCTACTTGCACAGCTGTACATCCATTGTTTCTGCTCTCTTCAAGGACTACTACCACTTTTTCCAAGGTCAAGGGGTCAATTCCTTTGGGAAGCTTCTCGTCTCCACCTTCTCTCTCTTCAGGCGAAGCCTTAATTCCTCTAATCGCATCCAGCTCTTCTTGTGTGATTTCCTGTTTCCTATCAAGTAGTTTCTGCTTTTCAACGTACCGTTCAAAGGTCTGGCTGAGCCGGTTAAAATCAACTGGCTTAATAATGTAATCAAAGATTCCCCCTAGCATTGTCTGTTTAATGGTATCTGCTTCTTTGGCTGCCGTTACCATAATTATTTCAATGCCGGCGTATTGTTTCCTGATCTTCCACATCAATTCCAATCCCACGACATCAGGTATATAAACATCCAATAATATGATATCAGGGAGCACACTTGTTTCTTCCAGATACTCTAGTGTTTCTTTTCCGGTATTTGCAATGCCGGCCACCTGAAATCCTGAGATCTTTTCTACGAACTGTTTATTTATATTGGCTACACGAAAGTCATCCTCAATGATAAATACATTGTATATATTCTTCTTAGTTAACGAGTTGCTCATATTGACCACCCTCTGCTTTCAACTCTTTAGGGACTGTAAAAATAAAACAGGCACCGCCCAGCTCACTCGTCTCTAAAGATAATTCTCCCCCTGCTTCTTCTAAAATCTGCTGTACTAAGGCGAGGCCTATTCCCCTGTGAGTGCCTTCCTTCGTTGTAAATCCTTTCTGAAAAACCTTTTCTATATGCTTTTTTGCAATACCCGGGCCGCTGTCTTCAATTTCAAAAAGAATGTCATGGCCCATATCAGTAAAAAACACATGGATAACAGGGTCATTTTCTCCTTCTAACACAGCATCAAATGCATTTTCAAACAAATTCCCGATCACTGTTACTAACCCATCTCTTTGTTTTTCTGTAAGCTGTGTTACTAATTCACTGTGTGGATGAATTTCCGTTTTAATACCCAGTTCATGGGCTCGATTTAATTTACCTAATAAAACAGCACTTACATAGGAATCACTGACATTGCGAATGAAGAAATGAATCCATTCTTGCTGCTCTTTACTTTCTTTGTTTATATATTCAACAGCTTTTTTTGTTTGATTCAGCTGAAGAAAGCCTGATATTGTATTTAATTTATTTGAAAACTCATGGGTTTGAACCCGCAGCTTCTGAATATTGTTTAACGTTTGAAAGCTCTTCAGCCAGCTTTTCCACTTCCGTACGATTTCGGAAGGTTGACACAGCCCCCATTAATCTATTTTCATAGTATATGGGAACTCTGTTAACGATAAACCGCTCTTCATTGACCCACAATTCTTTATTGAATTGTCTCTCTCCCGTTTCCAAAACCTCTGCCAGTTGAGTGTGAGGGATTACGTCCTCTATATATTTTCCAACGACCTTATCACTTTCCACCTGAAGGAGTTTTCCCGCCTGGTTATTACACATCGTAACGATGCCCCGGCGGTCTACAGCAATCATCGCTTCGTGAATCGATTGGAATACCGATTCTCTTTCCTGGAAAAGACGTCCAATTTCTTCTGGTTCAAGACCCAGGATTGACCTTTTCACGTGAAGAGAAATTAAAGTAGCGCCAATGATTCCAATTAGCATAAAAAGAAAAATCCAATACCACGTTTCTGTTACATAGTTTCCGATCGTCATTTCAACATCGTCAAGTAAAAAACCAACAGAAACGACACCGATTATTTCACCCTCAGCTGTTATGATAGGGCTTTCCCACGGATCGAGGGGCCTAGAGAGCCTGTTGCTTCAGAAACATAAGACTCACCAGAGTATAGAGCCCGGTCATTATCATCACCTACCATTGTCTGTCCAATTCGATCTTCATTAGGATGAGAATATCGTTCTCCATCTCTATTTCCAACAACAATGAATTCAGAATCTGTCTGAGTGCGTATGGCCTCTGCAATCGGTTGAATTACTTCGGAAGGAGAAGATGATGAGAACGCTTCCTGTACTTCTGGTATTTCTGCCACAGATTGAGCCACACTCAGCGCTCGAATGCCAATTTGCTCTGACACCGTATCTGAGTGTTTTGCATTTGTATAAAATCCTAGGATAACCAGCATGAAGATGATCAAGGAGCAGATTAATATGATCATTTTCTTTAATAATGTAAACCGGTAGGCAGGGATTCTATTAGAAAAAGGCATTCTATTATTTACCTGGTGCATAACCTGATCCTTTCTTATTCTAATAAGGTTCCGAGATTTATTTTACTACATTTTGCTGTTAGAAGAGTGATGTTCTTGTACAGTTATTTGCTATGACCCAAAATAAAAAGACCTACGCCGCTGTTACAGCACCTCAGGTCTATAAAACAAATCCTTGCTTATGTTATTTCCTTTTCTTATCTTCCTGTGAAATAAACCCAGCTGCCTGTGTTCCGCTTTTTCCATTGAACTTGGTAAAGAAGGATTATTTATGCAAGTTCCCGCTAAATAACTCAACTTGTATAGTCTCACCATCTTCATTCGTGTATTCGTAATCAACGGATCCAAACCTATACTCTCTTGCACTCCCCGCATCAATAACAACAGAAAAAC
Organism: Thalassobacillus sp. C254; assembly: GCF_001310615.1. Classification (NCBI taxonomy): domain Bacteria; kingdom Bacillati; phylum Bacillota; class Bacilli; order Caryophanales; family Bacillaceae; genus Thalassobacillus; species Thalassobacillus sp. C254. The sequence goes on along the minus strand of NZ_BAXQ01000005.1, from coordinate 11,681 downwards.
CAGTTATCTTTGGAAGAGTAGAAGGATCCATGTATCGTTTAAAGGAAAACACAAAAGACGCTATTGCACTTTTTTTGCGCTCAACATACCACCATTCATCTCCAAGTGGGTAAAACTTTGGACGGTGTTTTTCAAAAAAGCGAAGGATAGTCTTTTCCATAATAATCCCTCCTTATTGTGTTGAATAAGGGCCTTATCAGATGAAAGAATTGATTTCATCGTGTGTTTTTAATCTTAGAGTAAGAGAAAAATTTGTTTGTAAAACAGAGGAAGTTGCTTACGGGCCTTCAAGAACCTGATTAGCGGCTGGATAATAATTCGCAGTATAGACTTTTCTCTTTTTGTCCTGATGTATGATTTCAATTTGATAATCGTTTCCACCCATTTCAATACTGTAACGAGGATATTCTGGAAGAGGATCGAGAGTCATAAACTCGATTTGTCCGGGGATCAGCTTTCCTTTGCCTAAGGGGTAGGTGACACTCATTGCTTTTTGCATTCTTGGACGAACTCTGCGTGGTTTTGTTCTCCGCACCACTTGTACTTCATATAATAACTCTCCATTCTTAAAGAGATTGATCACATCTTTACCTCCTTCCGTTTCTTCCATTATAAGGTTTATATGAAAATAATTACAAGTTGCAAGATGATAAATAGATAAGCATTCAAAGAAGCAAGAAAAAGTGGAAAGCTGGATACATAAATGCCCTCTTCACGCCTGTTTATTTTCTTTTTCTGCATTGCACCAATGAGTGAGAAAGCGGGAATACACTTTTGTCACTTCTTTCATGCTTCTCAGATCCACCCACTCATTACTACCATGCATATTGCCCCCGGCAGGACCGTAACATGTAGCCGGAATTCCAAAATATAAATTAAAAAACCTTATATCCGTTGTACAAGTAATAGAGGTTGTTTCAAAAGGTGTGTGGGAAGTCTCTTCATGGCTTTTTCTTAACACTTCAAACAATTCCAAGGATTGATCGAGTGAGACACCATCAGCGTGGAAGCCGTAAAAGGTTATCTCCGGTGGATTTTTTTTCAGCCAGCTGTCTTTTACGGCGGCTTCCAGCAGCCACCTCTTAACTTCTTGTTTTATATCAGCCGGGTTTTCATCAGGGTAAAAACCTACCCTGGCTTCTAATACACATTCAGAGGGCACACTTGAAGGCCAGTCACCTGAATGAAATGTTCCGACGTTAACATTTAAGGGATGAGGATGATCCTTATAATCTTTATGTTTACGTCGATTATTTATATAGTTTCTGTATGTTTCAAGTGCTTTGATTATTATATATCCCTTTTCGATGGCATTCACAGCCTGGTAGGCTCGTTCGGTATGGGCACCTGAACCTTTTACTTTTACTCGAAGCCAAATTACTCCAATTTGTGAAATAACGGCCTTTTGAGCAAAGGGTTCCGGAATAAGAGCTCCGTCTGCCTTGTATCCTCTCATTAAGGCTGCCAGTGCCCCATTTCCTGTGCACTCCTCTTCTATGACCGTTTGAAAACTCAGATCTGCTCCAAGCTCATAACCCGCTTCTTTTACCGCTCTGTAGGCAAAGATCATAGCAGCAATTCCTGATTTCATATCCTGTATTCCCCGGCCATACATTTTGTCCCCGACAATGGTTGCTCCCCACGGATCGTAATCCCAGGCTGAAGAAGGCTCAGGACTGACTACGTCTACATGTCCTTGAAGTATTAAACTTTTCCCTGTCTTCTTCCTTTTTCCTTTTTTGCTGCCTATCACTACCGGCCGCCCTTCATAAGACCACTCCGGCACAGAAAAAGCAGGATGAACAGAAAGCTCCTTAACATCAGGGACAAATGAATCCACTTCAAGCTTCAGTTCATTTTTAAAATAATTGGCGAAAAATGATTGCAAGGCTCCTTCATTCCCTAAGGTGCTTGGAAAACGGCCTATATGCTGAAGAAATCTGACCTCCTCTTCCCATAGATCATCAACCTTCTCATAGATCTCTTTCATCATCTTATTTTTACCGTGATTCACTAAATCTCCTCCTTTATCTATAAGACTGGCAGAAGAATCTTTTTTATGCTTGTCACCTATTATCTTCTAAAAAAATCCTCCCCTCTCTGTCCCTTGCTTTCTTAGAGGGGATTCTTGTTTCTATCAATGGACAAATATGATAGAGTAACACTAGCTTTTTTAATGAAATGTAATTGCTCCCAGGTGATCACAGGATTTTCACACTGCGATCATGTTCTTCTTACTAAATATCATACTTTTGCTCTTTTATATGTATGCTTGGGTGTTGTGTTTTTATTTCAAACCTTCCCCACACACCCTTCAATTTGTAAATTTCTTCCTAAATACTTTGAAAGGAGGAACAGTATGATGGAAACAACCTCGAGCCAAAAAGGCCTTGCTGTTATGGCCGTAATTTTAAGTGTACTCTCTCTTATTATTCCAGTGGTGTTTGCAGTCATTTCAGCTGTTCTTGCCCTTTTTATTACTGGGAAAATTAATGACCCTGCTCAGTACAACTTAAAAATTATTGCGAGATGTCTTGCTGCCTTGGGACTGATTATTAGTGCTATCTACTTCTTTTTAACTTTTATGTAAATAGACAATATAATAGGTAGAATATCAATTACGTAAAAAGAACGTCCCTTAACACGGGAACGTTCTCCTCATACAAACTACTTAATTATTTTGCGTTTGCGGGCTTTTTTCAAAGGATTTTTCAGTAAATAGTATAGAAATACTGTACAACCCAGCCAAACCGACAACCGCATACACTATGCGGGATAGAATAGCTTCCTGGCCGCCAAATATTGCAGCTACAAGATCAAATCCAAAGAATCCAACAAGTCCCCAATTGACTGCACCAATGATGACCAGCACTAAGGCTGTTTTTTGTACTGCACCCATTTTATGACCTCCTTTGGTTTGAAGTTACTAGTTTATAAAATCAAGGAGTATCCAGCTCCTTGGTTTTACCTGAGCTAGGTCGAAAATTAAGAATGAGGTCCCATTGACGCCTCAAATCTATAGAACCAGGCCCTCTTATATCAGCCTGCTCCCTTTTCCTTTAGGCCCTCATTCTTATTACATCCTCCTTATACCATTACATCCTGTCGATCAAACTCAAACTATGACATTTGTATGATTTAAGACTATGGCACTCCTTGCTTCCTATGACTTATATCATTATTCTCCCTATTTCATGTCTCCCCACAAAAGGAGTGAAATGAGTACAGCTATTGCTGTTCTTTTTTAGAAGGTTCAGATTATGCAGGCCCCCTCTCCAAATACCTTGCTAGTCAAAAAATAAAGCCGCCTTGAATCAGGCAGCTCTATCAAATGATTTATCTTCATGGGGCAAAAATGGCAAGCAAAGTTTTTTGTATTTTTTAGATAAAAGAAGGTGGAAGCAAGAAGAACAGCTCCCATCATTATAGAAAGCCTCCAGACACTTTCTACTAACAGCGGAGTAGAATCCATAAAGATAGACGCTCGAAACCCCAGTACGGAATAGGTCATGGGAAGCCAACCGTGAAGACTCTGCAAGGGAGAGGCAAGCAGTTCAACCGGGAAGCTCCCTGCACTTCCGCCAAGCTGAAGAATCAGGAGAATGATAGCTATAAAACGACCTGGGTTATCCAGTATACCCACGAGACAAAAGACGATCGAAACAAATACAATACTTGTAAAAAGGCTAAATAAAATAAACCCAGCAGTATTTTCAACAGACAGGCCAATAATAAAAAGCAAGAATACAGCCACTAGCATAGATTGTAAAATACCGACTGTTACAGCAACTCCAAACTTCCCGCGAAACCACTGCCACCCATTTTCATGAGAAGCCAACGGGGTACGAAAAGGGTAAATAATAGAAAGTGTGAGACCGCCCACATACAGGCCAATAGACAAAAAGTAAGGAGTGAGACCTTCTCCATAAGAATAATCAGCAGCTGGAGAGGGGCTTTTTGACTGGACAGGATTTGCTACCATTTTTTCCTGGTTTTCAGAAGGTGTATAATCCATCAACATGTCACTTAAATTTGTTAAGCTGGCATTTAAATCTTCAGATCCATCACGTAACTCATTGAGACCCTCTGCGAGTTCAATGCCACCCTCTTCTGCCTCCCCAAGCCCGTTCGATAGCTCTGTTGAACCTGTCTCAAGAGCCTGTAAACCATTGTTTAAAGCTTTTATTCCTTCATACGCTTCTTCTTCCGCTACAACAACCCCTTCATAAAAGGATTCAATATCTGACAACCCATGGTGCACATCATATAGTACTTCCAGCACTGAATCATTCATGACCTCCAATTCTTCTTCCATCTGTCCTTCATTTAAACTGTGGGGCAGTGAAGATTGAGCTGATTGAATAACTCCCTGGACATCTTCAAGGTATAAAATCAGTTCGTCACTCATTTGCTGGATTTCTTTATTAAAATGACTGATCGTATTACGGTACTCAGCAGCATCCTCTTCAACTGAAGCTAATACTTGATTTACTTCTTCCTTTTTTGTCGCCATGCCTTCCTCAATTTCTCGCACTTGCTCCTGCATCGATTGGAACGCCTGCTGTATTTCCTCTCCCTCATGTTCAGGTAAAAGCATGGTAATATTGTTGTACCATGCTGTTAACTCCTCGCTTTCTCTCCATTCCGGGTACTCCTCATCCAGGAGAGATGGTAACTCTTTCAGCAGATAATGAATATCCTCCAGTGCATTCAGTGGGTCCTCCATCTTTCCTTCAATCTTTTTAGTAAACTCCTCCCATTCTAGTAGTGCTGTCGAGATTTCATCAATTGAGGAAGTAAGACTGGACGCATGACCTTCCACGGTATAAAGTACCTTATCTATCTCCTCATAAATCTCCTCTGTCCTTTGCTGAACCTCGCTTGCCTTTACAGTGATATCATGAATAGAGTCATCTGCCTGTGCAAGGAGCCCATGGATCTCCCCCAGATGATTGTTTACCTTTTTAAAGGAGTCACCTATTTCTTCAGCATCTGAGTCTTCAAGCAGAACAATACCTTTTTCTGTTTTCTCTGCTGCTAATTCAAATACTTCCTTTATTTCTTTTCCTTCCTCTGACTCATGGAGGTAGTAATGCACCTCCTCTGCTCCAGTCAGAAGCTGATTACTTCCCGAAGCTGCTTCATAAACTCCCTTATCGACCTCTTCTGAACCTTTCGTCAAAGAAACCAGGCCCTCATTTAGTAATCTTATATTTTCTTCGGCTTTTTGGTTCCCTTCCGCAACATCAAGTGACCCTTTTTGTAAGGCAGAAACAGCTTGAGTAAGCTCACTAAAAGCATCGTTTGCAATTTCAACATAGGCTGCTGTTAAGGCTCCAGACAATTCCTGCTCAATTTCTTCAATAGCCGTTTCGGCAATTTGAGAAGATACATAGTTATAATCTTCATTAATATCATAATAAATGTTTGCCTGGGCTGGGTATGTTTCTGTAACCGAGCCAATTTCTTCAGAAAATGTTTTCGGTATTTCCACGTAAAAATAATAGGAATGGTCTTTTAATCCTCTTTGGGCCTCTTCCTTTGATACAAAGTCAAAGGCAAGAGAAGAATCCTTGGATAATTCTTTAACAAAATCATTCCCAGCTTCTATTTTTTCTCCGTTAACCTCCGCTCCTGTGTCCTCATTAACAACAGCTACAGGTAAATTTTCTAATTGACCATATGGATCCCAAAACGACCAAATGAGAAGCCCTCCATATAACAAAGGCATTAGAATAATGCCAATGATTGCAATGAACAATTTCTTAGATGTAATGATGCCTTTGAGTTCTCCAGTGTACCCTTTCATAATTCCCCACTCCATTTTTGACCATTTCATTCAATTGGTCATTTTTAGTCTAAAAAAATTTCACTTCGTTTTCTTATCCAAAGAAAGGAAAAGCAACAGGAAGATCTTAATGCCCTATTGCTTTGATGATAGACTTTGTGATCTGTTCTTACTTAAAATGCCTCTTGTTAAATGTTTATTAAATAACCGTACAATTTCATCTTTTCCTAATGGCTCATAAATTTCAGAGTATTCCACAGTCACAGCCATATACAGCTTGTAAATTACAAACGCCGTGATGTGAGGATCATCTACATTGATCTTTCCATTGTTTTTCGCTGTTTCAAGCAGCCTTTGAATACACTCAATAATGAATTTCTCCACTTTTTCCAAAGCCTGTTTCGCATTTGCTGAACCAATCGTTGATACTTCCTGGCTTAGCTTCAACAGCAGCTGATGCTGTTTTCTATAGGTAAGAATTTCATATAGTGCAACGGAAATGTTCTCCTCTACTTCCTTCTCAGGGTCAATGGAATTATCAAATACATGCTGAATTTCTTGCAGTATTTGTTCGAGCACGGCTTCAAACAAGTTTTCCTTACTTTCAAATGAAGTGTAAACTGTTCCTTTTCCTATGTTAGCCAACTTAGCCACTTGATCTATTGTCGTTTTCTTGTAACCAAACATGGAAAAAGAGGAAGCAGCAGCTTTCACAATCATCTCTCTTTTGTTTTGTAGCATAAGGACAGACTCCTCTTAACTGACCAGTTTTCTGTTTCAGTCACTTTTTTACTCTATCCAAATTCCTAGTCAAAAGCAACACTTTTTTGTCAATACCTACGATTTTAAATTATGATATATGGTTTATTTGCTCAAAATAAGGGGAATTTAATAGATGATTTCTAAAAACAGTTCTTGCTCCGCTCAGCCTGTATTCCTCTTATCCTAATAAACCTTGTCAATTCCGGGTGATTTTGGAAGAATGGTTGTCTACTATATTAGGAAAGGTTGATCAGATGGAAAATTTATTCAGGAATGATACGTGGCTTGGAGAGCTTGTAGGGCTGGGAAACGATCTCCTTTGGACTTACATACTTATAGCCCTTCTTCTTATTCTAGGTTTTTATTTTACCTTTGCCACAAAATTTGTTCAGTTTCGTTTGCTAGGTGAAATGTTTCGCCAGCTCTTTAAAGGAACAGACCGTACAGCGTTCAAAGAACGCAAAGGAACCACGCCATTTCAGGCATTTGCCATAAGCACGGCTGCAAGTAGGTACAGGAAACCTGGCCGGGGTAGCTGTTGCCATTTCATTAGGTGGGCCAGGGGCTATCTTTTGGATGTGGCTCATCGCCTTAATTGGTGCTGCTACAGGATTTATTGAAAGTACGTTGGCTCAGATTTATAAAGTAAAAGACAAAGACGGATTTCGCGGCGGGCCGGCTTATTACATAGAAAAGGCCTTGGGAGCAAGATGGCTTGGTCTATTTTTTGCCGTTTTAATCACTCTTTGCTTTGGGCTTATTTTTAACGCCGTTCAAACACATACGATTACAGATGCTTTTGTCGGCGCCTATGGGATTAGTCCTGTATGGGTTGGAATGATCGTCGCCCTCTTAATTGGTATCATAATTTTTGGCGGGATCAGGCGGATTGCAGTTGTCGCAGAAGTGATTGTTCCTGTATTCGCCATCGCTTATATTCTTGTTTCGTTAATCATTATGATCATTAATATTACTGAGCTTCCTGCTGTGTTTTCCTTGATCTTCAGCAATGCTTTCGGTCTTCAGGAAGTTGTCGGAGGTGGTTTGGGAGCAGCTATTATGAACGGAGTACAGCGCGGCCTTTTCTCTAATGAAGCCGGGATGGGAAGTGCGCCAAACGCTGCAGCTACCGTTTATGTTTCTCACCCAGTCAAACAAGGACTCATTCAGTCTCTCAGTGTATTAATTGATACTCTCGTTATTTGCAGTGCTACTGCTTTCCTTATTCTCCTTACCGATATCTATACTGTGGGCGAAATGGAAGGCATACAGCTGACACAAGCAGCCATGACAGCCACATTGGGGATTGGGCTTCACTGTTTGTCACAATAGCAATCTTTTTCTTTGCTTTTAGTTCACTGCTTGGTAACTACTACTACGGAGAAACAAACGTGGAGTTTATATCAGAAAAGCCGATTTATCTTCTTCTTTTCCGAATTGCGTTTCTTATTATGGTTATGGTCGGTGCGATGAGTGAATTAGAATTAATCTGGTCCATGGCTGATTTATTTATGGGAATGATGGCTACTGTTAACCTTATTGCCATCGCTATCCTGGGAAGAATTGCTTTTAAAGCACTGAAAGATTACCAAACCCAGCGAGACCAAGGAGATGATCCTGTCTTTTACCGAAACAGCATTGAAGGGCTTAAAAATATTGAAAGCTGGGATAACAAACCGGAAAAAAACACATCAAATAAATAATTGTAAAACTGCTTCTTTACGGAAGCAGTTTTTATTTTGTTCACTGATAATACAAATAAAACACCGGCGCGATTGCCGGTGTCCCTTCAGGTCCTATGAATTATTATAAACCTGCATAATCTCATCTTTCGCAATATCCTCATTTGCCACTTCGATCTCCCGGTGTGCATCGACTGAATCCCCGGTTATCTCTTCTGTGCGAGTAAAAGGCTGATTACTGCTTGATCCGGTTCTTACTCCAATTTCCCCCTTTGCATCTGCCTGGGTTGGAAGCTTAAACTTCTTCTTGGCTTTTTTCACTTTTTTCACCTCCTCTTTTTAGCTTTCACGATTTTCCTCTATCATCACCACCCAGTTATTTCCTATTATGACTCCATTATGTATATACGCCTTCTCAAATGCCTATCCTGACAGCAAAAGCATTATTCATTCCTGTTTTGAAAGGAGTATTAAGGATGAAAGCTGATAAAGGACTATTTACAAATGAGGAAATACACGCTTTGCAAACCATACAAAAACAAAAAGAAAACGCCAGAAGCATGGTAGAACTCTACTCTCTAGAAGAAAAAGAATGGGATATTTACCACACTGCATTGCGGGAAAGGAAGAGAAGTATATGAAATTTAGACCATTTGATCATTTAAGTCATTCAGATATTTCCACGATAATAAAGCTTAGGGAAAAAGTAAATACTTCTTGTACCCTCCAAGAGAAAAACAAATATGAAGGAGATATTGCTGCTTTGATGCAGAAAAGCTGGATGCATTTCAAAAACCTCCACTTAACCAAAAGATAACCTTAAAGGATATAGTTTTTGTATATATTCACTTCTGCGTCTGATTACCAAAGTATAATTCCACACCTTCTGCTAAATATATGAAGTAATATGATCTATCTTATTACTTGGCAGGAGGGTATTTTTATGGCTATGACGGCTGCAGAAAAATTAATCAAAGCTCACCTTGTTTCAGGTACGATGAAAGCAGGAGAGGAAATTGGCCTGAAAATCGACCAGACACTCACACAGGATGCAACCGGTACAATGGTCATGCTTGAATTAGAAGCAATGAATCTGGACCGGGCACAAACCGAAGCTTCCGCTCAATATGTTGACCATAACGTAATCCAAGAAGACAGTAAAAACCCTGATGATCATTTATTTTTAGAAAGCGCCGCTCGCAGATTCGGTCTTTATTTCAGCCGGCCTGGCAATGGGATCAGTCACCCTGTTCACATGCAGCGGCTTGCCAAACCGGGAAAAACACTCTTGGGCTCAGACAGCCATACTTGTGCAAACGGCTCCATGGGCATGCTTGCTATGGGAGCTGGCGGAATTGATGTGGCAATGGCCATTGCCGGGGAACCTTTCTATTTAAAAATGCCTTTAATTTGGGGGATTGAAGTAACTGGAGAACTTAGAGACTGGGTCAGTGCCAAAGATGTGATCCTTGAACTGCTGCGCCGCCATGATGTGAAAGGGGGAGTCGGGAAAATCATTGAGTTTCACGGTTCCGGCTTAAAGAATTTAACAGCAATGGATCGCCATGTTATTGCAAACATGGGGGCTGAGCTTGGTGCCACCTCCACCGTTTTCCCTTCGGATCAAGAAATTAAGCGTTACTTAAAGACACAAAACAGACAGGGCGATTGGGTTGAATTATCAGCAGATTCAAAAGCAAACTATGACATTCACGAGAAGATAAATTTGTCTGAGATTGAACCATTGATCGCTAAGCCTCAAGCCCGGGGAAAGTGGTGCCTGTCAGCGATATCGCTGGAGAACCGATTTACCAATCCTATATTGGCTCCTCTGCAAATCCGGGTTACCGGGACTTTGCAGTGGTTGCTGAAATTGTGAAAGACAAACAAATCGCTAGAGGGGTTTCCTTTGATATTAATCCTTCTTCCCGGCAAATATTAACCGACCTGGTTAATGAGGGGCACATTGCAAGTTTATTATCAGCTGGAGCCCGCCTTCATCAAGCTGGCTGTAATGGCTGTATAGGCATGGGCCAAGCACCAGCCACAGGACGCAACAGCCTAAGAACCACACCAAGGAATTTTCCTGGCCGTTCAGGAACACGTGAGGACAGTGTCTTTTTATGCAGTCCTGAAACAGCTGCAGCCTCAGCCTTAAAAGGAGAGATTACTGATCCGAGGACACTGGAAGAAAAATATCCCAAAATCAAAGAACCTCGACACCCTTCTCAAGACGCGGGACTTCAAGAACCTATTCCTATTGAAGAAGCAAGAGAAGTTGAGCTTCACAAAGGCCCTAACATTGCCTCCATTCCTGAAATGGATCCGATGCCAGATGAGCTGGTACTCCCCGTTTTGCTAAAAATGGGAGACAATATTTCTACTGATGAAATATTGGCTGGAGGTGCACGAGTTCTCCCTTATCGAAGCAATCTTCCTGAAATCAGCAAATTTACATTTGAGATTGTAGATGATACCTATTATAACCGGGCTAAGGGAGTAAAACCTCAAGGAGGACACATGATCATTGGGGGATTTAATTATGGGCAAGGGTCAAGCCGGGAACATGCTGCTCTCGCCCCTAGGTATCTTGGCATGCGTGTTGCCTTAGTGAAAGACTTTGCCAGAATCCACTGGCAAAACCTTGTAAATTTTGGTATTTTACCGTTGACCTTTGTGCATGAAGAGGACCACAACAATATTGAACAAGGTGATGTCATTCGCTTTTCCAATATCATTGATTCCCTGAAAAATAACAAGCCTCTCTATGGCGTGATTGAAGGACAAAATAAAAAAATAGAAGTAAAACATGCCCTATCTCCTCGCCAAATTGAAATTATACTCAAAGGCGGTCTTATTAACTGGGTGAAGGAAAGAGCAAAAGTAAAAATGAAAGAAGTTACCACCTAAACACAAAAAGCGTTGGATTCGTAAAAAGAAATGAGTGAAAAGGAGCTGACCCTAATGAACAGAGACAGTATTTGCAAAGCCTGCGATGGATCCGGCCTTCTTATGGATGATGAAGAATGGCAATACCATTGTACCGTGTGCGGAGGAGATGGGGTATTCAGCATGGATGAGACCCCCGAACCAGACAAGCCATTTTCAGTCGATGAAATGAATAGAACGTTAGAGTAGAGAAAAGACACGAGCCCAGCTTCTGAAGGGGCTCTTTTGTTTGCTGGTTTCCGTTTTTTACTTTTTAATAAAACCAGGTCAGCCAAGTGCGTTTCATATTACCTGCCGAAGCCCTTACCCCTGGTTCTTGTTGTGATCACCCTGGGGCAGCAGCCAGATACAAGGGTATAATGTTTTCTCTATAGCCATTACATTGTTGAAAACCCAAAAAAGCACCCACAACATGGGTGCTTTTACCGCCTGGCAGCGTCCTACTTTCACAGGGAGTTGCCCCCCAATTATCATCGGCGCTGAAGAGCTTAACTTCCGTA